>CAZYDB010000028.1:2972-23580 GCA_964645995.1 uncultured Roseivirgaceae bacterium
GTCTTTAAGCATCAACTGGTCGTTCCTGCCGTTACCAACAGCAGCAACCAAGTCAGCTCCCAATTCATTGACAAAGTCTTTTTTCTGCACTTGCTGATCCAGGTTTGTCAATACATTAATTTGGCAGGGAACCTGTTCCAGAGATTCCTTTACCGTTCCGAAGGTATCGGCGGTGATGACAAAGATCTCCAGTTCAGCCGATAGCCGATGCAATAGATCCATTACCTCCGGAACAGGCTTGCCATCCACGGCAATGGTTCCGTTATAGTCGAGGACCAGGTATTTAAGGTTAAGAACCCTAAAACCCGGGATATCAATAGTCATCATAAAAAAAAGGCCCTCACGGGCCTTGATCTATTTGTTAAACAAAAGTTCCCTGTATTTCATCAATGGCCAGTGATCATTATCTACGTACAGCTCAAGTTTATCAACATGATAACGGATCATTTCAAAGTATTTTTCTTTCACGTTATCCGAGTACTCAATCGCTCTTTCATAGATATCTTCGATCTTATTAACCCTCCGTCTTTCATCGATCATATCATATACACCATTCTTGACCGCCTCAATATGTTTTGATATCTCTGTAACGGTCCGGATCACGGCGGAGTTATCGATATTCAACCCTTTCAAGCCATTAGCATTCTGTATCAGTACATTCTGATAGGTAACCGCGGTAGGGATGATGTGATTCAGGGCAAGGTCACCCATTACTCTTGACTCAATCTGTATCTTCATAATATAATTTTCAAGCATCGTTTCAGAACGTGCTTCGAGTTCGCGTTCAGACAATATGCCGTACTTTTTATGAAGGTCCTTGCTTTTATCAGTTAAATAAGCCTTCAATGCCCGTGGTGTATTATTGACATTCGGCAATCCCCGTTTTTCCGCTTCTTTCACCCAGTCCTCAGAATAACCATCACCTTCAAACCTGATCTTTTTGGAATCTTTGATGAATTCCCGTAACACGTTAACTATGGCAATTCGTTTGTCGTACCCTTTTTTAATACGGGCATCAACCTCTTTTCTGAACTGGTTCAATTGTTCGGCCACGATCAGGTTTAAAACTGTCATTGGTGAGGCGGTATTGGCTTCACCTCCTACGGCCCTGAATTCAAACTTATTACCAGTAAAGGCAAAGGGAGAAGTCCTGTTTCTATCGGTGTTATCCAGCATGATCTCGGGGATTTTATCAATCCCAAGTTTCATATACATGTTCTCACCTTTTTTAATCTTAATATTGCCATTATGTTCCAGTTCATCAAGAACAGCGGAAAGCTGAGAGCCGATAAATACAGACATGATTGCAGGAGGCGCTTCATTGGCACCCAGACGATAATCATTTCCTGAAGATGCCACACTGGCTCTCAACAGGTCAGCATATTCGTAGACAGCCTTGATGGTATTGATAAAAAAGACCAGAAACTGAAGGTTTTCCCTTGCGCTGCTGCTGGGCTGGAAAAGATTCACACCCGTGTTGGTAATCAACGACCAGTTATTATGTTTTCCGGTGCCATTGAGACCGGCAAACGGCTTTTCATGGAAAATCACCTTCAGGTTATGACGTTCAGCTACTTTCCGCATGATATCCATCAAGAGCTGGTTATGGTCGTTGGCAACATTAAGTTCTTCGAAGAATGGCGCTACTTCAAACTGACCGGGCGCCACTTCATTATGTCGTGTGCTGACCGGGATCCCCAGTTTATGACTTTCCATTTCAAAATCACGCATAAAGTTGTAAATACGGTTAGGGATAGATCCGAAATAATGATCGTCCAACTGCTGGCCCCTGGCCGGATTATGACCAAAAACCGTACGGCCGGCCATTACAAGGTCCGGACGCGAATAAAACAAAGATTTATCAACCACAAAATATTCCTGTTCACAACCCAGAGAAGCATCAACTTTTGTCACCGAGCGGTCAAAATACTTGCAGACAGAGGTAGCTGCTTTATCCACCGCATCGAGGGCTTTCAACAGGGGGTATTTATAATCGAGTGCTTCACCGGTATAGGAGACGAAAATGGTGGGGATACAAAGAGTATGACCCCAAATGAAAATCGGTGAACTGGGATCCCACGCCGTATAGCCCCTGGCTTCGAAGGTGCTTCTGATCCCTCCACTTGGAAAGGAGGAAGCATCCGGTTCCTGTTGGACCAGAGCGCTGCCCTTGAATTTTTCAATCTTTCTCGAGGCATCGAAGAAGGTATCGTGCTTTTCAGCAGTGGCTCCGGTAAGGGGCTGAAACCAGTGTGTATAATGCGTGATCCCCTTTGAAATAGCCCAGGTTTTTACCGCAGCCGCTACGGCATCAGCGGTTTCTGTATCAATCTTTTTACCCTTTTCGATATAGAAAATAACCTTTTCAAAGACATCGGGTGAGAGAGTTTCCTGCATGCGCTCAATTCCGAATGCATTTTCACCAAAATAATCTGATATTTTGTTTGAAGGAGGTTTAACTTCGGGAAGTTCTCTGTTCGCCGCCATTTCGAGCGACTTGAATCGTAATACTGCCATATGATTTTGATTTGATAATTATATTTAGGTCACAAAATTAAAAAAGAAACTTATTCTTAATTGATTTTTAAAAAAATATTCACTGTGAATATGTTTTTTGTAATCAATCGTATTTTTAAATATCATTTTAATAATTTTTTATTTACTTTAATGGTATACTTTAATAAACATCATTCATTCTGCTTTTAGAAGTGGATTCATTGTCTGATATTCCCTGAACGTAAGTATTAAAGGCCAGGTAGATTTCATCCTGTATGGCTAATATCTGCTCATTGATCGTGATAAAATAAGCTTTCCATTTCATACTTTTCCGTTTTAGATCCAGTTTTTCCAATGGATGTTTTCTCGAAGTTCCGGGACTGAATTTCCCATAGCGATCTCTGGTATAATCAATTAAGCGAATATCACTTATTATACTGATGTATGCCTCCCTGCCAACTTTCAGTTTCAGATCCGCGAGAACAAGGCCTTCTACCTGTTTCAGAAATGCTGATTCCCGATAAAGGTAAAACCCGATCAGGCAATTTAAAGTTCCATGCAAAGAATCAATTACAAGGACCTGTTTTTGTTTGGTCTGAACCCTGTGTTTCTCAACAACCGGCATCAACTGATCCCATGGGATATCTTTTTCATGCTTTTCATTTTTTACGGTAGACCAATAAACAATCTTCCCTGATGTGTCGGCCGGAAATAATGACTGGGCATTCCCCATCTTGAAATTAAAGCCTAGAAAGAACAATAAAAGAAAGGAAGAGAGCCAATAAACAGCCCTCCTCCTCATGTTCTTATTATCAATAATTAGATCAGAAAGCATATACTGCCGCGATCAGAAATTGTGATGCACTTGGAGAGGCATCACCTGATGAATTACTGAAAATTTCTTCGGAGGCCCTATCAATACGAAATTCCGGGATCAGTGTAATCGGGCCGGCATAAATATTTGCTGACAGGGTAATGGCATTAACACTGGAATTCTCGACAGGGGTACCAAGAATCACACCATTGGCATCATTAAAATATTCATACCGCAGGCCCAGGGCCAGGGGATCGGTAATGCTATAGTTAAGATAGCCTGCCACGCCTGTAAAATTAACGCCTGTTCCTTCATCTTCAACAAAGAAATTCCCTCTTGTCCGTTTGGCGGTATTCAAGCCAATCAGCAGATCATCCGATGGTTGAAAGGTCATTGTCAGGTCGATTTCCGTACCGGAATCGTCACTGGAAACATAGTTAATATAAACGTCCCAACCTTCAACCGGCATGAGATATAACTGTGCTCCAATGTCGAGACCGTCATCATCATTGATATAGGAATCAAAATTATTAAAGACACCGACCATCAGGGCTACTTTTTCAGAGAAGGTAAAATCTACTTTTACGCCTCCATTCTGGAAAGGTCCGTTTGAAAACAGGTAAGAAGTCGAATAATTAAAATTAGCGGCCGGCGATATCACCTCATACCCTACAAACGTACCCATAAACCCTCCTGTTACGGAAATCAGGTCATTAAAAGCATAGGAAACGTAGAGGTTCTGAACAGGTCCCGGGGCTGAGGCGCTGGCCCTCGGACCAAAAGCGATCTCACCGACAAAGGAAGCCTTACCCCAGTTCTGGGAAATTGCCAGGTCCACCATGCCAATACCAATAGAGTTCTGGGCATCGGCAAAACTTGTTCCAATCTGAGAGGTTCCGGACAGGTCATATTTATAATAGGTGTCGACAGAACCCGCAATCGTTAATCCAGGCGCATCGTCCTGTGCCATTCCATGCAAACTTATTCCATAGAGAAGTATTATCAAGTAAGTAAATTTTAATTTCATTTTAAGTAAATTTGAGTGTTCCATTAATTGTAATTTGCCTTTGATTTATTTTGAAGGTGAATGGAGGTGGGCCCGCCAGCCCACCTTTTTTTCATCCTGTATTTATTCGTCGTAAACGATTGTATATCCTCTGATCCCATGTTCATGACTATCCATTCCTTTCTTTTCATGTTCTTCGGATACCCGCAGGCCCATGGTCAGGTCAATCAGTTTAAATATGATCAATGCTGAGCTAAAGGAGATCAGTCCATACATCAGCACGCCTTTGAATTGGATCCATAGCTGGGCCAGACCCGCCATTTCGCCAAATATTCCAACAGCCATTGTTCCAAAGATCCCGCAGGTCAGGTGCACTGAAACGGCACCAACGGCATCATCAAGCTTCAGCCTGTCGAGTACGACGGCAGACATGACGACGAGTACACCACTGATCAATCCGATAATAACGGCGGAACCAGGCCCCATTTGGTCAGCGCCGGCAGTAATGCCTACGAGACCGGCCAGGATACCATTCAATACCATTCCGAAATCCAATCTTTTAAATACCAGCCCTCCGCCGATCATTCCGCCAACTGCACCGGCTGCAGCCGCTAATGAGGTAGTAACCAGTACAAGAGAAGTCGCACCCGGATCGGCCGATAAGACTGATCCTCCATTAAAGCCAAACCACCCGAGCCATAACAGGAATACGCCGATTGTGGCCAGCGGGACTGAGGAACCTGGGAAGTCATTCGTCTTACCATTGTTATATTTACCCAATCGAGGACCAAGGATCCATATACCGGCAAGGGCCGCCCAACCCCCTACTGAATGCACCAGTGTTGATCCTGCAAAATCGTAAAAACCCATTGAATCAAGGGATCCTCCACCCCATTTCCAGCTTCCTGCAATAGGATAGATCAATCCTACGTAAATCAAGGTAAAGATCAGGTACCCGCTGATCTTGACACGCTCGGCAACTGCACCGGATACAATAGTAGCAGCAGTGGCAGCAAACATCCCCTGGAAAAGAAAGTCAGTCCAATACGTATAACCGCCATCAGCATATTCGGCTGTAAGTCCATTCGCCGGAATATGTAAACCGAAGCCGGCCAGCCCGAGCCAGCCATTGAATTCGCCGGGATACATTAAACCGAAACCTATTACAGCATAGGATAATAATCCAATAGCAATTGTTAAGGTATTCTTATATAATATATTGACCGTATTCTTGGATTGCGTAAAGCCGGCTTCCACGGATGCAAAGCCGAGATGCATGATAAAGACCAGGGCTGTAGCCAGCATCATCCAGATATTATTTGCCGTAAATACGGAAATATCTGTTGTATTCGCGGTTGAAGCTTCATTCAATGTGCTTTCAACAACGGCGACCGCAGCCGCTCCCGCATCGGAAACCATTCCCGAAAGCAGGGGATTTGAAAAGAATTCTGTAAAAAGGTGTTCCATAAACTGTAATTTAAAGGTTAAACATCAAGATATTCACTACTATTCATTAGACTTTTTCAAATTTTCTTTCTTCGAAAGCGACAAATCTAATCATAGAAATGAACTTTTAAAATATTGCAAAAATAAATACACTCCTTACTATTTATTGCATCTTTTAAGGCCTTATTTTAATTTTTTTGCATTTTTTGTGTCGTTTTTATATAATATTATTAATAAAATAACCTTGATCAATGCCTATCAATTATTTTTTTATATTATTTATTATATATTATATATGATTTTTTTAAGTATATATGTTTTAAAATTATTATTTTATGTTTTTTTATACCTTTTAGGGTTAAATATATGCGTCCACATGATATATATAATACATTTTGATTTTCATTACATATTTTTTAAATTTATATAAATGCTTTTTATGTTATTTTTATTTTAAAAGGGTATATTTTATTCTGATCAATTATTTTTTTTACATTGATTTTCTCAGGTTGTTTGATCAACTTAGATGTGACCAATGACGGATGATGCTAATGAAAAAAATAACAGTACTGGGTTCAGGTACCATGGGTAACGGAATAGCACATGTTTTTGCAATGAATGGCCATAGCGTTAACCTTTATGACCTCGATGGATCGCTGCTGACCAAAGCCTTAGAGAGAATAACCAAAAACCTTGAGCGCCAGATAAAAAAGGATACCATTCCCGAAGCTCAAAAAGTCGCAACCCTGGAAAACATTCGTCTCCAGACCGACCTGGCTCAAGCTGCTGGTGAAGCGGACCTGATCGTGGAAGCGATACCGGAGAAGCGAAGTCTCAAGGCTGACCTCTTCCGGCAACTGGACAGGCTTGCTCCGGATAAGGCCATCTTTGCGTCGAATACATCGTCTATTTCAATTACTTCATTGGCGACATATACCAATAGACCCGGGAAAGTAATTGGGATGCATTTTATGAATCCGGTACCCTTAATGAAACTGGTGGAGGTCGTCCGTGGATATAATACCAGTGGTGAAACGGTTAATTTTATCCTCGACATTGCCAGAAAGCTTGGAAAAGAGCCCGTGGTAGTTAATGATTATCCCGGCTTTATAGCCAACAGGATTCTCATGCCAATGATCAACGAAGCCATCTATGCGCTCTATCAGCGCGTATCGGGCGTCAATGAAATTGATACCGTGATGAAGCTGGGTATGGCCCATCCGATGGGCCCTTTACAATTAGCGGATTTTATCGGGTTGGATGTATGTCTATCTATCCTAAAGGTGATGCAGGAGGGATTTGGTGAAGCAAAATATGCACCCTGCCCCTTGCTGGTCAACATGGTCGAAGCCGGTCATCTGGGAATGAAAACAGGGGAAGGTTTCTACCGGTGGTCAAAAGAAAGTAAAGACCGTATGGTCAGTGAGCGATTCATCAATTAAAAAAGCCATTAAATATCAGTATCCCGATAATTGGCAGGCATTAAAAGAAGCCCCGGCTTCCATTTAATTCATGTTGGATCCGGGGCTTTTTACAAAAATCCTGGCAGGATTTCTTCCGCTTATTTCCTGTTCGTTATTTCAACCTCTTTAGAAACTCCATTTACCGTAATGGTTACCAGGTTGTCACAGGTGCCGTCACCATAATCAACCAGCACATCCTCCATCCCTTCTCTTTCCACAAGCTTGATCCCTTCAACAGGTATAAAAACCCCGGATGACCAGCAGGCCCTTTTATAGCGAACCGGGGCCATGATCCTAACGGTATAGGAAACACCATTTCTATTGATCCCTTCTGAGGATCCCTCCACGACAAAGGAATCATTCAGCGGACTTCCCGACCGTTCCCAGGTGCGGGTATGGGTCACATTCCTTTCAGCAAAGGTGCCATCCGGCCAGGTCATTTTGCCATTTTCAAGGGTGATTGTAAAAGAAGGATTATCATAAATGGTAGAAGACACATTAGTCCTTGTCCGGATGCCTTCTACTTCGATATCATTGATCGAAAATCCTTCAAAAGTAATGGTGGCCGTGCTGCCGGGGATAAATTTACGGTCAGTGTAGGTAATGATGATCTTGCCTTTTCTCATCCGGTTCCCTCTGCCCACGCATCCGTCACCAAAATCAATGGTGATCGTCTTGTTTTCAAAATCGTGTGTTTTTACGCCGCAGCGTATGATTTCATCTTCCTCACCTTCGGCAACCCTTCCGGCAACATCGAAAAAAGATAAAGTAGATTCAACTATGGCATCTACTTCCTCATAGGCGTCATCATAGGCAGCTTCCAGTTCTGCAACCGATACATCGACGGATTGTATTTCTCCATCCTTGTCACAGGCAGTTAACACAAGTATTCCTGCCATCAGCAATAAAAAGGTCAGTTCATGTTTTTTCATCTTTTAAATCTTTAATTGTTCAAGTTTTATTGCTTTGACCCACCAGAACATAAAAGGTTTAATTCCAATCTGAAATTTATTAAATATCTCCCAGCATGGGCCTGAGCAGGATCTCCTCCACTACCGATTGCCTTGAAAGGCTATATGCATTCCATAGGGTCATGGCAACATCTTCAGCCTTCATAAATCTTTCTTCCGGTATTTCAGCCCCCTCCCAACTTGCAGTAAATGTGGCGCCGGGCAATACCGACGTAACCCGGATATTATAAGGTTTAAGTTCTTCCCTTAACACTTTACTCATTCCCAGCAAGGCAAATTTGGATATTCCATAGGACCCTCCATTGGTATATGCCACGATACTGGCTGTCGAACAAATATTAAAAATATGCCCGCTTTTATTATTGATCATATTGCCAACCAGTCCCCTGGTCAGATAATAAGCACTGTATAAATTCGTTTCAATCATTTTCTCCAGTGTTCCTTCTTCTTCCGAATGAACCTGACCAGGAATAAACAAGCCTGCATTATTGACCAGGACGTCAACCGCCCTGCCAGTGTTCATGATTTTACCGGTCAGTTTGTCAACATCCTTCCTGTCCGAAAGGTCGGCCCTGAGATAATTCAGGGAAATATTGTTATATTCCCCTTCAATGGATCTTTTCAGTGACACAAGCTGATCCTCATTTCTGGAACAGGTGATCATATCGAAACCATTTTCGGCAAAAATCCGGATCAGGGCTTTCCCGATTCCCTTAGTGCCACCGGTTATGACAGCTAATTTTCTGGCGTTTTTGTTCATGATTTATTAAATGATTAAAATTTATTTCCGTATTAAAATTAATTAATACCTTCCGGTCATTTAAAAATTATTAATTTTATTGCCCAATGAATATTTTTTTGATACTAATTTAACAAGAAATCTTTCCGTTCAGGATTATGAAAAGAATAGGAAAATATTTCATCTTCCTTCACTCCCTAATCATAAAAAGGGAGTCATTCAACACCTATGTACGGCTGACCATTGATGAATGCATCAAGGTTGGCATTGATTCAATATTTATTGTTGTGATCATATCAACATTTATCGGAGCTGTAACGGCCGTACAGACTGCTTACAACCTCGTTTCCCCCCTGATCCCCACCTATGTGATCAGCCTGGTAGTTCGTGACATGACATTGCTGGAGCTGGCACCGACGATCACGGCCATTGTCTTTGCCGGCAAGGTCGGATCCAATATTGCCGGTGAGCTGGGCACCATGCGGATCAGTGAACAGATCGATGCCCTGGAAGTAATGGGCATCAATTCATCCTCTTTTCTGGTCCTTCCCAAGATAGTTGCCTGCCTGCTGATGTATCCTCTTCTTGTTATCCTTGCCGGGTTCCTGGCATTGTTTGGAGGATATATGGCCGCTACCTTAACGGGAGAGATGACCCCGGATGAATATATTTTCGGCATAAGAGCCGATTTCCTGGAGTACAATGTAATATTTGCCCTTATAAAATCAGTTGTTTTCGCTTTTCTGATCGCGTCAATAAGTGCTTTTACAGGTTATTATACCCAGGGCGGCGCTCTTGAAGTCGGAAGAGCCAGTACCAAGGCCGTAACCTCAAGTTGTATTGCCATACTCTCGGCGGATTATCTGCTCGCTCAATTACTTTTATAAAGGTATGATCGAAATTCAAAATATCGTCAAATATTTCGAAGGATCGAAGGTGCTCTTTGGGATCGATGGAAAATTCCTGCCTGGTCAGTCAAACCTGATCATCGGCTCCAGTGGCACCGGCAAAACCGTCCTTCTCAAATGCATTGTGGGATTACTCGAACCCGATGAAGGAAGTGTACATTTTGACCAGAGAGATTTTTACAGGTCAAACAAATACCAGGTCAGGCAGATTCGCCGGGAGATTGGAATGTTATTCCAGGGCGGTGCATTATTCGATTCCAAAAATGTCCAGGAAAATGTAAGCTTCCCCCTTGATCAACTTACCGATATGCGTAAGGATGAAAAGCTTGACAGGGTTAACTTCGTCCTTAAGCGCGTAGGGCTTGAAAATGTAAATAAAAAAATGCCTTCTGAACTTAGCGGCGGAATGAAAAAAAGGGTTGGCATTGCGAGAGCCATCGTTAATAATTCGAAATATCTATTCTGTGATGAACCTAACTCCGGGCTGGACCCGCAAACCGCAATCGTAATCGACCACCTAATCGAGGAAATCACGGAAGAATTCAACATCACCACTATCGTGGTTACCCATGATATGAATTCGGTGATGGAGATAGGTGATTATGTGATGTTCATGTATAAAGGCAGAAAATTATGGGAAGGATCGAATTCGGATATCCTCAATGCAGGTGTTAAAGAACTTCAGGATTTTGTCTATTCCAACAAGCTTATGAAAGCTGTCAAAAGGGAGGTGTCGTAATACCGATTATACAAACCTGTACAAGGAGAGAACGGAATAAAAGTAACCACGAATTTTGTTTTTAATTCATACCCTTATAAGGCTATTAGGTCATCAATCAGATCGCAAAAAAGCCGTTACCTATTAAAAAAGAGCCATCACCTGCATCCTGCCAACATGAATGGTCTTAAGGTCACCTGATTTTCTGCCTTCATAACTCAGATGAAGCTGCATGCCATTGAATAATTCCTGCTGCCAGTTCAGTCTCCATGTGAAATTATCCCCCGGTTTTAGCCCCTGTAACAACTCATAACCCATCGCTGTATTTTCCTCCCCCGCAAACTCAATATTCACATAACGGACGGTGCTTTCGATGCTTTTCCCGTTGGCTTTTGAATATCTGAATCCAAGGCTCATTTCATTATGATTCGCAAAATTGGCGGGACTTTCGGCCGTAGACCTGGCATTATTCCTGCTGTAATTATAATTGCCGCTTAACCGCCAGAAATTTGTAGGCTGCCATTCAAGAACCGATCCGGCCTCCCGGGTGTGGATCCTGTAATTCCTGCCTTCCAGGTAATCGGAACTGCTCCCGGTTTCTGATTGCCCGTAAATTATCCTGACATGGTAATCATGATTGAGGTTTAACCGGGATATTAATTTAGCCGAATTCTTCTTTCTGGACTCAAATCCGTCGGCCATTAGTTGTTTGTTCCTGAGTTTATGATAGATAAGATCAAAGCCGTAATCTGGATCTGCCTGGTTAAAATATAATACATTCCGTATATTATCATGATAACTGATTAGCTGTTCTTCAGGCATATTCCTGTTATGAAATAACAAATGATCTTTAAAATGATCTTCACTTACTTTTTGTTTCAGGTGTACAGAAAGGTTGTTGGAAAAACGGGCGGCAAAGTTCCTTAACCCACCCTTTTTTAACCAGGACCTGGGCATCCTTGCCTGCAGCCTGTAATTCAATTGGTTATCATACGCCAGGACATATTCATCCGTTGGTGTAAACAATTTAATAAAATCTCTTTCATCAGGATTGATTGCAGGATAAAACTCATGAATATCCCGGATCCCGTCCTGATCATCGTCTCTCCATGTATGCGTACCTTCTCCGGCCGGCACCTGCATATACACATACTCTCTTTTAAGTTCCCGGCTATTGCCTACCGCATATGAAATTTCTGACCTGATATGGTTATCCAGTGCATCGGCATACCAATCGATACGCCCAAGCAAGGCTTTTTCACTATTATCCTCCACTTTATAAAGAAGATCCGTTTCCCTGTAGCTCATGTTAAATTCAACCCTTCCCAATTTTCCTTCATTGGTACCGGCCATCATCCTGACGGTTCTGGCAAGATGCCCATCCTCCATCTTACCCTGAAACGGCAGTTTATCTTTCCTGATACTGTAACTGAGGTTGAAACGTGTTTCCAGCGTATCGTTATTTTTTATGTAAAAGGAATGTTCTTCAAAGTTCATCAGGCTGGATACAATGGAATCAGAAGCGGATAACTTCACCTGATTCCTGTCAACCGAATACTGATACCCCGGAAAGAAATACCTGAACTTTAAATAGGAGTTCAGTTGATAACGGATCCAGCCGGATTCCTGATATTCGCTGACATTATTCATATGGAAGAAATTCCCTACGAGGTTCAACCGCCTGAAATCAATCCCGGCATCATTGTTAACCTGCCATCCATTGACACTATGGGTCCTGTTTCTGTTCGTTATATCCATCATGACAAAATTTTTCTGGTCCTTGTGGATCTTACTGCTGAAAGTGAGGATCTTATCACTTGACCGAAGGGTATCATAAGTGGCATTTATTCCCCAATTACGATCATATTCTATCTGTCGGTACCGGTCTATGCCATTAAAATCAACACTATTGAATTCATACGTTACTTTGCCGGAATAAACATATCCTGGAAGAAATTCCAGCGGCCTTTCGTTTGCTGAAACCCCTGATTTTACGGCTAATCCAACCGGCTCCTCCCCGGATTCATTGAACAGGTTGTGATCTTGCTTTGAAAGCCCCAATTCAGTGAATACAGAATAATCATGGTTCAGATCATAAGCTGCTCTCAATGACAGCATCTGCTTAGCATCGGGCAGGGGCATCGACCGTAAGGGGAGATACCTGCCCTTACCTTTGCCAGCCCACTCATAATATTGTCCATTCAACTGACTGTTAACCCTCACATATGCTCCCTTACCCTCGGCGGCCTCTGAGAAATATACCTGATAATGCGCCCTGTCCGGATCATTGGAGAATTTGAAAATTGTAATTTCCTCGCCATCTACCGTTAGGGTATCGGATTTTTCGTAAAGGATCCTGGTATCTGAGTATCCGACGGAATCCCATCCGGTTAAAAAACCATTGGCAGATACCGCCGGATCAATCCTGCTCAATTCAATTTTGTCCTGGTCACTCATGTCGTTTAACAACGGCTGATTGCGGTTATCCTTTTCCTGGTAATATTGCACCGATACTTTAAGGCCTTCTGTTTGTTGTGTATGATTAAAATTCACTACCGAACGGCTATAACCCTGGTTAGTATATTCAAAATCGATATTCACGCGGGAAAATCTGGTAATCAGCACTTTGCTTGTAAAAGTTATCTCTGCGGTATTATAATCAATCACATAGTCATTATTAAACCCCCGCTCCATCAATCGCCCATCGACATACACCCTTTCAGAATTAGCAATAATGATTAAAAATGAATTACCCTCCGGTCCGTAAAGTTTATAAGGACCCATTACCCCGTCAATCACCTCGACCCGGTAGCTGAAAAACTTCCCTTTTGAAGCCGAATAGGAAAGCGAAGTGCTCGCCAGGGATCTTTCTAAAACCGAATAACTCGTATTTAACGCTACCCCCTGCACATTCCGGTGGAATCGTAAAAAATCAGAGGGGCCGTTCTTCAACACAATATCACCACCTGATAATGATAGGTTCCGGTTATAAATTTCAAAAAACACATTGTCGAAATCCTGAACCAACCTGGTATTGCCTTCCGGCTGATAGGGTATATTCTGATCGGTGATCGATGCCCTGATGTTCAGTTGATCCGAAAGTTCCCCTTCCAGTTGAAGATTAAGAACAGAATTGACAAAAATATCCTGCCGGTTCCCAAAAGATATCCCCCTGCTGAGAATGCCTGACTTTTGAACCTTGTCAGTATAAAACAATTCCTCTTTTTTTTCTTTTATCACAAATGGTTTCTCTTCTGCAATACGGGTACCGGCAACAGCAGAATCCTCTGCCCGTTGATGCCGGCTTTGGATTATTCCGGCAAAATCATAGGGAAAAACGGTGTATCGAACCAGAAGTGAATCATATTTATTACTGGTGAGAAAAGATACTGTTCCCCGGTCGATATCATGCTCAACAGAAACGTCATTATTGCCGGTAAGCATAACAGATCCCGGTACAATAGAGAGCGAGTCCAGTTTCAGGGGCCGGTTAAATTCTCTTACTACCCTGCTTCTCTCGTTGCTTCTCTGGGCAAAGCCAGGTATATGGCAGAAAACTATTAATATTAATATTAAAATTATTTTAGCTATCAAGATGCCGCAGGTAATTCTATATAAAAAGATGTCCCTTTATCGATCACTGACTCAAACCAGATTTTACCCCCGGCGTGTTCAATAGCGCGTTTCGCTATTGCCAGGCCTATCCCCGATCCGGAGTATTTGGTACTAAAATTGGGCATAAATATCTTATCCCTTATTTCATCGGAGATACCTTTGCCGTTATCGCTGATCTTTATCACTATTTTCCCAGTCATGGTCTTTTCAAGGGTGATCTCAATTGCGGGCTTTCTGCCTTTTTCGGTAGCCTGGATCCCGTTAATGATCAGGTTTGAAAAAGTCCGTCCGATCCAACCCGGATCACCTTCGACGGTAACCGGCTCATCAGGAATATAAACCTTTATATCAGCCTCCTGTTCGCTGTTCATATATATGTTTACGGTTCGTTTAAGTAACCCCACTATATCAAAAGGCTCCTTTTCCGGAACCGGCATCTGTGCATAATTAGAAAATGAAGTTGCTATATCACTTAGGGTTTCAATATTATGTAACAGCGAGTTAATTGATTTTTCAAGTTTGGTTTTTTCCTCCTGATCGCCGGAAACCCGGATTTTCATATGTTGCAGGGTCAGCTTCATGGGTGTTAAAGGATTCTTGATCTCGTGAGCCACCTGCTTCGCCATTTCACGCCATGCCGCTTCTTTCTCTGATTGAGCCAGCGCCTTTTTGCTTTCCTCCAATTTCAGGAGCATATTGTTATATTCTTTTACCAGTTGACCTATTTCATCTGCAGAATCGTAGAGAAGGGGTTCATTTCTTCCTGTCAGGCTGGTTTTCCTTAATCGATCCGTTAAAAACTTAAGTGGGAAAGTGAGATAGGTTGAAACAAAAAAAGAAAGAACAATAAAACTGATAAAAATTATAGTGAATATGCTGAGGATATTAATGACAAGCCCGGTCAGGTTCTCATCGATGGCTGCCTGTGAGCCAAAAAAAGGAATACTTAATATGCCTATCAATTCACCATCATTGGTAGACCTTATCGCAACATAAGCTGTTTTATAGGCCATTTTCCCGAAAGTTTTATCCCGGATCATGCCTTTTTCTCCCTGTTCCATTATGCTGGCCAGCACCCTGGGATCAACCAATTCTGATAAAATGTGTTTATCGAAAATCAACGGCTGGGTGGAAACGAGCAACCTCCCCTCCTTCTGGATCACCCGGTAGATGTCCATATCGAGCTCTGAAAAATCAGCTAGCTCCGATAATTTGCTGGAGAGTTCTTCAATGGATGAATTATTGGAAATAAAATTCTGAAGATATCCTGTGATGTTATTGCTGGTGACTTCTGCCTTATTGAGATACTCCTCTTCAACCTTCTTTTTATAATCAGCTGTTGATCTTGTTAAGGTTGAGACGCTGATCACGATCAATGGGATGAAAAAGGCCAGGTTGAGGTACAACTGTATCCTGGTAACATAATTAATCTCAACCCCGAGAAGATTGAAATAAATGGCATAGACGACCAGTGTTAACAGAAAGCAGAGGGAAAGTAACAGAAAAAGAAAGGAAAAGTTCGCGAAATAATAAATCCAGGAATGAATGGGATGAGAAATAACGTAGATCCGCCCCCCGTCAGAATGAAAACCGGTATGCCGGTATCCATTAAACCGGACGTTACTCATATACAGGGCTTCTGTTTCCAGTAATCGTTTACTGAAATTTTTATCATAGTTAAAACTTCCCGATGAATTGATCAGTTGATTATTTTTAAACAGCGCGTAATCATACTGATCCTCAAAATAAGTGACCGAAAAACGGTCGTCGAGCAATAACCTGGGATACACCTTGGTGGGAATAACTTTCTTAAGTTGAAGATCGAGGATAGCATAACCGGCAATACTGTTGTATTGATATACCGGTATAAAATGTAAATATCGTTTCTGAATAACCGGCTGTTCTATCAGGATAAAAAATAAATTCTCATAATCAGTTTTGAACTGCGGCCTGATCAGTCGGTCCCGTATCTCATGATACGTCAATTCTATCCCGGAACTGAAAGGTTCGCCCCTGCTGTTAAAAAGCAGTATATTGATCTCATATTTATCAAGGTAGTTGTTAAGATATACCCTCTTGATCTTTTCCTCTATGATATCCTTGGAAGCAAACGGGCTGAAAAGCCGGTTTTTAATGAAAACATCATCCTGGATCTGATTGGCTGCCTCTACGAGAAAATATTCGGTGATAGGGTCGTTTTCCTGGACCAGTTGTTCACCAAATCGTTCCACCCTCAAACGTTCCTGATTGTTCCGGACCTTATTAATGGCCGTTGCCCCAATGAGCGCCGCGAAAATAAAAACAGCCAAAATATAGACAAAGGTCTTATACCGCAACCTTACAAAAACAGATCGTATACTTATCCGGAAAGAAAAAAAGATAAAAACTCCCGTCAGCAACCCGATAACCAGAATACCCGGACCGGGAATCTGGAAGAAAACAAGAAAAAACACAGCAGTAGCCACCAGATAAACCAGCGATAACGAAACAATACTATCCTTATATAGCCGCTGAATGATTTTATTAAGTATATAAGTAAATAGAATATAAGTAACAGCTGACAAGACAAAGAGAAAATAACTGATCCACCGGAAGGCTGAAAAATAAATTCCGGATGAAATATCCAGCGACCATTGAGAATGTGTGCTTAGCGATTCAATGATCTTGTACACATAAAATGAACAGAAATGAAATAATAGTATTGTTATGAAGCCATAAATCCATCTCGACCTTTCATTGTTTATCCTGAGAATCCGGATAAAGTCTTTATGCGCATAATTGGCAAAAAAGAACCAGGCAAAAATAAGTAAAAAAGACACGTTTATACATACATCGCCAAGCGAAGGATTAAAAAAGGAAGAGGCATAGTATTTTGAATCGAAAAGGCTGAAATTGAGATAATGAAAAGGATACTGTGCTGTTAACATCACTATCCTCACGAGTAGCAACCCGGCAAACAACAGCAGTAAAGATCGCCAAAGTGATCCGTTTTTCTTATAAAACGAAGCAAAAAGGATCATCCAGTAAAGCATACAAAGAGTTCCTGCCGTAATAAGAGAGAATATTGTAAAAGGTAACCAGTGAAATCCGGCTACATATCCCGGTAAAAATTCTGCATAAAACAATACCTGCCCTTCCGGGCCAATAACCGGGGTCTGCTTCTTGTCCTTATTTATCTTCAACTCCGAGCTTTCAAAATAGTCCGGATGATAACCGGATTCCAGGTATTCATTACTAAGGTCAAACCGGATATACAAGGGTATAAGGGATATAATATGAAATTCCTGATCACCCTTTTCAACAGGGCTGACAGCTATAATGAATTTCTGGTATTCCTGATCGATCAGGCTTATCCCTCCGGCATGTTTCACCAGGGTATCTGAAGGTGTATAATGATCATTAGACCAATAAACCAGGTTCTCTTTCTTGTATATATATGTGGGTTGGCTGGCGTAAATATTAATATCACTGAACCGGATATTTTCATTCTTTTCTATATAATTTTCTATTTTTTGATGTGTCCCACGTATCTCCTTAATCGTCCGGTTAATACTGTCTGAAATCTTCTCCGCATAGATATTTTCCCTGTCCAGTACATATAGATACAGCATATGCATGATCATTCCCATGCTGATCAACAGGATTCCGACAAGCAGGTATTTATTCCTCCGTTTCAATAAAAAATCTTCTTATTTATATAAATATAATGAACCTGTTCGAAAAATGTCTATCAGGTATAATCGGGATTAAACTTTACTCCTCCAAAAAGGTGGAGGTAGATAACCCTTGAATAACGATAAAGTAATGGAAAAAGGATTATTACGATTGATAAAGTCGTAGCTATATAAACCAACATGCCGGGATCACCCATGAATAAAAAAAGAAAAAATCCGGTTATAATAAAAATGGCAACTGAAAAAACATAGCTGATATACATCGCACCCGTGTAGAAACCCGGCTCTATCTCAAAATATAGCCCGCAATTCGGGCATTTGCTATGCATGGTCGTAAAACGGGAAATAGCATATCGCGATGAAACGAACATATTGCCGTTTCTGCATCTAGGGCATTTTTCTTTTAGGACGGATTGTAATTTTGTAGTTTTTTCCATTTTTTTTACTGGACCTATACCATAAATATCCGATCACCAACACCAACAGATATGGGGTAACGAATAAGTACATTATGCCGGTATTCAAACTGGCCGAAAAACTATTACTGCTTTCGCTGATGCTGTTTTCCATGGAGGCCCTGCACATGGCACATTGTGCAGAAGCATGTATATTCATCATTACAATGAAAAAAGAGGTCAATACATACGGGATAAACTTTTTCATAATTAATCAGGTATAATACGGACTGATCAGCAAATATACTATAACTCCGGAAATGGAGACATAAAGCCAGACAGGCAAGGTAATTCTCGCTGTTTTTTTATGTTTGTCAAATTTTTGTGTCAATGCATAATAAAAAGCAAAAAGCACAAAAGGAACCACAATAATTGCAAGCAGAATATGGGTAATCAGGATGGCCAGATAAATATTGCGCATTGGGCCGATCCGGTCGGCTTCCTCTAATTCCAGTACACCATTCCCATTAATATCGCCGTACACCGTCGACTCAGAGGCTGCATGATAAATCACATAGGAGACCAGGAAAAGCGCTCCTAAAATAAAGGCTGAAGACATAGCTGTTTTATGCAATTGTATATTCCTGAACCGGATAAAGAAAAAGCCCGCTATAAGAAAGATTGATGTTACCGAGTTAATTACGCCGTTCATATGGGGAAGGAATGTAACCCAGTCACCGGCCACAGTTAACTTTTCAGGCATAAAAAGAAGGAATGCCACGGCTAGAGGTATTATCACTGACAGTGCTATGATCATAGCCTGATATTTCATATCATTTCCTTTCATATCTAATATTCTTCTCCTAGTATAATCTTTATCTCCAATAGCAGACGGTCGGTTTCCTGGTAATCATCTGCATCATAATAACCCCTGATGCGACCTGACTGGTCAACGAGCACCAGTCTTTTATCCCATGCGGTACCACCCGGATCAAATTCCGGAAATACAAGCTGACACCGGCCAAACGCAGCCAATTTCTCCTCTTTTACCGGAATGAGATGCCATTCATTACCTACATATATAACTTCTTCAACCTGATTATGTTCAGTATCATCATAAGGCCGCAGGGACAGGATCTGTATGGATGGATAGACCTTTGCCAGGTCGCTGATGCGCTGCAGGGGATTGCCCACAGGATTCGGAATAGGATATGGCTGAATATCAGCATCGACAACGATAAGGCGGCCTTTAACAGACTGCTCATAATTAACCCCGGAAACAACGGAGTGGAAATTTACTATATGCTGCTGATCCGTTACACCGCAATTAAAGGAATCCGGATCAATTCCCTCGGTATAGAATACGGGAACAGAGAATTCGTTTTCGCCAAATCCTTTAAGGAACAGGTAGATAAGTACCGGAACGGCTAAGATAATGATCAGTATACCAAATTTGAATTTTTTTCTCATCCCTGCTTCCAACAAGAGTCATTTAACGAATAAATACAAATTATTGGTAATATTACTAAAATCTACTCTATTTCACCGGATCCCGAATTAATTCCTTCAGTTCAGCAAGGTGATTAGCGGAGGTGCCTTAGAAAACGCTGTTGAAGACCGATCCTCCCTCAGCCAGAAGAGCAATGATCAGCCAAACAACAAAGATCACAGGCAGCATGATTGACCATATCAGCGCTTTTACTTCGTATTTCAGATGCATAAATTCCGAAACGATGTAAAAAGCTTTCACAAGCGTAAGACCGATGAAAATGCTATAGAGGAGCATCCCCCGTGGCATCGTAAAAGCCAGGAAGAACTCTACCGCTGTAACAATTCCAAGAATGCCTGCAATTTTCCAGAGTTTTTTAACCTTCGCCTTATCTACGGGTTTGGGTTGTACTTCAATATTCTCAGCTTTTTCCATGTTCAGGATTATTTATTTAAATCAGATAGAAGAATGTAAAAACAAAGACCCATACGAGATCAACGAAATGCCAGTATAACCCCACCTTCTCAACCATTTCATAATGTCCTCTTTTCTCGTAAGTGCCAACAACGGTATTATAAAATATAATGATATTCAAAACAACCCCACTGGCCACGTGAGTCCCGTGAAAGCCTGTGATAAAGAAAAACAGAGAAGCAAACAGCGGGGGCCCATATTCATTCATCTGAAGACTTGCTCCATGGAAAACGGTTCCGTTCATCAGGGCCAATCCTTCATCAGTGCCGTGAATGAAATGGCTCCATTCCCAGGCCTGACAGCCAAGGAAAGTAATTCCGCCGATAATGGTCCAAAGCATCCATTTCGTCACATCCCGCTTATCCATACGGTGTCCCGCCTCTACCGCGAATACCATGGT
>CAZYDB010000029.1:0-9475 GCA_964645995.1 uncultured Roseivirgaceae bacterium
TGGTGTACTTATCCCGGTAGATCCCTGATTCCTCATCCCAAAGTTCCTGCAGCCTTAAACTGTATTTTGCCGCTCTGTCTTTCAGTTCTGAGGCATCCTCTTCTTTTCCGAGGATCAATGCGATATCGGCAAGGTAATTGCAGTCGCCGATATAGAGTCCCATCAGACCTGCATCAGCCAGTTCCAGTACATTTTTAGCTTCATTGAAAATGGCTTCATCAAACAAAGGGGAGTTGTCAAGACCGGATTCCCATTTCGCACCCTGTTTGGAATGACCATCCATACCCTTTGGGTGCGGATTGGAGCCCCAGGATAGATAGCCTTCATTATCCCTTTCCTGTTCCCACCACCTGTTCCAGGTGAGAAGATTATCATAAACCTCCTCCAGGAACCATTTTTCCTGGTATTTATCATAGATCAGCTTGATGCACATGCTGCCAACCGGGGGTTGTGACCGGTCGAAGGATTTGTTGCCGAAGGAGGACTCCAGGTTTGGTATGAAGCCTTCTTCTGTGATGGCATTGGTCATGGCAATGGCATTGGAATAGGAAAGTTCTTTATGATCAACCGCCAGCATAAGGGCTGTGAAATAGGTATCCCAATCAAATATGATGTAACCTCCCCATGTTTCATTCCATACCCTGCTTACAGGGGCTATGGCCCTTTCGTTTTTTGCATCATAGATCACATTCCAGGAAATTACAGCCTGCATGGCCTCGTAGGCTTCTGAAAGATTCCTATACTGACCTGATAGTTTTTCGAATTCAGCTTTCTTTTGCTGTATGATGCGGATGATCTCTTCCTCTGACTTTTCAGCCCCGGTATAAAAAGCACAGGTCTTTTCAGCAGGTACAACATAGTGGGGGGCAGGCAGGGGGAATTTTTCATCGATCAGTTCACCGGTGGTCCTGATCTGCCAGGTTCCATTGAAAAACCGGCCGGTGATCTTATCTTGATGACGACTGACCTCGCCGGGTTTATTCCAGAGGATACCTGTTTCAAGAACGAGAAAATGGGGATTTGGAGGGCTATCAAGAGGTGTATAGTAAATATAGGCATCCTTCCCGTTATGAGCGCTCTGTATCCTGGCTCGTGTACCGGCCCAAGAAATTTCAAGATCTATATAAGACCCATCATAGGCATGCGCCAGGGGGGTTACTTCTTCAGGGAAGTTGATCTGCGGTCCGGTGATATAGGCCTGGTTCATCCAGTAGGGCCCCCCTCTTTTTTTTCTGAAAGTGAGCCGCAGGGATAAACCCTCCGGCAGACGCACATACGAAGCCAGATTCGGGTTGTTCCAGGTATTCCATCCATCAAGAAGCTTTTCTTCTATTGCTGCATAGGGGTCATCATTCAGGACAACAGGATCGTTGGCAGTCTGACAATGAATAAGAAATAATCCTGCAAGAAAAAAAAAGTACTTTTTCATTGGGCAAAAGTTGATAGATACCGACGTAAAAAATGGTCATGAATTTACTCATTTTTATCAGAAAATGGAAAAAAACTGATATTCAGTTTTCGGAAAGTCGATCTGATTTCCCGGTAGCATGATTTTTACCAGGAGTTCTTTGTGAATACCAGCTTTAATCCTAAATTTCCATTAACAGATACATATGCAAGGTGAAAGTATTAAGAAAGCAGAAATCGCGGGAGATCGAATCCCTGGAAGAACTGATTCCTTTGTTGCAGAAGGAGAATAACCTGGTGAACATAGCCTTTCAGGACCTTGATCTCGAAAGCATTGACGGACAGTTGAAGGCTGTGAATTTTTCTCACTGTATTTTCCTGGGTTGCCGGTTAAGTGAGTCTCTTAAGGTCAGGTTACTGAACAACGGCAACCTGGTATTCCCGTTACTCGATGTGCCCTACAATCCTTATAGAGCCAGGTTATATTCAGTGGACAGGCTGTATCGTGATTACGATCCGGCCGTACCTGAATCTTATGAACGCACCCCGGATTTCCGCATATACCAGTATTACCAGGAGAAGGGCCGTTATTATCCGGATTCGATCTATGAGACCCTTGCCCAGAAGCTTCATGACCATTCCATTACCGATGCTTTAATGGATATTATTGAAAATCTTGATGAACGCCGAATTGTGGCGGTGATGGGTGGTCATGGGCTCGTGCGGAATTCGGGAGATTACCGGAAGATCAGCCGCATCGCTAAAACGCTTGTGGAAAAAGGATATTTCCTGTTGTCTGGAGGCGGTCCGGGAGCGATGGAAGCCACCCATTTGGGGGCATGGATGGCAGGAAGAAACGAAGAAGAACTGGAAATGGCTATTCGTATAGTGTCAGAAGCACCGCATTACCGGGACAGGTGGTGGTTATCCAAAGCATTTGAAGTAAGAGAGGAGTTTCCAAAACTGAGCACCCTGGTCACAGATATCGGCATTCCCACCTGGCTCTATGGTCATGAACCGGCTACACCCTTTGCCTCCCTGATCGCCAAGTATTTCGAGAACAGCATCCGGGAGGAAGGTTTGCTGGCCCTGGCCTTTGGAGGCATTATCTATACACCGGGAAGTGCAGGAACCATTCAGGAGATCTTCCAGGATGCTACCCAGAATCATTATAAATCCTATGAGATGGCCAGTCCGATGGTTTTCCTGAACGCTAATTATTGGAATGAGGTCAAGCCTGTTTATCCGCTGTTATACAAGCTGGCTGAAGGTAAGGAATACCAGAAATGGCTTGGAATTTATGATAAGGAATCCGATATCCTCGATCACCTCTTCCGGTTTTCAGGAGCGGAAGGAGGAGCCGGTTAATGTGTCCTGCCCATGCTTTTACCCACACTGATCCCAAATGTCCAGGCGTCATAGATCTTCCCCTTGTTGTCATAGGAAAAACCAACGGCAAGGTTGTAATACTTTGGTAGGGGAAAGAGGTATTCCATACCCGCCTTCATGATGACGAAATTCTCGTTGGTCTCGATCTCATAGCCCGGCCCGGCATGAATGATCAGCCTGTGTATGGGTTCATACATTACAGCAAGGCTGGTGATGAAGGGATATTCCCTCTCAAAAAAAAATTCCTGATGTTTTTCAACCACATAGGATTGAAGCTCCAGTTCATTATGCCACCCGATCGCCCATTTGCGGTTCAGATGATAGGCGTAATTTAAACCCCAGGCCGGCATAATGATCGAGCAATCCTCTCCATGAGCGGTTTTGGCTGCTGGCACGATCGTATTGCCCCACATCAGGGATACATGATGTCTTTTAAAAGCGTTATCCTGAAATTGATGTGTTTCCTGGCCATAGGATCGTATACCGGAAAGGATGAATAAAAAAATCAAAGCTAAAACCTTATTCATACTTCTAAAATCAAGTAATAGAAAAATATGACGTAAAAATAGTTTAAAACCATTTTTAAAGCGCAGGATCAGCCGGTGCAATAATTTCGTTATTGTATGATATTTATCTATAAAAAAAACGGATTATGACGGGGATTTTCAGGTGAATAAATGGTCAAAAAGTCGGTTTTATTCGATCTTGTTCATTCCCCCGGTTAAAACAAATTCCTGGCTGCCATAGATGAAGCGGCCGGTCATCCCATCGCCAAGTACGATCTCTCCTTGTGCTTTATTTCCATTTTTTGTCAAATGAATTTCAATATTTCCTTTCGGGTGAGGCATGACGGCGTCGATCCTTTCAAGATGTGCGAAGACAGGTTTGATTTCAACTTTGTTATAACCCGGTTTCAGGGGTTTGATTCCGCAAAGGGATTTAAAGAAATGAATATTTGGACCAGTACTCCAGGGATGACAATCAGAGCGTTGTCTTTCCCATGTCACCGGTATCTCAGTAAAAGTAGTTAGTCCCAGGGTTATCATTTCGAACCAGGGCTGGATCTCTTTTTTAAACTGATCTACCATACCCGACCGGTTTAATGCTTCCAGAAGGTAATAACGGAAAAATAAGGCTACCTCGTGAAGGGTCGTATCCTCAAGGACTTTTTCCATTACAAGTGTTGCTTCTTTTTCTTTTACCGCTCCCGATAAGATGGCCAGAATATTGGTATGCTGGGAGAAGTCCTTCATTTCCGGAGTCTCAGCATATAGTCCCTTTTTGCTGTCGAAGCAATGTTCATTTACCGAGGAAAGGATCTTGTCTGCCCGGCGGTTATAGTTTTCTGCCATTGAAGTATTTCCTGTGAACATACATATTTCAGAAGCTTTCTGTAAGGCATTAGCATATTCAAGGGAGAACAGGGCTGATTGTCCGTTTTCAATACCGGGAGGTACTCCATTAGGAAATCCAGGTGACCAGTCGACATAATTCCACCATTCCAGAGGACCCAGCATGCCATTTTCTTCCATCCGTGTGGCAAACCATTCCAGAACATCGTGTATGCCCGGTTCTAATTCCCGGACAAATTGATGATCACCCGACCACATCATATAATCATTGATCATTTCTATCCATACCAGAGAATAATAGGGGATTACCAGGTGAAATTCATTCGGGTAACAAGCCAGGGTCAGGCCTTCCGGTATCCTGCTCCAGTCCGTTTGTTTTAGTTGATTTCTGACCAGGTCATCATTGCCTGATAAATAAAGTATGGCCAGGTTGTGTACTTTACAATCTCCAACATATTGCATTTGTTCATAGTAAGCATCACTCATGAGTATATCCTGAGCACATAAACTGACAGTACGCCATCCGGGTTCCATCAGGGCATTTATTTCGGGGTCATTACTTTTAAAAGAAGCTTCCAGCTCCAGGGGATAACCAACTTTCATATTATAATAATCATGAATGATCAAGGCTTCGTCGGTGGTCTCTATCTCCAATTGAAGAAACCGGAAGGTTCGGTGCGAAAGGGGCCTGAATAACCGGTTTGCACTGCCATCAGGAAGAAATACGTCATTGATGCCGATAAAGATCTTGTTATCGGGATCATTACGGTTGCCCTTGGTATGCCGGTCTTTATTATAAAGTGTTTCAGCATATCCCGCCCGTATTGTGCTGCCTTTTCCTTTTGACACCTTCAATTCGGGATATCCGATGGTCAGGTAAGTCTGATCGTAGAGGATCAGTACTTTTTTATGAGGGGGGATGGTAATAGCCCTTTCACCCTTAAGAAACTCTTTGGGAGGTTCGATCCATTCATTACGGATAATGGTTAAGAATCTTTCCCTTTGCTCTTTCAGCAAATTGACCGGGCGGGAAACCAGCAGCTTTCCACCAGGATAATTGATACCTCCTGCATACTGCGTGTCGCGGCCTCCTGCATTATTTGACCAGATTGCGGCAGTCCAGTTCGTGTCATCATAATCTGCTTTTTCCCATCCCCAGGGATATTTATCTGCCACAACACTATCTGTAGGATGCCATACATAAAGTCCGAATGCTACATCTTTTCCGGAAATCCAATTAATGTATTTTGGATGTATTCCCTGGTTAAGGCAGGTAAGCCAGTTACCGGGTGTGGAATTTACAGTAGATTCAAGCTCAGAATGGCCCTGTACAAAGAGGTTGGTCTGTGTGCTGAATTGCGACCAGGCCCGCTTTGGGCCGAAATTGACCACCTCAACGGCGAGAACGTTACTGCCCTTTTTTAATAAGGATGTCAGGTCCAGCGTTTCGTAATACCAATGATCACTATCCGATCTTGCAGGCCCCTTGGCTGCATAGACACCATTGACAAAAAGCCGGTAGCGATTATCTGCTGAAATATGAATTATAAAAGAAGGGGGGAGCTCCTCCAGGATAAAGGTTCTTCTGAATAAGACCACGGCATGGTCATTGTTAATAACCCGGGGATGCATGATCCAGGAACTGGTATATGCTCTCGGGCCTTCAATTAGGGTGCTTTTTCGATCCTTTAAATTTTCCAGGGCCTGGCCGTTGGCCAGGAATGAAAAAAAATATAAAAAAAGAAAAAAGTGATAAGTAAAATGTCGCATAATAATAAAAAATGTGAAGTGATTCTTGTCTACTAAAATACGGAATAATACGCAATAATCTTAACTAATAGTAATCCATAACTGTTAACAACCGGGTGTCCGAGCTGCGGTTTTTTACTGACAAAAACAGGGATATGAATCGGTGGTTTTTTGTGATAACCAACAAAATCGTATTTATTAAGTAAATTCGTCTTAAACGGATTTATCAAAACATTTAAAAATTATCGATTATGGCAGTCAATTATATAGCTTTAGTTCTCTTATTTTTATCCGTATGGACCAACGATACTGTCGAACAGCCTTTAGAGGAAAGTGTTGATGGTGAATGGATCATTAACAGTGAAGAATCATCGATCGAATTTGAGATCCAGGCCTTACACTTATTTGTTGTTAAGGGATCATTTTCTGATATTAAAGGGGATTTTGTAATCAGGAATAATTTCCTGGAAATCGATATCGGTTTTTCTGTTGATCCTTCTTCGGTTGATACCGGGAATGAGAAAAGGAATGCCCATCTTCAGGAGGAAGAATTCTTTTATGTTGAAAAATATCCTGCTATACTATTTGCCGCCGATCGTATTACGAAACAAACAGAAGACAATAAATATAGCGTTGAGGGCAGTCTGACCATCAAGGATGTAACCAAACGTATTGTTGTACCGGTTAACTATAAAGGCATAAACAGTCAGGGTCAGATTCTTTTCACGGGAGCAAAGAATATTAACCGGCGGGAATATCATATTGACTATACCGGAAGGGGAGTGGGAGATACAGCCGAAGTAAGCTTTAGAATACTTGCAGACCGAAAATAACGCATTCCGGTCATTACTCTATCACTTTTTTTTCAATATAATCTGAATTCAACAACCGGAGGGCGCCCATATATTTCAGGCTGAAATCGACCAGGTCTCCAACTTTATAATTCTTCTCGTTTTTTCCGATATCAAGAACCAACATATCACTGCTTCCGCCAATAATGGATATCTTTGGATCGTCAGGGGTTATGAATTTGGTATCGGCCACGTCAAGTACACCAACATCAATAATGGCACGATTGGATTTTTTGCCATAATCCTCTTCATTAATCTCAAAGGTTTCTCCGGATGGATTCTGATCCATTGCCCCAATGGGTATTTTTGGCTTTTCGGTGATTTCAATAATCTCGGCATGCAGTTTAAAGACATCTTTTTTCATGCCCTGTATCGTATGATCATTGAAAAGGTTGTTACCAAAATATAAAGTTTCACCTACCCTGAAATGATTCACAGCTTTTGGGATCTGTTTCCTGAATATCAGGGGGATGACCACAGAAGTGCCGCCCGTAACCCAGGGGATTTCTCTTTTGAATTTCGATTCGATCAATTGCTTGTACAAGCTTAAGTGGATCAATTTATCCTCCGAAGGCATCACGCCATGCATGCAGTTAAGATTAGCGCCGATGCCTGTTACTTTGATATTTGGTAATTGAAATATTTTCGCATAGAATTCAATAAGATAGTCGCCCATGATGCCTTCACGCAGGTCCCCCAGTTCTATCATGATGATGATCTTATGAAGTTTATCCTGCTTCCGGGCCTCCTCCGAGAGCCATTTGATGGTAGTAAATTCGGTATTGAAACTGGCATCCGCATATTTAACTACATTTTTAATACTCCTTTTAGCCGGGGGTTTGATATATATAGTTTCAATATTGGGGTTGATGCTTTTGATCTTTTTTAGATTGCTGATCCTGGCATCTCCAATCTCCCTGATGCCCAGGTCGATAAGTACTTTGAGGAAATC
Organism: uncultured Roseivirgaceae bacterium; assembly: GCA_964645995.1. Classification (GTDB taxonomy): domain Bacteria; phylum Bacteroidota; class Bacteroidia; order Cytophagales; family Cyclobacteriaceae; genus JAGTVG01. The sequence goes on from CAZYDB010000029.1 coordinate 7,701, forward strand.
CATATTTCCACACAGCAGTTTTGATACGATTGCCCATGCTTTTCCATTGTCACTGAAGAGTTTATCCAGAAACCTGTAATTATGTTCAAGGTTTGTTTTATTTAACGTCAGATAAGCCATATCAATCTATCAGTTTTCGTGTTATATCTATTGGAATTCTTGTCAGCATTTCATAATTCAATTGATTACTTAATTCACTGAAGGAAGCTACAGAGACTGAAAGATCCCCCTGGTTCCCGATTATTACCACCTCATCGCCTTTTTTGGAATCCGGGATAGAGGTTACATCAACAAGCATCATATTCATATTGACCAGCCCGATTACGCTCATGCGCTGACCATTGATCAGTACGCGACCGGTATTGCTTAACGACCGGCTATAGCCATGCGAATATCCCACAGGTACGGAAGCTATTTTGATATCATGTTCGGCCATGTAAGAGGTCCCATACCCTACAAATTCTCCGGTTTCAACCCATTTGGTGTCCATGATCTGTGATTTCCATGTAATGATCCTGTTCAATGGATCATGTTTGTCCATCTTTTTGCCAATAAACTGAACAAGCGTTTCACGGCTGGGCCAGAAGCCATATTGAAGAATGCCTATCCGGGCGAGGTTATAGCGGGTTTGGGGGTAATTAATGGCTCCGGCTGAACAGGCAGCATGGATATATACCGGATCAAATCCATTTTGCCTGAATTTCTTTACGAATTGATTGAACAACCGGATCTGCCGGGATATCCGATAATGATTGGCAATACTTTCTGCACCTGCAAGGTGTGTGCAGATTCCCTTGATTTCGAGATACTTTTTGTTTTCATCCAAAAAATGGATCAAATGCCTGAATACCTTCTTCTGAAAACCGGTGCGGTTCATACCTGTTTCCAACTCAAGATGTATGACAGCCTTTTTGGAAAGTTTTTTGGACAACTCGACGGCGGTTACCAGCCTTTCAAGGTCAAAAACAAAAAACTCGATATCATTTTCAATTACCCATTCGAAGGATTCCTGGGCTATCCATCCCATAATAAGGATTTCAGGTTGTCTGGAACAGACTTTTTTGACCCTGGTGGCTTCGTAACTGTCGAAAACGGAAAAATGATCAACGCCCATGGATTCAGCCATAGGAACGAATGTTTCGATACCATGACCATAGGCATTGCCTTTAACTACCGATGAAAACCGGCAATCATTTCCTATGAGTTGCCTGATAAATTCAAGATTCTTTTTGTAAAGGGATTTGTTGATCTCAATATGTGAGTTTTGATTCATTCCTGATCAATCTTCAATAAAATTTCTTTATAAAGATTAACTCCGGTCCCAATGATGCCATCCGGGAAGTCATAATCCGGATTGTGCAGGGCAGGCATGTTGACTCCGGCGCCTATACCTATCATGGCTCCTTTGAATTTATTGGTGAAATAACCGAAATCCTCTCCCCATCTGAAAGGTTGTTCCAGGTTGCTGATCTTCAACCTTAATTTCTTCGCTGAAGCCCGGATAATCCGAATGGCTTCAGGATCATTATAGTTAGCAGAAAACTCTTCTGTCCACCGGTAATCCAGCTTTAGTTTATGAATTTCTGCCGTTTTAATGATCAGTTTTTTTATTGATCCCTGCATTTCTTTCATAAAATCATTGTTCCAGCATCGAAAAGTAAATCCCAGGGATGCCTTTCCTGCTGCCGTTCCAAAAGCCTGATCTCCCAATTTTACATAAACAGGTGTACTGACAAAAAACCGCTCATCATCCGGCTGATTATGGTTAAATTTAT
>CAZYDB010000029.1:9485-12529 GCA_964645995.1 uncultured Roseivirgaceae bacterium
TCCTGCATGAGTTGTTTTTCCTTTGAGGTCAATAATAATGCTTATCACCGATGCTGAGAAATGATGTTCCTTAAGCAGGATCATATTCTCCTCGAAACCGGGAATGTTGTGTATGGCAAATGAATAATCGGGCCTGATGTCAAATAGCTCACTTTCAACAATTTGACGTGCTCCCTGGCCGGTTTCTTCGGCAGGTTGGTATAATAAGTGAAGGGTGGTCTTCTCAAGCCTGTTCTCTGAGCACCAATCCCCAATACCGGCCAGCATTACCATATGACCATCGTGTCCGCATTTATGGGCTATACCATCAGTTTTTGACCGGTGATCGAAGCTGTTCTGTTCCTGTATTGGAAGGGCATCCAGTTCAGATCGTAATAACACCTCTTTCCCTGATTTTTTCCCTTTGAAAGTGATCAGAAGACCTGTATTGCCAATTTTTATTATGCGGTCAGGTTTTCGGGCTTCAAAATATTCCAATAATCGGTTAGCGGTTTGCCTCTCTTCCCCTGATAACTCGGGATGGGCATGCAACTCGTGTCTTAAAGATGTTAATGAATCAATTGTGTTCCTGACCATTCAGATTCAGGATTGTTTTAAACGCATTTCGAGGTAGGGATTCGTGAACCCCATTTTTTCATAAAGAAATTTTGCCGGATTATCTTTTTCCACATGCAGCGCAATATCTCCTTCACAATTATCTATGGTTTTCTTCATTAGTTTTTTTCCGATTCCTGCGCCGCGGAATTCATTGTTTACGGCGATATAAACAAGAATATGTTCCGGAATATAACCACTCATTTCAGTATTATTGATAACAACAGCTCCCACGATCTCATGGTCATGGATGGCGAGAACGATAAACCCACCCGGCTTATTGTTTTCTCCTAATGCATAGAAAAGTGCTTTCAGAATATCGTTTTTTCTGTCACCATATTCATCCAGATGTTTAGACAGGAAATTTGCGATATTCTCAACTTTAAATTGTTCCTTAACTTTTCCTTCGTATAGTTTAACGTCAATTTCCATAATTTTTATAGTTCATTTGTTTTTTTATTTTCCAGATTGAGTTTCTGATAAGGGATGAGCCAGATCGTAAAATATATAACCAGGGAGGCGGATAGGCCAAATATAATAGGATCCAGGCCAAAAGGAAGTAAGATGTCCATTATTGTCAGGGTCAACGTAATAGCCCCACCGCCCAGCATGGCCAGCATGGCCGCTAAAGCGTTGGGCCTTTTTACAAAAATACCTGTTATAATAGGAATAAACAGGCCCGAGACCATAAAAGAGTAGGACATAAGCATAATTTCAAGAACATTCTCCATGGAAGCGGCGATTAACAGGGCAATGATGCCGATAATCAAGGTGGCTATTTGTGAAAAACCCAGTTCCTGTTTGTCATTTATTTTAATTAATCTTCCAAAGATGTCTGAGACCGCATTGCCGGAAGCCGCCATCAGACAACTATCAGCCGTTGAAAGGATAGCTGAAAAATATGCCGACATAAACAGCCCCATCAGCCCAAAGGGAAGAATGGTTTTCAGCAGGAGAGGCAATCCCATTTCATTGTCAAGCCCCTGCAAGGTAGCATATCCTTCGGCCACGAACATCCCTTTCAATAAGGCCACCCTGGCAAATAAACCCAGGAGCACACCCATAAAAGCCATAACTGGGTATTCAAATAATCCGGCAATAAACCAGGCTTTCTGAGCTGTTTTTTTATCTCGGCAGGCATAAATCCTTTGATAGAGCGTCATTCCAACAAACCAGATGGGAATGATGGTTATCATCCAGTTGATAAAGGTGACCCATGTAATATTATTGAAAGCAAGTAATTCGGGTTTAATGGTATCTTTTATGCCTTCCATGCCACCAACTGTCAGGTAGCTCATGGGTATTCCGATGAAAATCAATCCGCTCATCAGTATGATCCATTGAATGGTATCGGTATAAATAACCGCCTTAAGTCCTCCCATTACCGTGTAGATCACCGCAATGGAACCCATCAGCAGGAGCGCGCTCTGGATGTTCAGACCCGTAAAGGTAGCAGCCGCAAGCTTGGCGCCGGCCAGTAGCTGCGAGCTGGTAAAGCCGATATACCCTATAAGAGAGATTAATGCGGCGATGAGAGCAACATTTTTATTATAGAAATATTCAAATATCTGGGGGAAGGTAAAGAGTTGTCTGTCGACTGAAAGTTTATGTACTTTAGGAATTAGAAATATTGCACTTAGCCAGGCTCCGATCAGGCCAGTAAGCAACATCCATGATCCGGCGATCCCTATGGTAAAGCCCAATCCGCCAAGGCCTATTGAAAAACCACCGCCCACATCGGTTGCAACAACCGACAGACCGATATGTCCAGCGGACATATTACGGCCTCCGACATAGTAGTCTGATTTATCTTTATTTTTTTTCATAAAGTAATACCCTACGCCAAGCATAGCCAGGATATACATTATGAAAATAATTAAATCTAAATAGTGCATTGAAGCCTTTTTCAACCCGGTGATACAGGGATTTTCCCATCTTCACCTTAACTCAAATTCCAACTTCCGGCGGTACAAAAAGACTCAATTTTCAAGAGAGAACCAAAAAAACTATAAATTAGCTATCCGCAAAAAGCCATTTGCTGGTGATTTTACCATGTTTTGAGATAGGAAATGATTGCCTTGAGATCCGGGCTTTTACCTTCTTTCACATAGGCTCCGGAAGTGGCCATTCCCAGTAACATGCTTTCTTCGGTTGACAGCCCAAGCAGGAACCCGGCACAGAAGCCTGCATTCAGATTATCCCCTCCTCCGGTAGATATTCTTGGTTCTTCGACAACCGGTGCCGACAGGTTGATCACTCCTTTTTTGTTCACCAAAATACTTCGGTCCGTCGGATGGATCAACAATCCGTCAATGGCAAGTTTTGAAAAAATATAACTGCCCTTTGCTACCAGGGATTCCTGTTCCCGTTTTTTATCAGCTTCGTCTGATAAAATATCAAAGAGTTTTAAAGTTTCATTTTCATTAATGCCAAGAACCACCGGACCATAA
>CAZYDB010000029.1:12539-18559 GCA_964645995.1 uncultured Roseivirgaceae bacterium
AAGCACTGAAACCATTGATCACATCCAATACTTCCAGCAGGTCATCCCTGCTTTTTTTTGTCGGGTCGGCCAGGTCGAAGAACAATAACCTTTTCTTTTCCTTGTCATTGAGTCCTTCCTCGAGTATTCCGTGCCATACATTCGTAGCATGATCAGGGTTACACCAACCGACCAGGGCTATTATTCTACATTCCTTCAGGTTTTCTTTTATGGTTTTAAGGCCCAAAATCCCCTTAACATAATCCCATGTGATCTTTCGGAAGGTGGATAGCTCGGAAAGGATCAGCTTGCCATCATTGAACTCCAGGGCATTGGTTTCAGCAGGATCACCGATCGGGAGCATCGTCACGTTTGGATGCAGTTGTTTGAATTGAGCATTATCCAGGGGATAACCACTGTTGCCCAAACATATTGATTTTATCCCAAGCGTTCCGAGGGAATGAGACATGATTGGCGCATTACCCCCAATTTTAGTTTCCTGGGTTACCAGTTCCACCTGCCCGCTTTTTCCGGCAGCCCTGGCAATACGCTCAGAGAATTCCGTTAAAGTAGCATAATAGCTAACTTCCCGGACAGACCGTGTTCGTACCGCTTTTTGAATTTTGTCAATATACCCGTCAAAACCAACAAATATTTTGTCAGTGATTGTTTGCTTGTCAATGACTGATAATTTGTCTGTCAATGATTTTATATGCTTTGTTGAATTCATATTTTTGAAATTATACTTTCTATTGTTTATTGATCTCCGGTCCCCCGATCCTCCCTGAAAGTTAAAAGATCAAGGGCTGAATATCATAATCCGGCAGAAAAAAATGTTTTTTGACTTTCAGGTGATTAATATGATAAAAAATATTATTTTATCCCCTGATAATAAATTTTTTTTTGATCATGACGAACTTTCCATTCATTTTTAGCCATTTTTCCCTGCCTGTGAAAAAAGCATCACCTTATCTTTTATTTATTCTGTTTCTATTCACCGGATGTTTAAATCCTCTGTCAGAGAAGGAATTGGACGATATCCTGGTAATAGAAGCGGTAGATCCCCTCGAAAAGATATTTAAAGAAACATCGTCCTTCCATTCCACTGATCCGGTTGCCCATGTCGCCATGGGTGAACATGCGAGCTTTCAGCTTGCTATCCGGTCACTTGTTCCCATAACCTCCCTGAGATGCCAGGTAGAACCGCTGATATATGGGAAGGATACCATTTCGGATATCAAGACCGGCTATGTTGGTTATGTGCGAGTGGGCCGTAATACACCCATTCCGTCAAGGGACAAGCTGTTTACCGTAAACGGATTGTATCCTGATCCGATTGTGGAAAGGGAAACCGTTGATATCAGTGCCGGCGAAACACAACCGGTATGGTTCACGGCCGCCATTCCGGATAACATCAGCCACGGCCTGTATGAGGGCGAAGCAAAGATCACGGGGCAGATTAACGGACTTCCTTTTGAGAAAAAAATTCCTTTAAGGATTCAAGTTTATCCCGTAATCCTCCAGGAAACAAGCTTATGGGTAACTAACTGGTACAGTACCAGTTCCTATAATCTTGAATTGGTCTTTGGTGAGAAGGACATAGAACCATATGCTGAGAAATACTGGGATTTTATCAGATTACTGGCCGGGAAAATGGCTGAATACCGTCAAAATGTTGCCCTCATCTCGCCCATAAGGCTTGCTTCCTATTCACTCAATGAACAGAAAGATCTGATTATCAATTTCGATAATTTTGATAAGACGGTTAATATTTTTATTGAAGAAGGGGTAGTCGGCAGGATCGAGGGTGGACATATTGGAACAAGAGAAGGCGGGTGGTTAAGTGATTTTGTCGTTTTTGTACCTGTTGTAGAGGCGGATACAACCTATTTTAATAAAATGCCGATATCAGCGGATAGTGCCCGGCAGTTTTACAGCATCTTTTTTCCCCGTTTGGTTGATCATCTCAGGGAAAAAGGCTGGGATGATATTTATATGCAACATTTAATGGATGAACCGATCCCTGAAAACATAGAAACCTATACAGAAGTCGCGCGATTTGTTGATAAGCTGGCTCCGGATCTTAAAATTGTGGAAGCCTGTCATTCAAAGGATCTTGACAATACAGTCGATATATGGGTGCCACAACTGGATTATGCTCATCTCGATCATGGTTTTTATAAAGAAAGGGCGGCTTCCGGGGATGAAATATGGTTCTATACCTGTTTGAACCCCAAGGGTGAATACGCCAACCGGTTTATTGAATTACCGCTTATTAAAACAAGGATCCTTCACTGGATCAATTACCGATACGAGATACCGGGTTATTTACATTGGGGTTTTAATTTCTGGCGTGGCGATCCTTATGATGAAACTACTTCAATACAACTTGAATCCGGAACAATTTTGCCGGGTGGTGATGCATGGATCGTTTATCCGGGGGAGGGGAAGCTAAACAGTTCCATCAGGCTTGAGGCTATGCGTGATGGAATTGTGGATTATGAACTTTTGAAACTTTTGAGTGAAAAAGAACCGGAACTGGCTGCAGAGCTGGCCAGGCAGGTTGTCTATCGATTTGATTATTATGACATTAATATAAAGGCCTTCAGGGAAAAAAGAAGGATGATCCTGGAAATGCTGAGCAAATAAACCGGGAGTGTTTATTGCAGAAGAAATTGGATTGGATAATATTTTCTGATTCGTTTAATCTTTCGAACCAGTTGATTAATGGATCAAATGATGACCAGCTTAACGGATTAAAAAATCCAGGCAGATGCCAGGGTTAATATTCAGATATGATTATTGACCTTAACCCTATGGATACGCCAAACAGTAAACCCCCCAATGCCTGTCATGGAATTTATTTCTCCATAAAAAATGTCTAACTTTACGGATATTACTTTCCTGATTAATCACTACGTTTTTCACTATGAATAAAAAATTGAACCAGATCATCGCCTTAATCAGAGAAGACATCGGGCTTTTACTAAGCATCAGTTTTGGCGTGTTTCTGTTTGTATTGTTTTTTCAGCCTTTCCCACTTGATATGTTTGATTTTAACAACAGACTTATTTTTGTTGCCGGAATGGCAGGCATTGTCCTTTTTTTCATGGGATTGATAAGGATAATTTTTCACGGGATATTACCCTTGTATGAGCGGGAAGATGAAGAATCCCTGTTTTCAGAATATATGGGTGGTTTTTTAATTCTTGCCTTAAGTTCAGTAGCTTTTGCTTTTTATTTGAGGTATGTAGGGCAGGTCAGCATCACCTTTCATGTGATGTTCAAGGTTGTCTTGATTTGCTTAACCCCGCCGGTTGTTTTAAAGTTATATGATGGTTTCAGGAAGATCAAGCTGCGTAATGAGGCATTGGTGGAAGAAAAAAGGATCATTCAAGGTCAGGTTGAACATTATGAGGAAAGTTACCTTAATCAAACCATTGAATTTGTCTCAGAAACAGGTTCTGAAAACCTGAAACTTCCGGTGGCCGAAGTTGCTTTTATACGATCGGCAGATAATTATATCGAGATCATCTACAAGAATGGCGATGAATTTAAAAAAAAACTACTCAGAAACACCTTAAAAAATGTAGAAAATCAATTGCGGCCTTATTCTAATTTTATTCGTTGTCACCGCATATGCATTGTTAATACCCATCATATTGAAAAGTTAAATCGTGATTTTAGCAGTTATTGGCTGACCATCAAAGGGTATAATGAAAAGATCCCCGTTTCCAGACAGCATATTTTGCAATTTAAAGAACGGTTTAGCGGCCCGGGTGGCGAATAACATTCACCACACGATTCTGTCATTAACCACAGAAAGGGGCTTTTAATCCCATATGGTGACCAGTTAACCACATTTTTATTAATAAGAGCGCAATTTAAGATACTTTTGAATTTGTATTAAAATTCATTTTCAATAATTATGAAAATATTGCTCGTATATCCACAGTTTCCGGATACTTTCTGGAGTTTTAAACATGCGCTGCGATTTGTTTCCAAAAAAGCGGCTGTACCGCCTTTGGGACTGGTAACAGTATCTGCCATGTTCCCTGATAATTGGGAGAAAAAGCTGGTGGACCTGAATGTCGGTTCTTTGGAGTTAAAGGATCTTTTATGGGCTGATTATGTGTTCATCAGTGCTATGTATGTCCATCAGGAGTCTGTAAAAAATATCATTAAGGAATGTAAGGATCATGCACTTAAAATGGTTGCCGGCGGACCATTGTTTACTCAGGAATACCAGAATTACCCCGAAATCGATCATTTTATTTTGAATGAGGCCGAGATAACGATGCCTTTGTTCCTGGATGATCTTCTTTCCGGACGTGAGCCTGACAGGCTATACTGCGCTGATGAATTTGCTAAAATGAAAGATTCTCCCGTTCCCGATTTCCATCTGCTTTCAAGGAAAGATTATGCTTCTATGAATATTCAGATATCCAGGGGGTGTCCGTATGCCTGCGATTTCTGCGAGATCACTTCCCTGTTGGGTCATAAGGTGAGAATGAAAACGACAAAACAGGTGATCAGTGAACTGGATGCTCTTTACAGGCTTAACTGGCGGGGACCTATTTCTATTGTCGATGATAATCTTATTGGAAAAAGGAAACATATTAAAAAAGATTTGCTGCCCGCCATGCGATCATGGATGCAAGACCACAAATATCCTTTCACCTTCAGCGCACAGACCTCCATCAATCTTGCGGATGATGATGAACTGATGACACTTATGAGAGAATCAGGCTTCAGCTCTACATTTATCGGTATTGAAACTCCCGAAGAAAAATCCCTTCAGGCATGCAATAAAGCACAAAACCGGAACAGGGATTTACTTCATAGTGTAAAGAAGATTCAAAGGAAGGGCATGCAGGTGTCCGGTGGTTTTATTGTGGGATTTGATAGCGATACGCCTTCCGTCTTTGAGCGCCAGATCGAATTTATTCAGCAAAGCGGTATCGTTTCCGCAATGGTAGGTTTGCTGAATGCACCCAAAAATACCGAATTATATAATCGTTTGAAATCAGAAAACCGGCTGACAACGGTTGCAACCGGAAACAATACTGATTTTTCAATGAATTTTATTCCAAAAATGGATTTTACTGAACTGGAGAAAGGGTACAGGAACATTATTGAAAATATATATTCTGTAAAACCCTACTATCAAAGGATCAGAAAAATGCTTTTGAATTATCAGCGGTACCATAGGGTCAGGAAAAAAATAGAATTATCACATCTGAAGGCATTATTCAGATCATTCTTTATCATAGGAATGGTAGATAAGGGAAGGACAGAATTCTGGAAATTAATGGTATGGACACTCTTTCACCGTCCGCGAGCCTTTATCGATGTAATGACTTTTGTTGTTTACGGATATCACTTCAGGATAATCTATGGTCTAAGGAATAAATAGATGTTTCACCAGGTTTTAATGATGATTAAATTAATTATTTGGAAAAAATATGTAATATAAGCGAACTTTCAAAAGTTTAGGTCAATAAAACAAAGTCTTGTGTGTAATGGTTTTATGAGTTAGTGAAATAATACAAGTAATTATAACCGATCAAGAAAATAAAGTTTATCAATAATATTATTAACGATGATTAAGAATAAGATACAATTTTCAAAGCAATATAAACCGGAGTTTTTACAGGAACTAAGGGCCGAAGTGAAGGAATATTTTGACAGTAATGAGATCTCGAGATATGGTAATACAAGTCTTGTGTTAAAATCTGTTTTTATGATTTCCTTGTATGTTGTGCCCTATCTGTTAATGGTAACTGGAATAATTCAAACATTTCCCGGCATACTTCTTTCATGGATCATTATGGGTTTCGGAACGGCCGGTATTGGAATGGTCCTGATGCATGATGCCAATCATGGCACCTGCTCTAAAAATCCCGCGGTAAACAGGATTTTGGGCAAATCATTATATTTCCTGGGCGGTTTCCCCCCCAACTGGAGGCATCAGCATAATACCATGCACCATGGGTTTACTAATATTGAAGGGCATGATGAGGATATCGGTCCCATAGGCC
>CAZYDB010000029.1:18569-23119 GCA_964645995.1 uncultured Roseivirgaceae bacterium
CCTAAAAAAAGTACACCGGTTTCAGCATTGGTATGCCTGGTTTTTTTATGGATTGATGACCTTTTCGTGGGTTACTATTAAAGACTTTATAAAACTTTCGAATTATAAAAAATCAAATATTTCCCTGAGCAGCCGTAAGACCTACCGCGATTTACTGGCCGACCTGATTATCACCAAAATTATCTATTATGTATTTTTCCTGGTCCTTCCGATTATCCTGATTCCCATTGCCTGGTATTGGACAGTGTTGTTTTTCCTCCTGATGCATTTTGTCAGCGGGTTTATCCTGAGTATTGTATTCCAAACTGCACATGTAATGCCTACTTCCGAATATCCAATGCCTGATGAGGATGGTAATGTTGAAAATAACTGGGCAGTACATCAATTATTAACTACTTCAAATTACGCTCCGAAAAGCAGGATATTTTCATGGATGATCGGCGGTTTGAATTACCAGGTAGAGCATCATTTATTTCCGAATATCAGTCATGTACATTATAAAAAACTTTCCGGGCTTGTTAAATCAAAAGCCGAAAAACATGATCTTCCTTATTATGTTCAGGATAATTTTCTCGTCGCTCTTCGCAGTCATTACAGGATGCTCAAAACGCTGGGAAGGGAACAGGCCTAAGATAGGGTATTGGAGAAATGGCGGTTATTGTTTATCGTAGATTGACCCCCAGCTTATTACTAACATCAACTTTTTCGGGAACCAGTTGAGCCAGGGCCATCAGGGCATTGGACAGGGGTGTCAGCCAGTATTCGGTGCTGTTCCATTCCGCTTTGGCCATCATATCGATCACCGGATCATCATTAAGATCACCTCTGGGGCCTACACAGAAACCTCCCGGGAAGGTGCCCAGAAACCGGCTATGAGGCATCGGATTATTAAAGCCAAGCCCGCTGACCAGGCATACGTTCATCGGGTTATTACCCCATAGCCAGTAGAGTTGTTTCCAGGCCAGGTTTGTCATGGATGGATTTTTGAATAACCTGCCCATCATAGCCAGCGCATGTGCCCAACTGGTCCAGTGTCCACCCAATCCGTGATTGATCCGCTGAGATGAATTATCAGGCATGAAAAACCTGAAATGTTGTCCGTTTTTCAATTTTCTGTAATGGTCCTTTTCTGTTGCCGGCAGAAAATAGGTTCCATAGGGAATAATTCCGAAAGGGTTGGTTGCTGATAATGGCCTGATATATTGTTCCCAGGTTTCTGCGATTACCTGACGGCAAGTACGAAAATCCGGAAAACAATCCAGTAACCTGCATAAGGCAATCAGGGGTTGTGCTGAATGCAGGATCCCGCGATAAGGATCAGTTCCGGAGATGTCCATATACCAGAAGCCTGTCTTTTCATCCCGGTTTTGCAGCAGTCCTTCGACAATTTCAGAAAGATCCCGGCTTGTGATTAAACCATTATTTTTCAACTCAATAGCCGCCATCAACTGCCATGACCTTACTGAAGTCCAGGAATGCAGAGGGTCATCCTTCCTTTTTGATTTCATAAAGTTCCATATCTTTTCAGCTGATTTCCGGCAGTGTTGGGCCATATCCGGGAGTATGCATTTTAGGGCTTCGGCAGAGCGCAATAAAATATACAGGTTTGTATATTGAACTATGGGGTTATATTCCGCACGGATCGTTCTTTCATCCCCGCTGTTGATCCTGTTGTCAGTAAAGTGATTTTGTGAATTATCGGCGAGACATCCGGAATGGTTCTCATACCACCAGGACATGCCGGATTTCTTGCGGGCATCACCGCCGGCACCAACTTCTTCGTATATCATTCCTGTTTCCTGATCCTGCATCTTAAGAATGAAACGAATGCCCCATACCGCCTCTGTGATCAGATCGTTATCCGATATTTTTTCTTCAGCAAAATGATTCCATTTGATCTTAAGGTTCTGCAGGATATCCAGAAAAGCGATCACCGGCAGAGTCGACATGGTCATCCATTTCCGCGTGTCTCCCGCATCATACCAGCCTCCGGAAACATCAAGATACCTTCCATTGTCAGAATGTATTGCATCATCGAGATGGGAAGGCCCCCGCCAGGCATTGCTGAAATCGCCCGACCGCCAGTTATGGACAAAATCGAGGAACATCCTGATCACCGGATGGAATATGCCATCGGAAATAGTGAACTGAAACGAATGGCCTGTCTCATCGGGTAATACAATCCGATATATTCCCGGTTGCCGGATTTCCGAGAAATCCCCTGTCAGGAATTCACCCATTTCTGTTTGTGATCCCTGTAATTGACCGGTATATGCTATTTCCCAGTTTTCATACTCACCCAGGTTTTCTTTACTATTCCGGGACATGTCCTGAACGAAAAATTTTGTCCAGGGACCCTTGGGTATGATCACCTTTTTTTCGGTGTGGCAGAGAAATCCGATGTGGTTGATGGAGAGGTGATCCATGGGGGTATGGGTTTGGTTGTAAGGGTTAGGGTTTAGGGTGTATTTTGATTATGTGGTCAGTTATCAGTTTTCAGTGGCTTTTGCCAGGGGATTGCACCGGCTTCCTGAATATGTTGCCTGAGCAGGGCTTTCAGCCGTTCATACATCTCATGCTTTTGGGCAAGCGGGTACCTTTCTCCGGGATCGTTCTCAAGATCGAATAGTTGATAATCCTCAAAAGGAGTATTCTGAACCAGCTTGTATTGCCTGAAGCGGATCGCATAATAGATCTGTCCGCCATAGTCCCAGCCTTCTCTTCGCATCCAAAAGACCGGACGGTCTGATATTTTTTTTTGTATATCGGCAATGACAGGCCAAATGTCTATTCCGTCAACTTTATGTTCATATTCGGCCCTTGCAATTTCTGCAAGGGTAGGATAGAAATCCATCATCAGGATCAGTTCGTTGGTTATTTTACCGGGAAAGATCCTGCCGGGCCATTTCATACAGGCAGGCACTTTAATACCTCCTTCATATAGGTCTTGTTTTCCTCCACGGAGTGGTCCATTGTTTGCGCTGAACCGCAAAGACCCGCCATTGTCGGAGGCAAAAATGATCACGGTATTTTTTTCCAAGCCCCTGTTTTTTACCCTATGCAATACTTCCCCGATATTATTATCAAGATGTTCTATGAGCGCCACGATACCAGCCCGGGCTGTATCGATACCGGTTTCTCTCTTTAGTACGCGATCAAGCCACCAGTCAGGCGGTTGAATAGGGTCATGGGGAGCCGTATAGGCCAGGTAGAGAAAAAAAGGGTTGCTGTTTATTGATTTATCTTCCAGGTATTCTAAAGCCCAGTCAGTGAATAATTCTGTTGCATGTCCCTCCGGGTTGATCGATTGCTGATTATTCCGAAGGAATATTTCTCCATGGTACAGATGGGTGTAATAGTCATTCATCATACCGGCGAGGTGGCCCTTAAACAGGTCGAATCCACGATCGTTGGGAAGGTTGGGTGACTCGACGCCTAAATGCCACTTGCCAATCAAGGCAGTCTCATAACCTGCTTTCTTTAATAACTCAGGTAAAAGAGTTGCCTCTTCCGATAAATAGCCAAAATTGCCATCTGGATAATGCCTGATAACCCCAGGCACGCCTGCCATATCAGGATAGCGCCCGGTCATTAGCGACGCACGGGTTGGAGAGCAAACGGTGCTGTTTGCATAAAAATTATTGAATTTGATACCTTCAGCCATGAGTTTATCAAGATGCGGCGTATGAATATCGCTGGCGCCCTGGCAGGAGAGGTCCCGAAAGCCCAGGTCATCGACAAGAATGAAGATGATATTGGGCTGGTCAGTGATTTGACTGTAGCTTTTTATTACCGGGATTAGCATTAACAGGGATATCCAGTACAACCCAATTACGCTGACGAAAATGATTCTATTTGCCTGCATACCAGAAACATTTTAACCAGGCATGCTTTTTTAATTCCTCGAGAAGATATTGTTTCATATCGGGTAATTCGGCTACTTTCGCATTCTTCTCAGCCTGATCAGCATTACGGATCCCACCGATAACTGTACTTACTGCCGGATGGGCGGATGAGAATTTAATTGCTGCTTCCGGCAAAGTATAACCGGTGGAATTATTTACTTCCCGGATCTTCTCAACTCTTTCAACAGCTCTTTCGAGTCTGTCCCCGGCAAAATATCGGGAGCGGAAATCATCTTTCGGGAAGACGTGATTTTTTGTGTATTTTCCGGTAAGCACACCTTCATCAAATGGCATCCGTACAATTACGCCAATATTGTTTTCCCGGGCAACAGGAAGAAACTCCGCCGCTGGTTCCTGCTCAAAAATATTATAGATTACCTGTACGGTATCAACCCAGCCTTGCTTCATCAGATCAATAAGTGCATTCTGATCTGTTTCAGGAGTGGATACTCCGGTAAACCTGACTTTTCCTTCATTTTGTAGTGCTTGTAATACCTGCAAGGGCTTAGGGTCTGCATTCCATGCTCTTGTCCAGGTATGCAACTGCATCACATCAATATGATCTCTTTTTAGGTTTTTAAGTGTGAAATCAACTGATTCCCTGATATGCTTTTCCGGGTACCTTTCCTCTGCGATACAGTAGGG
>CAZYDB010000030.1:0-6326 GCA_964645995.1 uncultured Roseivirgaceae bacterium
TTGCTTAACAAGATCGTGTTTTAAAGCCAAGGGATAGGATGTGTCCCCGTTATAAGTACAAACAATCTGTTCAATTGTCCCGTTACGATCAAAATCGTTCACATACATAGAAACCGGTTTTTCCCGGGATGCCTCAAATCTTGAATTAAGACCATGGTTACCTGCGACCAGATCGATATCACCATCCCCGTCTATATCGCCGGCTTCCACACAATTCCACCAGCCATTGGTATCGCCTAGTCCTGCTTCTGCTGTATTATTAATAAACTTGCCTCCCTGATTGGTCATCACCGTTACGGGCATCCATTCACCGGTGATGATCATATCCTGGTCCCCATCACCATCCATATCTATCCATTCCATATCCGTAACCATCCCAGCCGTAGTCAGTGCGGGGGCGACAGTTTTGGTTACATTACTGAAATTACCTTTTCCGTCATTCTCCAGAAGATACGAACCCGCCGCTACCCCGTAAAGGAATGGCACCAACCGGACACCAACAAATAGCTCTGTCACTCCGTCGCCATCATAATCCATTGGACGAACACAGGAGCTGCTTTCAAACCTGCCACCCGGCAGGATCTGGTCTGATTTTGAGAAATTACCATTCCCTTCATTGATATATAACCGGTCAATCAATGCCGTTGAGCTGGCCGGGAATTCGTATCCTCCACTGGTCACATAAAGATCCGGATCACCATCATTATCAGCATCAAAAAAAGCGGCATCGGTATCTTCACTGGTCTTATCAGCAAGAAACAATGCTTCATTTACGGAATTGAAAGTGCCGTCTCCGTCCTGAATAAAAAGAGCGCCGGGGCTATCTTTGGCGCCGCCAATATAAACATCATCCAGCCCGTCACCATTCACATCTCCTTTAGCCATTCTTGGGCCCTGAGTGGATCGCATATGATAAACAAGACGGTCACGGTCAAAATCAACAAAATAATTCTCAGAATGCCGGTAATCAAGGGTTGGGATATTGGTTAACTCCCTGAAAATCATTGTAGTTTTGCTTGTCTTGTCCGGGATCGACAGGGCTTTTGGCATACTTTCCTCCTGCGAAAGGACCAAGATGGTATCTGCAGGGATATCTTTTAAAACAGTATACCGGCCGTCCGGCCATTCTACAAGAATAGTATCGAGATGACTGATAGATCCCATACCGATATTGGGCCGGTGGTCAACCGTCGATTGAAAGCCACGCATGGGCATTTGCTCGATATATTTTAACTGTCCCCCGGCCTGAACAGTTATTTTCGTTCCGATGGCATGGGTATTTTGTTTCTCCCCGATCAACTTAAATTTGACAAAATGATTTTCGGGATGCTTATCTCTCGAAAGATTTTGATAGATGAAAGCCGGAACATTTACATTGTTAACCACCAGGTCAAGATCACCATCGTTATCCAGGTCGCCATAGGCCGATCCATTGGAATGACTGGGCAGGTCGAAACCCCACGCTGCCGCTTTGTTAGTGAACGATAAATCACCTTCATTCTTAAAGGCATAACTTGGAATGCGTACTGAAGGAATAGCGGCAATCAGTTTCGCCCAATCCACATTATTACCTACGACAATGCTTCGCATCACTTCCCTGTTGGAGAAATATTGTATGTAATCCTGATCGGTAAGATCCTGATAGATGCCATTGGCCACAAAAAGATCCTTCAGACCATCATTATCAAGGTCGAAGATCAGCGCGCCCCAACTCCAGTCGGTCGCGTAAACGCCGGCCAGGCGTCCGATTTCACTGAACGTGCCATCTCCGTTATTCAGATGAAGCATATTCCTTGTGAACTGATGATAATATCCATAGTCCACACTAAGTTTATAGCGGTCCCAGTTATCGAACGTAGTCTTGGTCTTGAGGCGGTCGTCACTTTCAGGAAGCATATCCGTAACAAATATTTCAGGATACCCGTCATTATTAATATCAGCCATATCAGCGCCCATGGAAGCCGCACTGTTACAACGCATCATTTCCTCCATACGCTCGGAAAAAGTGCCGTCCTGATTATTGATATAGATATAATCCTTTTCAAAGAAATCATTGGAAACATAGATATCAAACCAGCCATCCCTGTTAATATCCCCTACGGTAACACCCAGCCCAAAGCCTATCACACTGCCGTAAATTCCTGCTTCCACGCTTACGTCAGTAAAATGATCTCCTTCATTGCGGTATAACTTATCGCCTCCAAGAGAATCTCTTTTGGGCCGCTCATTTTTTTTAAGGTTAAAGCTTCCGATCGCCTGGTAAGAATTGTTTAACAGGTAAAGATCCAGGTCTCCATCCTTATCATAATCAAAGAAAGCACCATGCGTTGAAAATCCCTGATCATCAATACCATACTGTGCTGCAACCTCAGTAAATGTCAGATCTCCGTTGTTTATAAACAGTTCGTTCTGCTTATTGTCGCCCTGAACATCGCCCGAATTGCATACATAGATATCAATCCATCCATCACCATTAACATCCGCCATGCTGACCCCGGTAGACCATGCTCTCCGGCCTCCGGTACCTGAGCTTTCCGTAATATCCTCGAATTCAAAGTCTCCCTTATTAAGGTATAGCCGGTTGGCATGCATATTACTGGTGAAATAAATATCGATCAGATCATCGTTGTTGAGGTCCCCTAAAGCTACCCCGCCACCGTTATAAAAATTCCTGTATCGGTATATGTTAAACTCCTCCTGATAGTCTAATTGATTGACAAAATCAACTCCTGTCTCATCAGGTTCGAGTAAGCGGAATAGTTTGTTACTATAGTCTCCCCTTTCGCCACTACAACCAAACAGGAGGATATGCAACAAAGCAAATAACAAATAATAGGTGTTTCTTAATTTCATTTTAAAATGATACGTCCGGATTATTTTTTTTATGAGCCGGGCTGTATTCTTCAGGATTCCTCTATAGCATCAAGTAATGGATTCTCTTCTGTTTCCGTACTATCCTGTTCAGCCTCTTCTAATGCTTTCAATTCTTTTTCAACAAGCAGGTCAGTAAAAATAACCCAAACCTGGGAATCATCAAGCTTTGAAATACTGATCCTTCGATTACCATCCACCTTCACGAATGCAGAGCCTTTTAAAGGATGTCTTACCTCCATAAATCCATCCCCATACCAGTTCTCATATTTCTCCAATAGTTCCCGCTGAAGCGTATCTGCTGAAAGTGAAAGGTTCCAGGGCGCCCAACCGGTATATCCGTATTTAACCGGCATTCTCCAGATCCTTCCCTTATAAAAATCGGGATAAAAATTCATGTCTACAGGCGCTTTGAATTCATCTTCCATTTCATAAAGCACGGATGAATTACCTGCTCCCTGCCGGATAAGTCCCTGTTTGTTCATCTCCCAGCATTGACCATAAAATTCCTTATCCGTCATGCCGAAGTTGAGACCTAGAAAGATGCTGTCTACCCGTTCCCCGCTGGCTAAACCTGTTTCAACCATCCGTTCATATTTGGACCGGGGGGTGCATCCCATAAAAACCCCGATTAAGAACAGGCCGGCGAAAAGTGATACCAGCTTCTTATTCCTGACTATCTTTAAATATTCTAACCTTTTCATTATTTATCGAAACTATAATGTATCTTTTATTGCTTATTTGTATCCCTTTGATGTCCCTAACTTCACCTTTTACAAAAAACCCGCTCTGATCATATCCTATCGCTTCAAAATTCCCGGTTCCATCTCCTTTTAATGTAATGCCATAAGTGGCGTCATAGATCCCTGTTTCCGGTTTTGCCCGGTATAAGTTTCCTCCAAGAAGTATATCCATATGGCCATCACTGTTTAGATCATCTGTATAGATACCGTAAATGGGAGCCATTTGTGCCTGCACAGGTAAACTGATAATTTCCCATTTGCTGCCCCCCCGGTTAAGCAGGATACAGGTTGACAAATTTACAGCTTTTAATTGTAAAGATTGATCAATCTGCTCTTTGGAAAAGATATCATAGACCTGCTGTCCGCTGTAATCGACAAATTTCTGATATCGCTTCCTCAGAGATGGCAACTGAGACACCATATCCGGCTTAAGAGCCATAGGATAGTCTTTTTCGCCGTTGAAACTGGTAATCACCTGCTCTACGGTTCCATTTTGATCAAAATCATTTACATACATTCTGATGGGTTTTTCGATTGATGCCCTGAACCGGGAGTTCCATCCATGATTTCCCCCGATAATGTCCGGATCGCCATCGGCATCCAGATCGGCTGCTTCGACAACATTCCACCAACCCTGTGTGTTTTCCAGTCCAAGTTCGGTCGTCCGGTTATGAAATTGACCTTCCTCATTGACCACGATAGTAATGGGCATATATTCTCCCACGATGACCATATCCGGATCATTATCGAGGTCAATATCCGCCCAGACCATATCCGTGATCAGGCCCATACCTAGCAGATCCGGAGCAACCTTTTCCGTTACATCCATGAAATTGCCCTGACCATCATTTTCCAGCAGATATCCCTGCACCGGTACTCCGTACAGAAATGGAAGCAATCGCAGTCCAACGAAAAGATCCTGGTCCCCATCACCATCATAATCGGCGGCGGCCACACATGATGAGCTTTCGAAATTCCCGGCAGGAAGGACCTGTTCGGATTTCCTGAAACTCCCTTTCCCGTCATTTATATACAACCGGTCGATCAGCGCTGTGGAGCTGGAAGGCAATTCAGTCCCTCCGCTGGTCACATAGAGATCCTGATCGCCGTCCTGATCGGCATCAAAAAAGATACAGTCTGTATCCTCGGAAGTTTTATCCGTTTCAAACAATTTTTCATTCGAGGAATGGAAACGCCCGGCTTTATACTGGATTAGTAATGCTCCCGGCGAATCCTTAGCTCCCCCGATGTAGATATCTTCCAGGCCATCATGGTTCACATCGGCGATGCACATCTTCGGCCCTTCATTGGAAATCATATGGAAAAGGAGACGATCACGATCAAAATCGACAAAATGATTCTCCTGATGATGATAAGGAATTTCCAGGCTCTCTGTTTGCTCTGAAAGCCAGGGATCCTGGTCGGGCTTTTTCTGGAGGATGTGCCCATGGCCGGCATCCGCTATATCCAGTTCCAGTATCCGGTCTGTCTCAACATCCCGGAGAACCGTAAGCCGGTCATCCGGCCAGTAGACCATCAACGAATCCAGACGGCCGATCCCACCCAGGCCAAAATTAAGTCTGCTGTCGACATTGGATTGAAAGCCTCGCATCGGAATCAACTCCTGATAAAACATCTGCTCACCAGCATATAATGTTACCCTGGATCCGATTGCCTGTGTATTCAGGCCCTCCCCTTTGAGAACCAGTTTCAGGTAATGATTACCTGTTTTTTTAGCAGCCAGGCTACGGTATATAAACGGCGGCATATTCACATTATTCACCACAATATCAAGGTCACCATCATTATCAAGGTCACCGTAGGCAGCGCCATTGGAATGAGAAGGATCCCCCAGCCCCCATTCTTCAGCCCTGTTTATAAAAGAGAGGTCACCCCGGTTCTGATAAGCATAATTTGATACCTTTTCAGAGGGAATCGCTTCTATCATTTTTAATATCGCCTGCTCCTCATTACGGATCATCTCCCTGACTATGGATGGGTCTGAATAAAAATTGACATAATCCTGATCGAGCAGATCCTTGTAAATCCCGTTAGCCACGAACAGATCCTTCCAGCCATCATTGTCCAGGTCGAAGATCAATGCGCCCCAGCTCCAGTCGGTATGGTTTACACCAGCCAGCCTTCCTATCTCGCTGAAGGAACCGTTCCTGTTGTTCAATTGAAGGACATTCCGGGCAAACTGATGATAATATCCCTGCTGAAGATTGAACTGGTATTTGTCCCAACTTTCAAACATGGCCTTGGTTTTCAACCGTCTTTCCGGCTCCGGCGTCATTTCCGTTACAAAGATCTCAGGATAACCGTCATTATTAATATCAGCCATATCGGCCCCCATTGATCCCAAACTCGTCTCCCGGATGTATCGTTCGAGTGACTCGGTAAAGGTGCCGTCATGATTATTGATATAGAGATAATCTTTTTCAAAAAAATCATTTGAAACATAAATGTCCGGCCAGTTGTCATGATTGATATCACCGATCGTAACACCAAGGCCAAAACCTATCGAACTCCCGTAGATTCCGGCCGCTTCACTCACCTCTTTAAAATACCCTCCATCATTCCGATATAGTTTGTTTCCTCCCTGAGGATCCCTGATATCCCTGAGTCCTTTTTTAAGTTCGTAGCCAGTAACTGACTGGAAGGAGTTGTTCAGCAGATAACAGTCAAGATCGCCGTCCTTATCATAATCGA
>CAZYDB010000030.1:6336-14065 GCA_964645995.1 uncultured Roseivirgaceae bacterium
AATCGAAAAAAGCAGCATGGGTAGATAATCCTTTATCGGTAATTCCATATTCTTCCGCTTTCTCGGTAAAGGTCAGGTCACCATTATTGATGAATAGCTCATTATGACGGTTTTTAGTATCCGGATCGCCTGATTTGCATACATAAATGTCGAGCCAGCCATCACCATCGATATCCACGATACTCACCCCTGATGACCAGACATCGGGGCAGGCTACACCAGCAGTATCAGTGATGTCCTCAAATAAAAAGTTTCCTTTATTCAGATACAGTTTGTTATCAACAATATTTCCGGTGAAATAAATATCAATCAAACCATCATTGTTGATATCACCCAGACCGACCCCGGCCCCATTATAGAAATTACGGTATGTATAGGTGTTGTACTCCTCGGTATACGTTACTTCATTTATGAAGTCTATTCCAATTTCCTTATTATCCAGGAGTGAAAAAAGTTGACTGGAAGAACGGCTCTTCCCCGTCTCCCCTTCTCCACAGGATATCAGGATTAAAAAGATAAACCAATGGATAATGAAGTCTTTCATAACAAGCAATTACCTTATATTCCTCCGGGAAGTAAAGCCGGAGATGTTATCAACCCTGGGAAGTATGACCGAAAGAAAAAAGAAACAGATAATCTTTAAAAAAAGAAAGCAAGTAACTCACATTACTTGCTTTCTTAAATCTATATTATTTAATAATTAATAACCAGAATTTTGATCTAGATTTGGGTTAGCATCAAGTCTTGACCTGGGTATAGGAAATAATTCGGTATATTCTGCTGTATTGAAGGCATCCCCAGGATTATTCGCCGGTAATCCCCACTTTTCAACATCCGTCCAGAAGCCCCAGCGGATCAGGTCTCTTCTGCGGTCATGCTCTGCAAACATTTCACGTCCCCTTTCATTGAATAGCTCACCACCAGGAACCGGTCCGCCTTCGATATCAAAGCTTAAAGGTCCATCAAGAGAAGTCAAAGGATCAACCTTTGCCCGTTCCCGAATCTGGTTTACAAGGGCCAGCGCAGTAGCATTCGTAGCAGACGGACTTTTCCTCCATTCTGCTTCAGCTTTTAACAGAAGAATATCAGCATAGCGGAATACCGCCCAGTCATTATTCATATTGTCTGTTGCACCCAACTCATGTTCCCACTTGCTGATCCTGACACCATCCTGCCGCAAGGCATTCGGGCCAAGTTCGTGGAGCTGCGGCTCGCCGGTTCCAATATTGCCCAGGTTCAAATGCTCTCCATCTACATCGGCCGGCTTGTTTGGATTTGACTCATCAAACTGCTCCCAACCTGAATCCGTTACCGGTGTTGAATTATCCGACTGATACTGATAACCCGCGAGGAAGTTTCCTCTTCTGACGGGAGGCCCATCAAGTGTACCCTGGTCACCTCTTCTAAGATCATCTCCTTCATAGGAATTATAGAATTCTTCCAGTGTGCAGAAGCCATTCCATGGTTGAGACGTAAGGTTAAAAGTAAACTGGCTGCCATAATGCAGGGTTCTCATGTTCAAATTAAGCCCACGCAGGAATACCTCGTCATAAGGTATGGCAAAGATCATTTCGTTGGTCCCGGTATTGCCGGCATCAAAATTGGCAAAATAATCAGATTCCAGAGAAAACCCTCCATTATTGATGATATCATCACAAGCTGCGATCGCTTCATCCAACATGGGAGTTCCTGTATAAACCTCGGCATTAAGGTATAGCTTGGCCTGAAGAGCTTTCCCGGCCCAGTAATTGATACGGCCATACGTTGTTCCATCCTTCGCTTTAGAAAGCTTGGGTACCTCTGTATTGAGGCTCTGTACGATCTCCCCAAAGATCTCCTGCCTGGAATTGGTTGGCGGGGCATCCGGTGTGTTAAAGAAATCATCGACATAAGGCACATTACCGAAGGTATCGATAAGGAGCCAGTAGAAGAACGACCTCAACACTTTAAGTTCTGCAATAAAAGCATCGGCTTCAGCCTGAGGAACCTGGCCTGATTCGACCAATGACTCAAACAGGGCAATATTCCTGTTACAGTTATTCACACCGCTGAAGTAAAAGCCCCAGGCTCCATTGATCTCAGGATCCTCGAAATTCCATGAATGCAAATGCAATCGTCTCCAGTGTCCGCCGTCATCCCAGTCTGATCCCCTGGTAGGTACTACCATCTCATCTGTACTGGTCTCCTGGACAGAAAATTCGCCTCCTGATGCATATCCTGCCAAACTGGAATAGGCGGCACCCAATGCGGACACGAATTGTTCTTCAGCCTGGAGAAAGTCGGTCGGAGTAACATCACTATAAAGCTCTTCGTCGAGATTCGTACATGACTGGTTGATACCGGCCACGAAGAATAACGCAAGAATCAGTTTTCCGATTTTAAATCTACTTTTCATATTACTATTTTTTTCTTTTAATACTTTGTTCACCAACATTGTTCGGATTAAAGTCCTAACTGAACACCCAGTGACCATGATCTGGCAAGGTACCAGGTATTTCTTCTATCAATACCCGGGGCAAGCGGGCCATTGCCTCCATCCTGCCAGCGTATTTCAGGATCAACACCGGAGTAACCTGTGATTACAAAGGAGTTGTTGCCGGAAAAATAAACCCTCAGGTTTCTGACAGCAGACCCTTCCGGAAGCGGAACAGTATACCCCAGATTGAAGTTATCCAGTTTCAGGAAGGAAGCATCCTCAACATGTAAACTGGAAAAGCGCCCGGAGTTGGTATTAAGCAGCGCCCCGGTATCGGGATTCCGCAGCTCGGTGGATGACCGGAGGACGTTATAGGAATTTATGGCCAAAGGTACTTCATAAAATGCCCTGTATGTATTGATCAGGTCATGACCAAAAGCTCCCCTGAAGAAAATATTCAGGTCAAAACGTCTGCCGAAGGTAAAGCTGTTATTAAAGCCCAGTTCAAAATCAGGCAATCCGTTACCGATCACTGAGCGGTCTTCGTTAGTGATCTCACCATTACCATCAAGGTCGGCCAGGTCCCAGCTTCCGTCAGGGAGGATACCATTATAGGTAAGGCCCCAGATCTGGCCGATCGGCTGCCCTTCTTCCACCCTGATCAGCGGAGTATTGTTCTGCCCGGGAGAACCCAGGTTGGCAATATCCCTGACACCATATTCAAATTCATCATTGGAAAGAGAAACCAGTTCGTTCTTAATATACCATGACCCGGTAAGTGTTGGGGTATAGGTTACATTAGGAGTGTTTACTGCAGCAAAACTCAAGGCCAGTTCGAGTCCGGTATTTCTGATATCACCGATATTTGTGAAGGTCCTGTCAAATAAGTTTGGAGGAACCGGAACACCAAAATCGATGATCAGGTCGGTTGTCTGACGGGTATACCAGTCGAGAGAACCATATATTCTTGAGCCGAGGAAGGAAAAGTCAACCCCCAGGTTGATCTCGTTCTTCTTCTCCCACTGAAGATCCGGATTGGCATTACTGACGGGTCCGTAGGCTGGAATAAACTCTCCATTATAGAAGAAGTTGCCCGTAGGGCCAAAACGCTGGAGCGAGATATAACTATCGCCGGGAATATTACCCGTAATACCATAACTGGCCCTTACTTTCAGGTTATCGACCGAGGCCATACCAAGATAATTGGCCAGTTCTACACCGGCACTGATAGCCGGGAAAGTACCCCATTTATTATTCTCCCCGAACCTGGAAGAACCTTCCTGGCGAACACTGGCTGATATGAAATAAGTTTCATTTATATTCAGGTTCACCCTGCCAAAGAAGGCGATCAGTCTGGCTGAATTCTTATAACTGTTGATGGTTCCAAGGCCATTGGCAAATTGCTGGGCGGCTTCCAGACGATTATACTGGAAGGCATCGGTAATAAAATCACCGCCGCCGACAAACCATCCTTCGTTTTCGAACTCCTGGAAGGAATAACCACCCAGTAAACCAAGATTCATATTGGTTCCAATATCGCCGTTCCATCGAATGGTTGTTTCAAATAACTGGTTAAAGGCATCATCATAATCCCTTTCAGCCCGGCCATTTGTATTCTGGCCCACCCAGAAGCTGTTTTTATCAAAGTAACGGTTTCTGACGAAAGATTCATTCTGCAGCGAATAGAAAGCATCGGCGAAAAGTCCGTCAATAAATTCATATTGCAGCTTACCGGCCAGGTTGATACGGGTATCGATCCCTTCATTAGGATTCTGTTCCAGGATCTGTACCGGGTTGTAATAATCGAATAACACCTGGTTAAAGTAACCATCCCACTGGTCGAAACTGGAAACGTTATAACTAGAGGGCAAGGCGGTATTGGCGTCTACCCGCACCGGTGAGGTGGGATTATAGATAGTCGCATACCTTGCAGCAATATCATGACCGTAATCAGCTTCAGCATAGGTGCCGGATACGATCATCGATGCGGTAAGCCTGTCATTAAGCGCTTTCTGTTCCAGATTAAGACGTGCGTTCAGCTGGTCGCGGCCGGTATTCAACAAAATACCCTCAATATCCCGGTAGTTAAGGGATACCCGGTAGCTGTTCTGCTTGGTTCCTCCTGACATGGAAAGGTTATGTACATGACTGGTAGCTGTTTGGGTGATCTCATCGAACCAGTTGGTCTCGTTCTGAAAATCCGTTCCAACACTCAACTCACTGCTTAATGCACGCCATTCGGAGGCGTCCATCACATCCGGTGTGGCAGCAGCATTATCAATGGAAACAAATCCATTGTAATCAATATTGAATGCGCCTTCTTTACCACTCTTGGTAGTGACCAGTATCACACCGCTGGATCCCCTGGTACCGTAGATGGCGGCAGCAGATCCGTCTTTCAGCACATCGATGGACTCAATATCATTTGGGTCCACATTGCCTAGTGATCCGCCAATGACCCCATCGATTACCACAAGAGGTTGTGTGTTGGCACCGATTGAGGGCAAGCCACGTAAACGCAGTTCGTAACCTCCATTAGGATTTCCTCCCGGCTTGGCAATTGATAAACCGGCCACCTTACCCTGGATCAACTGAGCAGGGTCCTGTACGTTACCCTGGTTAAAGTCTTCTGACTTTACACTGGATACAGCACTGGTGATCTCTTTTTTCTCTTGGGTACCATACCCAATTACCACCACTTCCGAAAGTGCTGTTACGTCAGGCTCGAGCGGGACATTCAGCATGGTCTGATTGCCTACCGCAATAGCCTGCGTTTTGTAACCCACATATGAAAACAGCAGCGTTACACTTCCGGAGGGAATTTCAACCTGATAGTCACCTTCAATATCGGTGACTGTACCACTGGTTGTCCCCTGGATGAGAATGTTCACACCAGGGATGCCTTCACCAGTGTCGGCATCAGTTACCCGTCCGGACACTGTCCTTTCCTGTGCAAATACTGTTGCACCGGCAAGTAACACCAAAAAACAAGCGAGTAAATAGTTCTTCATAACTTATACATTTAAAATTTGATCATAAAGATTCAATCTTTTTAAAGATTATACATAGCTCCAAGCTCAAACATAAGAATATTCGAAAATAAATAGTTGACAAATTAAGAAATTAATATCCCGGTTTGAGCATTAGACTATTCTACCCCCGAAATATATATATGAATTTTATAAAATCCAATGTTTTTCCTGAATCAAAATTAATAAACATCGCAAATCTGACATTTTTTATTGATAAATCTGACATTTCAATATAGATTTAAAATTTTGCAACTTTGTGAACTAAAGATTCGAATATTTTACTAAAATCATTTTTGAGGGTTTTTCAAAATGTTATTTTATTTTTTTGATTTTGCCAAAAACGGCCTGATCAATAAACCCGTTTAACGGCCCTGGAATCTGTCAGCCGGCCATGCAGAAAGGGTAAGACAAATAAACATTTTGAATAATTTTTTAATTTTTATAAAAAGCTTTCTATCTTTGCATCCCATTAATTACGGAACAAATTATAGACAATAATGAAAAGGACTTTTCAACCATCCGTTAAGAAGCGCAAAAACAAACATGGTTACAGAGCACGCCGGGCCACTCCAGGTGGAAGAAATGTTCTTGCCAGAAGAAGGGCTAAGGGCAGAAAAAAACTATCGGTTTCAAGTGAAGGGTCAGCAAGAGGCTGACAGGAATCTAATCCCATGGAAAATGGGTTAAAAGCTGAATATCATTCCCAGAAGTTCTCGCATTCTGAACGTTTAAAAAGCAGAAAGAAAATTAATGCCCTGTTTAAATCAGGGGGGCAGGCCAGGTTCTTCCCATTTGTTTTATATTATCTCCCTGACGATGCAGGTGCCGCATCCGTACACCAGTTGCTGATCTCCGTTCCTAAGAAACATTTTAAACGCGCTGTCGTACGTAATAAGATCAAAAGATTAATTAGAGAAGCCTACAGGAGAAATAAATCGATCCTGTATAATAACATGGAGGGCCTTCCGTTTTTATTGGGGTATGTGTATCTTAGTAAGAATATTCCCCGGTATAAGGAGGTTGAAGCAGGCATAGTCGCTTCGATGAATTATTTGATTAAAAACCAAAACGCTTAACCATTATGAGGCAAAAAATAAAAAGATGGTCCTTGCCAGTGGGCCTGATCGCTCTTGTTTTTGTCCTTTTCTCCTACGTTAATCCCAGTGAAAGGTATTTTGAGATCGCCAAGAACCTGGACATTTTTGCCACCCTGTTCAAGGAGGTGAATTCCTATTATGTCGATGAGGTGAACCCTAATAAACTGATGAGGACAGGAATCGAAGCGATGCTTGAGTCCCTGGATCCATATACCAATTATATTCCCGAAGACGATATAGAAGATTATCGTACCATGACTACCAATCAATATGGAGGCATTGGTGCCCTGATAGGCCGGTCGAACAACAGGAATCTGATCATCATGCCATATGAAGGATTCCCGGCCCATGAACAAGGACTAAAGATAGGTGATGAGATCCTGAAAATCGGTGATATTGACGTATCTGAAAAGAATACAAGCGATATCAGCAAACTTCTCAAAGGACAAGCCAATACGGAAGTTGTACTAACAATCAAGCGGTACGGCGTTAAAAAATCGCTGACTTTCAAAATGAAAAGAGAAAAGATCACCATCGACAATGTCCCTTATTACGGATTGGTAACTTCGGATATTGGATATATCAAACTGACCGACTTCACTACTTCCGCAGGGAAGGAAGTGAGCCGGGCCCTGAATAAACTCAAGGAACAGGGCTCTTCCAAAATAATCCTGGATCTGCGTGATAATCCGGGTGGTTTGTTGAACGAAGCCGTCAATGTAACCAATGTTTTTATTGAAAGAGGCCAGGAGGTAGTAAGCACCAAAGGCAAGGTATCAGACTGGAACAAGACTTATTCCGCCCTGAACAACCCTGTGGATACGGAAATTCCGCTGGTGATCCTGACCAACAGCCGCAGTGCTTCTGCATCAGAAATAGTCTCCGGCACCATTCAGGATTATGACAGGGGGGTGCTCGTGGGTCAAAAGACCTTTGGTAAAGGACTGGTACAGGCGACTCGTCCCTTATCATATAACTCACAACTAAAAGTGACCACCGCCAAATATTATATTCCAAGCGGCCGGTGCATACAGGCAATCAATTACAGCGAGCGCAATGAGGATGGCAGCGTTAAAAGGATACCCGATTCACTAAAAGTTGAATTTGAAACGAGAAATGGCAGAAAAGTGTATGATGGAGGAGGAGTAGATCCGGATATTGAAGCCGGGGATAAGATCCTGGCT
>CAZYDB010000030.1:14075-22903 GCA_964645995.1 uncultured Roseivirgaceae bacterium
CCATTACCCTAAGCCTGATTTCCAAAGGGCTTATCTTTGACTATGCCACTCATTATTATTACACCCATGAATCGATCCCGCCGGCCGGTGAATTTAAACTTTCTGATGAAGCATTTATTGAATTCCTGGAATGGTTGCAGGATAAAGATTATGATTATGTGACTAAAGTTGAAAAAACCCTGGACGATATTATTGACTTATCAAAGAAAGAAAAATATAACGGCCTGATAGAAGAAACAATAGAAGAGCTTAAATCAAAGATCCGGCATAATAAAGATCAGGATGTCCATAAGTTCAGTGAAGAGATCAGGATGGAACTTGAACAGGACATTGTAGCCAGATACTATCTGGACCGCGGGGCGATCAAAGCTTCTTTTAATAATGACCCCCAGGTGCTAAAGGCTATTGAAGTATTGAATGAATCTGATGATTACCATTCAATCCTGGTAAAAAAATAGTCCATGCTTTCATTGCTGGTCTTGTTTATATCGGGCGTTCTTGGTGGCATACTGACAGGACTTCTTGGGATCGGCGGGGGGATTGTATATGTCCTGGTCTTGCCCTATATCTTTTTGGATACTGGCATTCCCCGGGAATATATCGTCCAATTCACCATCGCAAATTCTCTGTTCGGCATCTTTTTTGCCAGCCTGGCAGCAAATATCACAAATTTCCATTACAGGGATTTCTACCTGCGGGAGTCTCTCTGGGTAGGACTCGCAGGATCGCTCAGTGCACTTATCATTCTAAAGGTTGTCGTTAATAAACAGACCTATTCACCTCTGATATTTAACGGAATATTGATCATTCTCTTCCTGTATATGCTTATCTCTGCTGTTCTGAAGTTTCACAGGCGCAACCCTGGCAAACAAGACCATAACAATAATATATTGCTCACGATGGCAGGGGGGGCGGGAGGTATGCTTTCAGCCCTGACTGGGGGCGGAGGTGGCGTGATCATCGTTCCCCTTCTTACGGTAAAACTGAAGATGGATATTAAAAAAGCGAAATCAATATCACTCGCCATGATATTCCTAACCTCTCTCGGAGTATCTGTCATGAATCTATTTGAATCTATACCTGGCGATCCATTACCTCTTCAGCTTGGCTTTATTTATTTTCCGGTAGCAGCACCTTTATCACTTGGTGTGCTATTGGGTTCCCCGTTAGGTGTAGGGATTGGGCGTAAATTATCCTCAAGGACGATATCAATTATTTTCGGCATTTTCCTGTTGATCCTGATCGTGGATAAGACGGTGCATTTTATAGACGCGCTTTAAAAGATTGGGGATCAACCAGATATCGGCTAAGTTTAATCCGAAAAATTTGTGAATTTTTCCGGATAAGTTAATGCCGGTCCAATCACATCTTTCTGTACACCTCCTTCAGATCCTTCTTCGTCAGTTTGGACTCCCAGTCATGACCCAGGGCATGCGTCCACATATGTCCCAGCCGGTAGGCCACATCAGCCATTCTGCTGATCTCTTTTTCCGACCAGTCTTTTGAAAGATTTTGAGGGAGGTCGATATTATGAAATCTCACCATCTCTCTGAACTCATCCACTGCATCTCCATAATAATCCTGGAGATGATTAAAGGCAATACAGTTGGCTATCCCATGCCTGTAACCAAATACGTAGGACATTCCATAGGAAAAAGCATGACAAGCCCCTACCTCAGAATAGGTTAAGCTTAACCCTCCAAAAAGACTTGCGATCATCAGTTTCTCATTATTTTCAAGGGTCTGCCCACTTTGTGAGCCAAGGTATACTTCCCTGCACAGCTTTAAGGCCTGATCACCATAAGCCCTGGAAAACTCATTATAAAAAATTCCGCTTTCAGACTCAATACAGTGAATATAGCAATCCATTCCAGTATAAAACCATTGATTCCTGGGAACCGTGGCAGTCAGCTCAGGATCTAGCACCACCTGGTTAAACACCGTCCAGTCACATTTCAGACCCAACTTCTTTTCCGGCCCGGTCAGTACGGCCGTCATTGAGCACTCGGCGCCTGTTCCTGAGGTGGTGGGTACACCCAGGTG
The DNA here is from genome assembly GCA_964645995.1 of uncultured Roseivirgaceae bacterium. GTDB lineage: Bacteria > Bacteroidota > Bacteroidia > Cytophagales > Cyclobacteriaceae > JAGTVG01. The sequence goes on from CAZYDB010000030.1 coordinate 16,119, forward strand.
ATAGACTCCCGGTTTTTTCACCAGGTTAAGACCCTGATAAAGGCTTGAAGACCCTTCATTGGTCAGCATCAATGAGGTCGCCTTGGCGATGTCCATAATACTTCCGCCTCCAATACCTACCACACCCGAAGGGAGCCCCCTTTTCTCCAGCACCTCATCGCGTATACGGTCAACCTGCACGGTAGTAGGCTCGTGATCGTCAATATTTTCAAAGAAGATCAGGTCACCCTCTCTGAGGGGTATCTTCGACTCAAGTGCCTTCCCCTTAAAGTATTGATCAACAACAAAAACAACGAATTTATCATGTTCCCCCCTCTTTTCTTCGAGAATGCTGTCCAGTTGATCGAAGGCACCAGGACCGTAGACCACTTTTTCAATGTTTTTGAAATTCTTATACATAGGTATCTTATCTTTATACAGAGTTATTTCTCTTTTTAAAAATTAACGTTAAAGAATAATTGTCAATTCTGCAGCGGTTACCGGGTTATGGAGCGAGTAATTAATGTGTATTTCCAATTACTGAAAAATAAGTATTAAAAAGACGCATCCTGTTGATATTTGCTTAAATACACTACCCGGATTTACCCTTTTGGAATTCTATATATTATCTTAGATCACCTTTCTTATGACTCCAACAACTTGATCAGCAAACTGCTCCATTTCTTCCGGTTCCCAGGTGCACCTGATCCCGATCGATCCCATCCTGCTCATCACATCCTCTGATTTAGGAAGACTGAGCGTATCGTAATCCTGTGGGGCTCCTTTGTCATGAACGGATAATGGCGCAGGATAATTCATCTTTTTGATATGATCCCATTGATTAATATAATGATACCTGTTGGTATACCAGTAGGTTACGCCACTTACTCCGTCATCAGCAAATTGCCTGAAGGCTTTTTCGGTTATGGTTTTATCCGGAAAGAAAAAATTAAGGAAAGTGGCCGAATCCCCTTCCTCGTCGGTGATACACCTGAAGGTAAGATCCTTGATTTCCTGCAGTCTTTCTTTCAGGTATTGTTTATTTTCCTGATTCGACCTGATCACACCAGGTAGCTTTCTCATCTGTGCAAGGCCGATGGCAGCGCTCAACTCATTGATCCGGTAATTAAAACCCATCAGGTGATGCTCTTCCATGCCCCTGTTATCCCCGATGTGGGTATGGCCATGATCAGAGACCTGATCGATCTTGTCATAGATATTTTTATCATTAGTGATGGTCATGCCGCCTTCACCACAAGTCGCAATTTTGAAATAATCAAAAGAAAAAGCACCGGCCACTCCATACAAACCAACCGATGTTCCCTTGTAAAAAGCACCCATCGCCTGACCACAATCTTCAATAAGCTTTATGTTATTTTTTTTGCATATTTTCAATATCCTATCAAGATCGGCGGGAGCACCACACATGTGGACCAGGAGGACGGCTTTGGTCTTTGGTGTTATCGCTTTTTCAATTCCTTCAGCACTTAAACATAAAGTCTCATCAATCTCAGCGAAAACAGGCAATGCCCCACCCAGAAATGCCCCTTCAATCGGGGCCACAAAGGTAAAAGGCGGGACGATCACTTCATCCCCATGACCGACGCCGGCGGCAGCCATGATGGCTGCTACTGCCGTAGAACCGCTTGAAACGGCATGGGCATAAGGAGCTCCGGTGAATCGCCTGACCTCTTCTTCAAATTCCATGGACTTCCACATGCCCTTGCGGATATTCTCATGGCCATACCTGAACAGAGCCCCTGTTTCAAGAACATCCATTACTTCTTTGCGCTCTTCTGCGCCATAAACTTCCATTCCTGGCATAATTGAAAAGTTTTATGTTAAAGAGATGTATTGAATTTTTACGGATACTATGAAGATTCTATACTATCCAATATTACAAAGATTTTAACTCAAGGACTGTTTTTTATACCTAAATAAAGCTTTTAAGATATAACATTTTTGTTAATTTGCACTCCTGATTAAAGCTGCATGAAGTTCCTCGGTATCATACCCGCCCGTTATGGGTCTACACGTCTTGAAGGGAAACCCCTGATCGACATCATCGGAAAGCCCATGATACAACATGTGTATGAAAGAGCCGTAAAAGTTATGGAGGACCTGTATGTGGCTACGGACGATCATAGAATTTATGAGGCTGTATCAGACTTTGGAGGCCGGGTGATCATGACCTCAGAGGATCATACAACCGGTACCAGCCGGTGCCTGGAAGCCTATGCGAAGATAACTATGAGTGGTGACCAGCATTTTGATGTTATCATAAATATCCAGGGTGATGAACCATTACTGGAACCCGAACAGATAGAAACACTCAAAAGTTGTTTCACTGACGAGTATATAATGATGGCCACACTGGCGACTTCTGTAACCAAGCCTTCGGAACTCACGAACGAAAGTGAGGCATTTGTGGTGTTTGACAAGGATCACAATGCCTTGTACTTCAGCCGGTCTGTTATTCCATACATTAAGGGAATTAAGAAAAAAAACTGGTTGAATAACAATACTTTTTATAAACATGTAGGCATCTACGCTTACACACCGGAGGCACTGGAGATTTTCTCAAGCCTGAAACCTTCAAAACTGGAATTAACCGAGCAACTGGAACAGAACCGGTGGCTGGAAAACGGCCATGCCATCAGGATTGGCTTTACTGACCATTCCAGCCTCTGCATCGACACTGAAGAAGACCTGCAAAGGATCCGTGAAATTTTAAACCCCGAAAAAAATACATTTTAATGAGCAATACAATAGTTGAGGTAGGGAACATCAGTTGCGGAAACGATCAGCTATTTCTAATTTCCGGCCCCTGCGTGATTGAGGAGGAATCGATCATGATGAAGACTGCGGAGCAGTTAAAGATGATCTCCGAAAAGCTTAAAATACCACTCATCTATAAATCTTCTTTTCAAAAAGACAACCGCTCAAGTGTGGAGTATTACCAGGGTCCAGGACTTGAAGAGGGTCTTAAGATGCTTGAAAAGATTAATAAGGAGTTTGATCTGCCTCTTCTATCCGATGTCCACTACCCTGATCAGGTAGCTGCTGCAGCTGAGATTCTGGACATTATTCAGATACCGGCTTATCTCTGCATGCAGACTACCCTGGTCGTCGAAGCAGCCAGGACAGGTAAGGTGGTAAATCTGAAACATGGTCAGTTTCTTGCACCGGAAAATATGATAAAGCCTGTCCTTAAGGTAGAATCTGCAGGAAATAAAAAGATCCTGCTGACGGAGCGAGGATATACATTTGGCTATAACGACCTGGTTGTTGATCCCAGAAGTTTTTATCATTTAAATGAAACCGGGTATCCAGTAATTTTTGACATTACCCATTCCATCAGAAAATATGGAATACCGAGTGCCGACCCAAGTGGGGGAGCAAAACAATACCTTAACGTGCTGGCCCGGGCCGGAGTTGCAGCCGGGGTAGATGGTATTTTTATTGAAGCCCATCCCTGTCCTTCCGATGCTTTATGCGATGCAGCCAGCCAATATGATCTGGATCACCTGGAAGAATTTATCAAACCTCTTCTTGATATTCATCAAATTGAAGTGAATAACAGAAAATGAAATTAAAAAATCAAAAATATAAATAAGACCATGGAATTATACCTTGATTCAGCTGATGTCAATGAGATTAAAGAGGCTTTTAAGTTTGGGTTTCTCAGTGGCCTGACAACTACGCCAACCTTTATGCACAGGCATGGAATAACGGATATCGACGGGACTATCCTTGAATTATCCAAAATAGTACCCGTATTGCAGATCGAAGCATTGGGAAGTAAAGCCGAAGAGATTGTTGCAGAAGCTGTAAGACAACATAAACTTGGCCTTGACAAAAACCGTACTGTTTTCAAAATACCAATATCAATGGAAGGTGTGCGGGCTTGTAAAATGCTGAAAGATGAGGGTTTCCTGGTCAATATACACCTGGTATACACCCTTCAGCAGGCCTATATGGCCATGGCTGCCGGAGCGGACTATGTCTGCCCGCTGGTAGGCAGACTACAGGATCAGGGACAGGATGCCGTCTGGCTGGTGGAACAATGCGTAAACGCAGTTAACTATTATGGGTACAAGACCAAAATCATGTTCTCCTCTGTCAGAAGTGTAGAACATGTACGGAACGCCATTAATGCCGGCTCACATACCGTGACAGTACCCTGGAAAGTGATGAAGCAATTAACTGAAAATCACTTCACTGAGCTGGGAACAAAACAGTTCTTTGAGCATACCCGGCTGATGACCAACACAGTAAGGGAAATAATGTCGCCTTCCAACCCGCTGGTAACGGTTGATGATTCCATCCATGATTGCCTGGTTAAAATGACTGTTGGCGGCTGCGGTGCCGTCACCATCGTAAATGATAATCAGGAACCTATTGGTTTCTTTACCGATGGAGACCTGCGCCGGATGGTTGAAAAGGAGGGGGGCTCGGTAGTGAATGGGAAGGCAGGTGACCTGGAGTTAAAAAAGCCATATTCTATCGAAGCCCATGCCTTATTATATCAAGCATCAGCTCTTTTCAAAGAAACACAGGTAGATACTTTAGTAGTAACTGAGAATGGAAAAGTCATGGGTTTACTGGACATACAGGATCTACTAAACCTTGATGGTCTACAATAAACTCAATTTATTTTGAAAGAAAAGGAAAAAATTAGCGGTATAAGAGGAGAGCTGGTCATTAAACCGGAAAAGTTTAAAAAGAAAACTGAGCGTGTCAAAGCCCTGATCTTTGATTGGGACGGCATCTTTAATGATGGTAAGAAGGGGCAGATCCCAAGTACGTTTAATGAGATCGATTCAATGGGGGTCAATATGTTGCGTTTCGGTTATTATCTTATTCATCATTCCAATCCATATACCGCTATCGTTACAGGGGAAAAGAATGAAACAGCAATTAAATGGGCAGAAAGAGAACATTTTCATGATGTATTTTTCAGAGTGAAGAACAAGGGAGATGTTCTGGATGCGATCATCCGGAATAATAGCCTTGAACCCGAAGAGATAATGTTCGTTTTTGATGACATCCACGATCTTTCACTGGCTAATCAGGTAGGCTTACGAATCCTGGTAAAAAACCCAGGGGCATCATTATTCGCGGAATATTGTAAAAAAATGAGTTATTGCGATTATATCACCTGTAATACGGGAGGTAATATGGCAATAAGAGAAATATCAGAACTGTTGCTTAAAACTATAAACCGCTTTGAAGATACGATCAAGTACAGGATGGATTTTCATGGCAGGTATTATGAATACTTGGAAACCAGAAACCTCGTACAATACGACAAACATGAATTCAACTTCTGATAACCCTTGAACCAACAGCACATATGTCCTTAATATTAAGCATTGAAACAGCCACAAAAGTATGTTCGGTAGCCTTATTCGAGGACGGCCGGCTTTTGGGTTCTCAGGACCTTATGGTTGACAAATCTCATGCTGAATATCTGGCGCCCATGATACATGACCTTATGAAATATACCGGGCGGGAGATGAAAGAACTGACAGCCCTGGCTGTGTCCAAAGGACCCGGCTCTTATACAGGCTTAAGGATTGGAACTTCTACAGCCAAAGGCATCTGTTACGCATTAGGATTGCCGCTTATTTCTGTCAATACCCTGATGGCGATGGCGTGGCACGTAAACAATTATAACATTAACAAATTCAGGCTATGTCCGATGCTGGATGCCCGCCGCATGGAAATTTACTATTTGTTAACCGATGCCGATTTGAATGTGATTGTACCGACGAATTCACATATTATTGATGAACGGTCTTTTAGAGATGAACTGAGCAAAGGTCCCATTATATTTTTTGGCAATGGCATGCCCAAAGCAAGAGAAATTTTGTCAAGATTTCCTGAGGCCTTCTTTCTGGATAACATCACCCCACTGGCCAAAGCTACCGGTAACCTGGCATTAGAAAAATATAAAAAAGGAGATTTCGAAAACACTGAAACGTTTGAGCCGTTCTATTTAAAGGATTTCATTGCAGGTGTTCCCAAAAAAATGTTTTGATATGAAAAATGAAGGAGAAATCATCAACCGTGTTGCCAGAAGCCCGCTGGTCACTTTTGACCTGGAAAAATATTTTCACCAGGGCGAAAGGGTCGTTTTTGACATCAAAGACCTTCTATATGAAGAGATGATACTGAAGGAAAAGGATTTCAGGAACAAAGTGAAGGAGTTTGACTGGTCCTGGTTCGAAGGTAAAAATGTGGCTCTGACGTGTTCTGTTGATGCCATAGTACCGACCTGGGCGTATATGCTCTTAACAATCCAACTCAGACCCTACGCTCATATGATTATTTTAGGAAGTCTCAATGAACTTGAATCAACTCTTTTCCGGGAAGCATTATCAATAATTGATCTTAATAAATTTCAAGACAAAAAAGTAGTTATTAAAGGCTGTGGTAATTTTCCTGTACCGGATTCCGCTTATGTTGAGATCACCCGTTTACTTACTCCTGTTACATCCAGTATAATGTATGGTGAACCCTGTAGCACAGTCCCGCTTTTTAAAAAAAGATAGTATGAGACTGGCTTGGTAACCTGGCAAAAATAACTTCAAATAATGACACTTTTATTGTTGTAAAAATACAATATGTTTTTTGTGATCTTTCCTCTTAATATTTCAGCCAGGAATAACAAAAATAATATATAAAGTATTGATTTAAAGCATTTTATAATTGGTTAGTTCTAAATGTTAATATTAAAGTTTAGTTTATTTGGCACAACACCTTTCCAAAAGTTTAAAACTTTTGGAAAGGTGTTGTTTTTT
>CAZYDB010000031.1:0-4310 GCA_964645995.1 uncultured Roseivirgaceae bacterium
ATATTATTAGGATCGAGATCAGCAAGCCGGCTGGCATAGGCGCCACCATTGGCAAGCTGGTTGTATGTCCTGTATTCTTCACTGTTGAAGGGAATACCATCTACAACAAACAAAGGCTGGTTATTACCCAATAATGAAGAGTTTCCCCGGATGGTTATCCTGGTAGAGCTACCCGGAGCACCGCTGGATCCGGTGATATTCACCCCGGGAACCTTCCCCTGAAGAGCCCGCAGGGCATCAGGCTCCGATACCTGTTGGATCTTGTCTCCATCAACATTTTCAACTGAATAACCAAGCGCCCTCGATTCTCTTTCAATACCGACGGCAGTAACAACCACCTCTGATAATTCAGTGATATCAGCGGCCAGGCTAACATCAATTACGGCCTGGTTGCCAATAGGAATCTCCCGGGTCTCGAGTCCGATAAACCTGAAAACCAGGCTTCCTCCCCGACCGGGTACCGTTAACTTATAGTTACCATCAAAATCAGTAACTGTACCTGTTGTCGTTCCTTTGAGGATCACATTGACTCCTGGTATGGGCGAACCGTCATCGGCGGAAGTAACCTTACCGGAGATTGTCCTCTCCTGTGCCTGTGCAGTATTGATCAGGATTAAAGCTACAAGCATGAAACTAAATCGTAAAAAGTTCCTCATAGACAATCATTTAAGAATGAAACAATATAAATTCCCAAGCATATTCCAGATTCCTCGCTCCAGGGGTATATGATCCAATACCAATTACTTATTGCACCTGAAATAAAAATAGTGTCTGGAAAAACTATTGCATGTACCTCAAAGGTGGGGATAAATCAAGTCAATGGGTATCCCCTAAACAACGGGAATTTTTACCCCGGAAGGAGTAACGTATCTATAAAAATCATTGTTTAATTGCTTTAATCGGAGAAATAACTACTCTTACACAATGAAAAATATTTAAGACTGGTAAAAAAGACATAAATTGATCAGCAAAAATCATATCCTGCTGATTATTTGGCAATTATACAAAAAACAATAAGCCTGAAATTTCGATTGAATAACCAAATCCAAAAGGATGAAACACCTGTGTCACCCGATAAAAAATATTCGATATACAACCGATAGTGTGCTATTTATATCAATTTTAGATGATTTTAAAGTATAAGGTCCCATTAACAAAATTACTATCCAGGACCATTGCTGAGACTATCATGCACCCCTATCCCCCAAAATACAGTAGAATAAAGAAAACCGGCTAACCCGAAAAATATATAATTTTTACTGCCGGGTGAAAACAGAAACATTTTTACGCGAAAAATTTATGATATCTTCGGACCGTTTTGGTCATTGGCATCCATTGCCTTTAACATCCCTGAATTCTATGCACGACTCCGGCGAGCGAGGTGGTAAAGCTACAGCTACACTAACATGATAACAGCTCGCTGGCATTTTTGTGGATGGACATTTTGTACTTATCAGGATGGAAAATTCAGTTTCATCCACTAAGCTTTAATAGCGCAATTATAAAACGTTACAATAAAAAATGTTTCCGTGAGGTTAATCGTGAGAATAACCGGCGAATACTACTCCGGGATCAGATAAGCTTATTCTTTTTGGCTATTTCTATTGCGGCGGCTTTGGAATTAACCTGCAATTTATAATAAATATTTTTAATGTGTGATTTAACAGTTTCCTTATGAATAAACAGTTCGTCCGCAATTACGGAATAACTTTTACCTTCGGCCAATAATTCCAGCACTTCCGTTTCCCTCGGACTCAATGGGGAGTTCTGGTTCCGCTGAAAAGACTCTACCACCATCCGTGCAATTTTACTACTCATGGGTGCACCTCCTTTTGAAACCTCACTGATCGCATCCAGAATCTTATTATGAGGTGCATTTTTGGTTATATAGCCGGATGCCCCTGCTACGAGGGCCTGAAAAACCAGGTCATTATCATCATGAACGGTAATCACCAAAATCTCTATTTCGGGAAAAGACTTTTTTATTATACGGGTCCCTTCTATCCCATTCATCCCCGGCAATTCAATATCCATCAATACAACATCCGGATTGATCTTTTTAATGTTTTTTAAGGCCTCCTCACAAGACTCATATGTCCCTACCACCTCATGATTACTCAAACTGCTGATCAAAAGCTTGAATCCATCCCTTACAACATCATTATCTTCAATAATAATAATTCGTTTCTGCTGACTATCCATAACTAATTATTTATGTTCCGACCTAACCATAAAATATTGAATTGAATATTTTTCAATATATATCAATTTTTATTGCTAACACGTCCTTTATCCATTTAATTCCGCTTTCAGCACTATTTCCGTTCCTTCATTCTCACCAGAAGAAAACAGTAAGTCACTTTTTATTTTTGTCCCTCTGTATTTCATTTTTTTGATACCCTCGTAATACGATTTTTCTTTGGTATTAAAACCCTTTCCATCATCCTGAAGTCTTATATTGATCACTCCATTTTTTATATCGATCGAAAAATATACATTCCTGCATTCAGCATGCCTGAACGCATTATTCAAGGCCTCCTTAAAGATTAAAACGATCTGACGGGTGAAGCCTGGCGGGAGTTTTAATTTTTCAATGTCAGAGGTACCGGTCATCACATTAAAACTGATTGAGGAATTCTCAAAAATCTCGGTGCCATAATCACGGATATTATGAAAAACCGCCCTCAGGTTATCATTTGAAGGATCCAGGGACCAGACAAAATCTTTGGTCCCGCTAAAAAGATGCTTCGACTCCTGGTCAATCTTATCCAGGAAGTCCTCCAGTTCATCGGGCACTTCCCATTGCCGGTTCTTGATCAACTGGATCAAAAGAGAAATACTGGCCAGGTGATTGCCCACCTCATCATGAAAATCCATGGCTACTTTTTTCTGAATCCGGTCATACTCTTCTTTCTTTATTCTTTCAATCGCAATTAACTGGTCGATCTTTGTTTTTATCCGGTAATTATTAAAAAACACAAAACCAGCCAGAATAAAAGCTGACAGGATCACATAGAACCACCAGGTCTTCCAAAATGGAGGAACGATTAAGAACTCATAATGAGAAGCCTCTTCTTCCCATTGAATGCCATCAAAAGATGACTTAACCATGAAAGTATATTTTCCGGGACGTAAATTGGGATAGATGGCGCTGGCAGTCCGGGTGGGCTCCGACCACTGATTATCCTGTTGATTGATCTTATATTTATACCATAATTCAACGGTGGTCTTTAATGAAATCCCTTTAAACTCAAATAACAGGTCATTCTGAGAATGCTCAAGTACCGGTTTAACGGGTACTTGAAACCATTGATCAAGTTTCATCCTTCTGGAGGTCCAGTCGATATCTTTAAAAGATATTTTAAGATCAGTGACATATACCGGCGGACCAGCGGGCCGGGGCATTACCTGCCCGGGGTCAAGGGATACCAAACCAATATTTGTCCCGAGTAAGATCTTCTCCTTATCAACATAGCCGGCCCGGAGGTTTACCTCAAAATCAGGATATCCTGATTCTTTGCCGATAGTATATATACTGAGTATATCGCCCTTTTCATCGATCCTGCATTTATAAGCCCCTGATTCTGTGCCAATAAGAAGGTTGTCTTCGCCGAAGATCGATAAAGTACGTACCCTGGAAAACGGGAATCCATGTTCCTGTGATAAATAATGCAATTCGTTATTTTCACTGTTGAAATATACCAGGCCGTACATTTCACTACCAAGCCAGAGGTTTCCATAATGATCACAAGCAATAGCATTAAGCACCTCTTTTGGCATTAAAAGATCCTTTAACAGCAGACTTACTTCTCCTTTATTATAGGAGATCACCTGGTCATCAGACATCAGCAGGAGTGTCCCATCTTCCAGTTCAAGAATCTGTTTTATGCGTTTTCGCATCAGGCTGTCGTCCATTTTGACAGGAAAAAAACTCCCATTTTCATAATAGGCGACACCCGCTTCCGTACCAATATATAATACTCCTTCCTTAGTTACCTGGCCTGTGTAACAGTAATTATGGGGAAGCCCATCAGAAGAAGAAAATGATTCCATCTGCGTGCCATTCCAGCTTGAAACACCCTTCGCGGTGATCAGCCATAATTCATCATCCGTTGCAAGTAGTGATCGAACATAATTGCTTACCAGGCCATTCTCCATTGTCAGGGATTGCCACTGCTTACCCTGCAGGAACCGTACACCCTGGCCAAAATAACCGATAAATACATTGTTATTATGTCTTATAATGGCTGAAGCCATCGCGGCAGGTAGTACGTCATCTTCCCATAAAGCCAATTCATAACCTGAAAACC
>CAZYDB010000031.1:4339-22694 GCA_964645995.1 uncultured Roseivirgaceae bacterium
AGGCCTGGAATCAGGCCGGGACAAAATCAAACCGCTTTCCAGGGTATCTTTTCCATTGGCAATAAAGATACTGCCTTCGCGAGAGAGCCAAAGATTATCATTATCAGCATATAGCACCATTTCCCCTCCTTTGCCGGCAGGCAGGAGAGGAACTGTACCGGTAGTACCGGTTAAGTCGGCAATACGTATTCCCCGATTAGTCAATAAATGAACATATGGAGTTATAACTCCTTGAATACTGACCGGCCTGGTTCCTTCGAATGGAATATTGTAAGAACGGATAATTTTACCTTTTACAGAGAAATGCAGCTTATCATTTTTGGTCAGCAGCCAGACGGTATCTGGAGAATGTTGAAAAATATCCAGTATACTTCCGTCGATGGTGTCAAACCATCCGGTTGCCGGTTCCAATTCTCTTTTCTTAATAAGGAAAATTTCTTTTTCATCATAAACAAAACCTGTAAGGTCGTCTTCCAATGCCATTATATGATCATAATGACCGGAAGAATAACGGTTTCCTGGAATAAAATGACGAAAAAGGGTGCCATCATAAGAGAAAATGCCTTTGCCGGAAGCAATCCATAAAGTTCCGGAAGAATCGAACATTAGATCATTAACCTCCGTATCGTCTTCGGGTTCATTGAACCTGATTTTTTTGAAAGCCTCCCCATCAAACCTGAAAAGCCCTTTACCGGTACCCAGCCATAAAAAGCCATAATCATCCTGGACAAAAACGTTGACATCAAGGCTATCCAGGCCGTTATCCTTATCGAACCGGGTGGAAATTAGTTTTTGAGCCGGGAGATAAAGACTGGCGAAGAGCAGTATTGAAGTTAGTATCAATCGCATATAAGCTGATTCACCCTTTTTGCGGGCCAACTAAGGCTTTAGGTGATCCATGAGATTATTAAAATAAATATTTAACAAGAATAACGAATATACAAAAATGATAAAATCCCCCAATTTGGGTATTTATCATATCTGATTTTTTTTAAACCTTGCTTCCGCTTTTGTTTTCAGATAAATTATATCCTTCCCGGATTATTATACAGAACTCTCTTCATACACCCTCGAATTCTGTCCGGGAAGGATTTTTTATTTCTTAATAAAAAAAATAAATTAGCCGCATCACAGGAAAATCACCCTCCCCCATAACAGGGGATCGGGTGGCCTTACATCCTGGCCTAAGATATGATCATTCGTAAAAAATACCGGATTCCGACAATAATAAGCCTGGCCTTTCTGTTAACTGTTTCGCTGGCGATAATTGGTTTCCGTCTGCATCCCGAACTGTCAGTAATCCCCGGACCAAAATTAAAAACAGCACTCTTACTTGAATCGGACAGAGCTTTCAGCTTTATCCGTGTTTTAAATGAACAGGCAACCCATAGCGAACCCGAAACTAATTCCAGGGGAAAAATCCACCATTCCATTACTGCTGCTGTTGAATATCTTATAACTCATCAACTGGATGATGGGCAATATACTTACTGGTATGACCCCCTTGAAGATTTTTCTTCTCCTTCGGTCATTAACAATATTTTACGGCAAACAGCCACAACCTGGTCAATCCTAAGGGCTTATAAAACCATAAATAAGCCCGGGTATCTTTTATCCGCAGAAAAAAGCCTCAGCTTTATCCTTAAGCATACCGGTTATTTTCAGGACAGCCTTGCTTATGTGGCTTATGATAACAAGGCGAAACTGGGAGGAATAGCCTTGGCGGTTATAACCTTATTGGAATATCGATCAATAACTTCCAATCCTATGCATGATGGATTAATCAGGGATCTCCTGGCAACGGTTTTTTATTTGCAGGATATTGATGAGGATGGTTCCATCGAAAGCATTCTTTTTTACCATGGGGAATATGATAAGCGCTGGGAGTCGATGATCTATCCAGGAGAAGCCCTTCTTGCCTTATCCTATGCCTTTCGGTATTTCAGGGACCCCATTTACCTGAACCGCTTTCATAAAACGTTCAGTTATTATAACCGCCGTGGCCACTGGAAAAACCATGGCTATATCGCCTGGGCTTGCCAGGCCCTGGCAGAGATGCATGAGTTGACCGGATCCACCGAGTTAAAAAACGCTGCCTATCAATATTGCAAGCGGCTCCTTAAGCAACAAAACCTAAATAAAAACAGAATTTATTACGGGAGCTTTTATGGTTTGCCTTCCATCAATACTACCAGTTGTATTGAAGGCGTTGGGTCGATTATGCAAATGGCATTAGCCGGTAATGATATGGATCAATATCATTATTTATACAGGCATTACATGGCAGGGCTTCAATGGATATCAAATCTACAGTATACTAAAACCGAAAGCCGGAACTTCCCGGTCCCGGAAAAAGTTGCCGGAGGCTTCAGGTATGATCACTATGACCCGATCATCCGCATTGATTATGTTCAGCATGCTATATGTGCCATGCTGTTTGCCCCCGCTGCAAATACAGTAATTGAAGACTAATCTTTACCTCAGATCTCCGACATAATCCTCAGTGATCATTTTATCATAGGAGTTGCCCCAGGTATTCAGAATATAGTTCATCACATCCGCAATATATTCGTCGTTTAAATAGGTGGGATCCATGTCCATCACATGTGTTTTACCATTAACCACAATATCACCATCCGATCCGATCATCAGGATCTGAATGGACTGGTTGATATTGTTAAAAAGATAGTCTGACTGGGCTAGTGGAGGATAAACACCCTCTATTCCCTTTCCATCCACCTGGTGGCATTCCTGGCAATAAAGAATATAAATTTCTTCTCCTCTGGCGATACTTTCTTCGAGGTCATTAAATAATTGAAAGGAGGTGCCTGACAGCAGGAGAAGGAATAATACAGAAACCCAAAAGATGTATTTCATGATCCTTAATAAGTTTAGCTGACCATTAACCAAAAAAATCCGGTTAATGATATTATTTAATCTAAAATACGGAAGTCTGCTTTGTAATGCAACTGAAAATCAGCTTCTCTCCAAAAGTTTCTTATAATCTTCTTCCGTATCGATATCCAGTTCTGCATTAGGATTTGGTATTACATGCACATCCTGTTTCAGCTTGCTGATAATAGATTTGGCACCCTTATCCCCTTCCAGTTTATCAAAATAGTGAAAAAGGCTTTTATGAAAAAAAGCCGGCACACCAAAAGATCCTCCATAGCCGGAAGCGATGATCTTTTTACCTGAAGAGAAATGTGACCTGACCATAGCCACCAAATGGTTTACGCTGATCAGGGGTTGGTCGCTGAGCATGATAAGCACACCGTAAATATCGGAATCCATCTGCTGGATCTTTTCCAGGCCGGCAAGAATCGATGAACTGACTCCCCCCTCCCATGCATTATTGACGACAATGGCAGTCTTATCTTTATAGGATTTCAAGGCATTGACTACTTTCTTTTCATCGCTGCCCACTACCGTAATAACCGGACCGAAGTGGGTCTTTACGGCGGTACTCACCGCTGTTTCAATCAGGGTGCTCCCCTGATATTCGAGCAATTGTTTAGGTTCTTTGAAACGACTTGAAGATCCGGCAGCGAGAATAATAGTAGCAATTTTTTCGTCCAAAACATTAAATATTATTGATTTACGTCGCAAATTTACTGAATATTTATCTATTCAATGAAATGAAGGAACAGATATCCTTTTTATTAAATTTTATAATAAACTGATCTATGGTATGCATCCGGTATTATTTGAGTTTGAAACACCCGAATTCTTAAATTCATTTCTCCCAGATACCATACAAATTTATTCCTATGGGACGATGATTGCCCTGGGCGCCCTATTGGGCTTTTATTATACGGCCCGCCAGGCAAGAAAGCAACTGAATGTCAGCTATGAAACGACTAATGAGCTGGTGCTCTCAATATTGATTGCGGCCATCATCGGCGGAAAATTATTCGTAGTGTTTGAGAACCCTGCCCGGTATATAAATAATCCCGGAGAACTATTTCAAAACTTCAGCCAGGGATTCGTGTTTTACGGCTCTCTGCTTTTTGCAGTACCAATCATGCTGATCTTTTTTAAAATAAAGAAAATCCCGACGCTACCCATGCTTGATATAATGGCTGTCACTACTGTTATCGTTCATGGTACGGGAAGGATCGGCTGTTTTCTGGCAGGATGTTGTCATGGTGTTCCTCACGACGGATTTTTTTCAGTAGTTTTCACAAATCCGGTTTGTCAGGCGCGTCCTCTCGACACACCCCTGCACCCGACGCAGCTTTACAGTGTATTTTTACTTTACGGCATCATGGCCGTATTGCTATTCATGAAAAGCAGAAAAAAATTCGACGGTCAATTATTTTTGCTTTACCTGATGATCTATCCTGCCGGCAGGATCATCATTGAGATTTTCAGAGGAGATATCTCCCGCGGATATGTGATCGGCGAATGGATCACCAATTCCCAGTTTATCTCGTTCTTCGTTTTCCTGATCGCCTTATATTATTATCTGAGACTAACCGGAAACAAGAAATGATCTGTATGTTTCCTGATCAATACTAAACTCTGAAAGAAAAGGCTCTGGGTATTACCGAAATGGTGAAAGGCGGATGACCTATGAATTCGCCATCCATATGAGCAACCAAATCCCTGTTTTCCTCGATATTCACTGTCTTTGACTTGTAAAAAGATACCACCTTCAGGTTCTTATGACCGCCACTTTTCATTTTTGGCAAATACAGGATGCGCATCCATAAAGGAGTTTTTTTAAAGACGCAGATATCAAGCAACCCGTCGTTGTTAACAGAATAGGGGTTGATCAGAAAACCTCCGCCGAAGGTAGTACCCTTGGCGATGGTCATTAGGAGTATCTCCTTTCTAAAATCCTGATCATCTAATCTTACGGCCACCTCTTTTTCACGGAATGTAATCAAAATCCGAAGTACTACACTAAGATAAGCCGAATGCCCTGCATATTTCTTCCCTTCCTTAGCCATGATCTCCACTACTTTACCATCAAAGCCCAGCCCGATCCCGTTAAGAAATAAACGGCCATTGCATACTCCCGCATCAACAGGTGTAACCTGCCCTTCAAAAGCCGTTTTCAACTGGTAGTTAAAATCAAGCGATTGATGAATATGTTTGATGGTATCATTGCCGGTTCCCATAGATATTACAGAGACAGGAACATTCCTGTCGTCAAGACCGTTGGCCGTCTCATTGATCGTGCCGTCACCACCCAGTATGAGAATATCCGAATAAATGGACCGGTCAAATTTTTTTCGAATCAACTCGTCGGCCCTGGTATGCACATCCGTACAATACAAATCAAAACAAATATCCCGCAGGCGGAATTCCTCCTTTACCATTTCCAGCTTATGAATTGATTTCCCGTTCCCGGCAACCGGGTTAAGAATAACAAAATATCTTCTTTTCGTCAAAAAATGATTTTTACCGGGAATTTATGAATTATTTTTAAATAATCAGTTATCATCGAGTACATTCCCTGCACCTGTGACCAGAACATTTACAATGGGTTCTCCCTGATAATAAATATTCCCGCTACCCGATAAGATTCCCGAAAGATTCTCGGAAACCTTCACCTGTACGTTTCCTGAGCCAGAAAGGAATACCTGTGCATCGTCGACTTCAGCATTATATCCAAGAATATTGCCTATCCCCTGCAGATCAAGAATAATTTCATCCTGCTTCGGACTTTCAATAAAAATATTACCCACGCCGGTTAACTTCACACTTTCCAGATTGACGGGAAGTTGAATATCTAATACGATCGTGTCTGATTCCAGAATTTTAACATCCCCCTGAATGCCCCAGAAAAAAAAGCCATCATCATCAAAGAAATTCATCTCATTGATGATATTTTGCTGGGCCCTGAGCGTCAGGCTGAAAGTATCACCAACTGTCACATTCATTGTTCCGATACTTCCATGAAGAATGTTAGTGAAGGTATCCACCACTATTGTATGTGATACAAGTTCCCCCTCTCCGCTGATATACCTGGTGTCATCATCAAAGCCGAACCTGCACCCGTCCATCAGGATAATAAAAAAAATACTGCTTAAAAGCAGCAGGTTGCTAAAGCTAAATTTTTTCATTTCGATTCTGCATTCTATTGGTAAAAAATCCTTAGGTTTATGAATTTAATGACACAAATTTATTAGAAATGGTTGGCAGTTCAAACAAATTAACCATTAGCCGATTATATTAAGATAAAACCTACAATAAATATTGCGATGAATCGAGACATTGACAAAGTGATAACTGCCGGAAAAGTTCAGATGGGGCATAATACCATAGCTCAGCCCCTGCCGGCTGCCGGGGTCAGGCAGGTAGATCCTTTTCTTCTGATCCACCATGCCGGACCGGAAATATACAAGCCGGGAGAAAACGCCCTACAAGTGGATGCTCACCCGCACCGAGGATTCGAACCGGTAACTTTTGTATTTAACGGAGAGGTTGAGCACAAGGATTCTCTCGGCAATAACAGCGTGATCGGACCGGGCGGCGTTCAATGGATCACCGCAGGAAAAGGCATTGTGCATTCGGAAAAAGCATCACAGGATTTCAGGAATAATGGGGGCGTTTTCGAACTAATCCAACTTTGGATCAATGTTCCTGGAAGTGATAAGATGTCTGCACCTGCCTATCAGGGTTTTACCGCTGAACATATCCCTACATATCTGTCAAAAGATAAAAAAGTCGTTATTTCCGTATTTGCCGGTAAATTTCAACGTTTGGAAGGTCCTGTAAATACAAGAAAAGATATTCAGGCTTATACTGCCCTGTTGCATCCGGGAGGAAAAACAACACTGGAATTCGATAAGAATTTTAATACGGCCATTTATCAACTTGGCGGAAAGGCCATTATTAATGATCAGGAAATCAATGATAAACAACTAGTCGTTTTCAAAAAGGAAGGCGGACTGATAACTGTAGAAGCAAACTCCGAAACACGTTTGCTTATCCTTGCCGCCCTTCCGATCGGTGAACCGGTCTTTAATTACGGCCCGTTTGTATTGAATAGTAAAGAAGAAGTGATCGATGCCATCCATGATTATGAATCAGGCAAAATGGGATTTCTTAACGATTAAGGTTGCCCATAAGGTCTATTATTGAATAATTAATAAGATTGACATAAATTATCTTTTTTCCACTCAAAATTTTAGCTTAAATTTTTAATTTTGAGCCAAAATAATAAATCAATATCTCCATGAACGAAAAATTATCCGACCTTAGGCGGTCCCATAACTCCGGACATACCCAATTTGAAAAGATACCCACGATCATTTTCAGTGACAGTCAGCAGGCGGCAACTGTCATTGCCCGTGATATCGCTGATACTATGAAAGCAAAAAGCGGGAAATGTGTACTTGGGTTGCCTACCGGCTCAACCCCCATACTTGTCTATGAAGAATTAATCAGGCTTCACGAAGAGGAGAGATTAAGTTTTAAAAAGGTGATCACTTTTAACCTCGACGAGTATTACCCCATGCCGCAAAGCCGTTTACAGAGTTATGTACGGTTCATGAATGAAAATTTTTTCGATCACATTGATATTCCAAAAGAAAACATAAATATACCTGACGGATCACTGCCCATTGAAGAGATACCTGAATTCTGTGAACGATATGAGAAGAAAATAGAGGCTGCCGGGGGTTTAGACATTCAATTGCTGGGCATAGGGAAAACAGGGCATATCGGTTTTAACGAACCTGGCTCTCCCATCGATTCCCGTACCCGGCTCATTACCCTGGATCATATTACCCGTGTAGATGCTGCCAGTGATTTTTTTGGTGAAGAGAATGTACCTAAAAGGGCTATCACCATGGGTATTGGCAATATTTTTGAAGCGCGCAAGATCATTCTCATGGCCTGGGGTGAGGGCAAGGCAGGCATAATCAAAAAAGCTGTTGAGGAAGATATCACCGAACATGTACCGGCCAGTTACCTTCAGAAACATCAAAACACCGTTTTTATCGTTGATGAAGGAGCCGCAGCAGAACTTACCCGTCATAAAACGCCCTGGCTTGTAGGCCCCTGTGAATGGGACGACCGGATGATCCGTAAGGGTGTCGTCTGGTTATGTCAGAAAGTTAATAAACCGATCCTTAAGCTTACCGACCGTGATTATAACGATAATGGGATGAGTGACCTCATCGCACAGAAAGGCCCTGCTGCTTATAATATAAACATCAAAGTATTCAACGACCTTCAGCGAACCATCACCGGATGGCCGGGTGGTAAACCTAATGCTGATGATTCTAACCGGCCCGAGAGGAAAGCCCCTTTCCCAAAGCGTGTTATCATTTTCAGTCCCCACCCTGATGATGATGTTATTTCAATGGGAGGCACCTTCATCAGGCTGGTTGAACAGGGACATGAGGTCCATGTTGCTTACCAGACTTCCGGAAATATTGCTGTATTCGATGATGATGTCATCAGGCTCGCAGATTTTGTCAACGAATACAGCGACGCATTCGGTGTCGACAAGACTAAATTCAAAAACCTTCTTCAAGAGATCAGGGGTTTTCTGAATAGCAAAGAACCGGGTCAGGTAGACTCCGATGAAATAAAAATAATCAAAGGGTTAATCCGTAAGGCTGAAGCCAGGGCCGGTTGCCGTTTTGTTGGTATTCCGGATGAGAATATGCATTTCCTCAACCTTCCTTTTTATGAAACGGGGATGGTCAAAAAAAATCCCATTGGCAGAGATGACATTGATATCACGAAAGACCTTATCCGAAAGGTTAAACCCCACCAGATCTATGCTGCCGGTGATCTTTCAGACCCCCATGGCACCCATAGAGTCTGCCTGGAGTCGGTATTTGCAGCCGTCAAGGAACTAAAGGATGAAGAATCCTGGATGAAGGACTGCTGGTTATGGCTGTACCGGGGTGCCTGGCAGGAATGGGGTGTAGATGAAGTAGAGATGTGCGTCCCGCTGAGTCCGGATGAGCTATCAAAGAAAACCAAGGCGATATTCAAGCATCAGTCCCAGAAAGACAGCGCCCTTTTCCCCGGCACCGATGAGCGGGAATTCTGGGAAAGGGCCCAGGACAGGAATCGGGACACGGCCGCCTTGTATGATCTCCTTGGCATGGCTGAATACGAAGCAATGGAAGCATTCGTGAGATGGCATTACTGATATTATCATGGAAATAGACAAGGAAATCCTTTCCTATTACAGTACGGGTATTGAAAAAGACCGGCTCTATACCGATGTTTTTCAACTGGAAAAAGAAAGAATGGAGGAGATCATCCTCCGTTACCTTTCCAACAACCGCATGAAGATACTGGATGTCGGCGGAGGCACCGGCCATTACACCTTTTGGCTCAAAGAGCAGGCACATGAAGTACATCTGGTTGATCCCGTGCGGTTTAATATTGATGAAGCCAAAAAGCAGGCCCAGAAGGGTAAACATATACCTGACTCGATCGTCCTGGCTGAAGCACGTGAGCTCCCTTTTGAAAATAATTATTTCGATATGGTCTTACTGATGGGACCCCTTTATCACCTGACCAGAAAAGCAGAAAGAGAAGAAGCGCTGAAGGAATCCCTTCGGGTCCTTAAAAAAGGGGGCTTGTTGCTGGCTGTGGGCATTACCCGTTATGCTTCTCTGTTTGATGGATTTTTCAGAAACCTGATCAAGGATCCTGATTTTTTCCAGATCGTGGAGCAAGATATCTCCTCCGGACAACACAGGAATTTTTCTAATAAACTAGCCTATTTCACCACTGCCTATTTCCATTCACCTGACGAATTGAAGCAGGAGGTTTTCGAGGCCGGCTTTGATGTCCTGGATATTATCGCAGTAGAGAGTTTTGGCTGGCTGATCCCGGATTTTATTAAGAAATGGGCGGAAAAGGATTACCGGCCCCTTCTTCTGGAATCTATCAGAAAGGTGGAAAAAAACAAGGAACTAATGAGCATGAGCGCACATTTTCTTGTAGTCGCAACTAAATAAAATTTATAAAAATAACAATAGTCGGCCTTGGCAATGTAAATAGTGCCCAGGCTGTGAATTGGATCGGCAAAGGCCATGAAAACATGGTCTTCGCCCTTGACATCCATTCGGATAAACTAAAACGTTACAAGTGTTACAATTTTGGTGGCAGCGACCAGGTAAAGAGGCTCGAACTCATTGCCTATGCCTGGATCAACCTGGCTATTTTCCAGGAACAGGGCTGGAAAATGGCGCTCAAGATGCTGCAGAAATGAAACCGATCGTTATCGTTATCGTATAATTTCATTTGAAAAACTTTAATGCGGAGGAGGGAGCCATTGACTTTTTCATTTTACAACTGATGTTTTACAATTGATGTTTTATGACTGATGCCATAGCCATGCCTAAAACACATTTTTATTAATACCCTGTTATCCCTTTTTCAATTCGACTTTTTTACCAACAACTGACAGGTTCTCCCGCACGTGCTGTTCATCCCACAAATTGGAAATCACGGCCGCCAAACGAGGATTCTGCAGAGCCCACAGATAAGCTTTTACGGGCAGTTTCAACTCCTCATCAGGAATGAGTTGATTTAACTTTTCTGCCCTCCATGCAGGCAAAGGCCTCAGTGACTCATGCTGCGTGACTACAGCCATCGCAACCTTCATGCCTATCACACCCATACCGGCTGCGTGAGCCTTCCTGATGGCCTCATCCATATAACCGTCGTTCGCCACATTATAAGCTACCATAGCCACATCATATTGCCCTGTATCTGCGGCCGCCTTCAGCACTCCTGCCGGATCGTTATGCGAAGAAACACCTAAGAACCTGATCTTACCCTGCTTTTTTAACTTATCGAAAGTCTCAAAAATCTCGGGAATATTGACTTCTTCCGGGCTGTTGGCACCATGTGGGCACATGACCATGTCAAAATGGTCGATACCTACCCTTTCCAGGCTTTCTTCCAGCGATCTGATAATCGTTTCCTGGAATTTTTTGCTTCCATCAACCAGATGTCCGTAATCTTCCATCATGGCATTGCTTAGGTAAGAAGGATCCATCGAGCGTTCCTGGCCAGGCCAGTAGATGAAGAAATAACCGGGCCGGTCAACACCCCTTTCCTCCCGCATGGCTGCTGCTCTTTTATGGATCTTATCCTGCTTTCCGGAAGGCAACCCATCAAAGATCTCGCGGTATAACTGATTGCGGGCCCATGAAAAACTGCTTATCTTGGTATTGACAAAAACTTTATCACGCATAGATGATGCCCGGAGTAATTTACCATAGCCTTTTTCTGATTCCCCCCGTCCATAGGCAGGAGCTGTATCCAGATAATTCAACCCCATTTCAATAGCCAGTTCCGCCGGACCCAGGTTAGTGGGGTTAACAGGATCTCCCCCATTGACCACCTCAGAGACCATATATCCCGTCCTTCCCAATTGACGGTAGGCCATGGATGGTTGATTATTACGCCATTCCTTCCGGATGACATTGGTTTTTGCCGGGTTTGCCGGTTTTGAATAGGTACTGGTAAAAATAAGTGGTAAGGATAAGGAAGCAAGTGAGGAATTTCTGAGAAAATCCCTGCGGCTTTTTGAATGAGTATTTTGGAATTTTTTTGACATGATAATTTTATAAAGATTTACTGAATTTCCGATATTACCTTCAGGCCTTCATCAAAGATAATCTATATCGAAAAAATATTACCTGAAAAATTCATGGAATTTTTCTCCCGGATTGATATACAAAGTTTCAGCAAAGTATTCTGGCCTTTACAACATAAAGCGTTTCCCGGAAAACTCACATATTTTTCCTGCTTCACTCCGCTTTGTCATCCGAATTCTATGGTGAAGGATGCCCGGCTTTATAGATCATTAATTTTTGGAAGGATTCCCCAGTTAAATGCTCCCGTCATGAAAGCTCGTCCATAGCTTTCTCCGCATATCGAAGGTGTTCCTTCAAAGCATCATATACTTCCTCAATCATTCCCCTTTGCACAACTTCCTCATTCAGTATCATCATCTTCTCAAAATGTTCCAAGTCCTCCCTATGATGTTTTATGAGTACCCCAAGAAATTCTTTTTCAAATTCTTCAGGACCAAGATTGTTCAACCGGTTGTAAACAGCCTGTGCCGTTGGTGTAAGACCTTCTGGAAAATCAACATCATAGGACATGGCAATCCGACCCAGGGTCGCTTGAAATTCTTTATGGTGATTATAAAAGAGGTCACAAAAGGCCTGGCAATCCATGTCCATTTCCTTATCTTTGGCCAGATCGATTAGGGCTATCTGTAAACGGTTGTTCACCATGGCAGAAATGATCAGATCCTCGATCTCCTCATGATTTAACTGCGCCTGTTCACCGACTACTATATCATCTTTTTTTTCATCCTGGTCTCCCGCCTGTTTCTGTTCACATGAGATAATAAACAAAACAGCAGTCAAAGAAATGATAATTCCAAATATATTCTTTTTCATGTTTTCTTTTTTTAATGGTACACGCATTCTGCGGGTTTTCAAGCACAAGAACTATACCACTGGATTTCAGCCTGGTATATCAGGCATATGCTGTACGGCTGTAGAATATTTTCTACAATTGCATTGAAATTATTGCCAGGTTTGAGAAAGGTCGCAGGCTGAATCGTACATTAAGCGGAGCGTGTGGCTGGGAATCCTGCAAAGATGGAAATGTGAGGGGGCAGGGTATTGTTGGTCTGGAGTCGCAAGCCCTGAATTGCCGGACTCTCAGCCTCGCCTTCGTTGTGATCCAGGCACTCAAAGCTCCGACTAATAGATTGCAGCGTTGCACCAATGCATGGTTACCCGTTTTGAACCTTCACTGCCAAAGGTTACTTCCGGATGCCTTTGCCGATCTTCTCCTCCATTTCCATTTTTAGTGGTTTGATCTCTTCGCCCCAGTACAGGGTACGATGTGGGAATGGGATCTCGATATTCCGGTCATCAAAAGCTTTCTTCAACCGTTTTCTATATTCCCGACCCACGGTCCATTGCTGGATGGGTTTTGTCTTGATCCTGGCTTTGATGACAATGGCACTATCCCCGAACTGGTCCAGGCCGAATACCTCGATGGGCTCGATGATAAGGTTTTTGAAACCGGGATCATTCCTGAGTTCCTCCCCAACGCTGGTCATCACCTCAATCACCGCTTCGGTATCTTCCTTATAGGCGACCCCGATATCGAAGACCATGGCCGACCACTCTTTGGTCATATTGGAAAGGGTATTGATCTTGCCATTCTGGAACACATGCACAACACCTGAAAAATCGCGCAAGGTGATGGTCCTGAGCTCGATTTTTTCAACCAGCCCCCCCGTACCGTTGATAATTGCCACATCACCGGTACGTACCTGATTTTCCAATAACATAAAAAACCCGGAAATAAAGTCCCTGACCAGTTCCTGGGCGCCGAAACCTACGGCCAGGCCAATAATACCGGCACTGGCAATGATAGGGCCGATATCCACGCCGAATTTCTTAAGGAAGATCACGATAAATATCCCCCATAACAGGATCTTAATCGACAGGTGAACGATATCCATCAGGGTGGTTATCCGTTTAGTCGACTCGGAAGCATCCATATCCTCATCCTTTTCGGCTCTTTTTATTAGGGTGTTTCTCAGTTTTTTTACAAGATATGCGGCCAGCCGGAAGGTGATCAGGATAACGATGATCAGAACAACGATGCCCGGAAACTCATTAATAAGCCACTTGCTAAGGCTTTCATGAAGTCGTGCCCAGAAATCAGGATTAATTAATTTGTCCATATTATTGGATTTTCAGGTTGTTTATTATTTACAGTAAAATATGAATAATAACTGAAAACGCAAAGTTCCTCTGCATCATATGACCTGTTGATTCTGATTCAACAGTTGACCACATGCAAGTAAAAAATACAGATAAAATGAAGAAAAAACGTAAACGGATATCCCTTTCAGAAGTACAGAATAAACCCCTCATTGATCCTTGATAAAAACAAACCAAGTGCAACTCCTCAGGCAAAGCGTAACAAAAAAGGCTCCCAAAGGAGCCTCTCCGTAGTATATAAAATCAATTATTTAAAGCGATTTTTTCGCCAGGTAAAAATCGATCATCTCATAATCGCTTTTTTCCCTGTCCTCCATATCTTTTACAGTCTTTGGTGGAGGAACGATCACCTTATCGCCCTTTCTCCAGTCGAGCGGACAGGCAACACCATGTTCATCCGTAACCTGAAGCGCCTCCAGGGCCCTGAAGATCTCATCCATATTACGGCCCACGTTCAGGGGATAATACATGATCAGTCTGATCTTTCGTTTAGGGTCGATGAAGAAGACGGCGCGAACGGCAGCGGTCTCACTTTCTCCCGGCTGCAGCATCCCGTATAACTTGGCAACTTTCATATCAATATCGGCGATGATCGGGAATTTCATCAGGATACCCATATTCTTCTTCACATTATTCACCCAGGCCACATGGGAATGAATACTGTCGATACTCAAACCGATCAGCTTGGTATTCATCCCGGCAAATTTATCTTCATTCTTGGCAAAAGAAGACAATTCCGTTGTACATACCGGTGTGAAGTCTGCCGGATGTGAAAAAAGAATTACCCAACTTCCCTTGTTATACTCTGAAAACTTCATGGGACCCTGGGTGGTGATTGCCTCAAAATCAGGCGCCGTATCCCCTATTCTCGGCATCATAAATGTTGATTGTTCTTCCATATTATTATAATTTTATAATTAAAAGAATGTTTCTTGTCTAAGTATACTTTAAACTCATAACAAATCAAAATTACATTCTGTTTCATGAAATATGAACTTATTTAGCGGATTAAACAAATCTTCTGATTTAATTTGTATTCTTGTGTTCCAATCAATCACTCATCCCGTAAATGATTAAAAAGGATATTGAAAAAATCAAAAACAAGGTCGGTTTTATTATCGATATGGATGGAGTGTTATACCATGGTAACAAGTTGTTGCCGGGTGTAATAGGTTTTGTTGAATGGCTGAAGGCCAGTAACAAAAAATTCCTTTTTTTAACCAATGCCAGCGCCAAATCACCCCGTGAACTGCAGGAAAAGCTTTCGCGTTTTAACATCGAAGTAAAGGAAGAAAGATTCTATACCAGCGGACTAGCGACGGCCAGTTTTCTACATAACCAGAAACCAGGGGGCAGCGCCTATGTTATTGGTGAATCCGGGCTGATCAATGCGCTTTATAATGTGGGGTATACGATGAATGACATCAATCCTGACTATGTAGTAGTCAGCGAAACGCGTGATTATAATTTTGACAAGATCACCCACGCTATCAACCTCGTAATACGAGGGGCCAAACTGATCGGCACCAACCCTGATGTATCGGGTCCCACGGAAGAGGGTATCGTACCGGCAACAAAAGCGATCATAGCACCCATCGAGATAGCCACCGGAAAGGAAGCTTATTTTATCGGCAAGCCTAACCCCTATATCATGCGCCATGCCATAAAGACCATCGACTGCCATAGCGAAGAATCGATCATAATCGGCGACCGCATGGATACCGATATCATCTCAGGCATTGAATCGGGGATCGACACGCTGCTGGTATTAAGTGGCATTACGCGCAACAGTGATATTGAAAAGTTTTCCTACCGGCCAACCTATATCCTGAACGGTGTGGGCGATATCGTTTCCTAATAGAATCCTTCCGGCAGCCATGCAATTAAAAAATAGTTAATAAACAGTTGCCGTTCAGAAAATCGTACCAATGATATTTATCCTCCGCCCTTTTAATTATTTTTAGGTCTGAAATATCAATCGATTTTTCAAACTTCAAAATATACCAAATCATGAAAAGCAGAAAAATAGCCATGCTTGGCGGCGGTTTTATCGGAGATTTCTATATTCATTCCTTACATGGCCAGCGACGCATCGACCGGGTACATGTTGTTTATTCCAGAAGTGAGGCCAGCGCCAGAAAGATAGCCGAACGATGGTCAGTTCCGGTCTGGACCACGGATATGAAAGAGGCTGTAAACCATCCGGATATCGATACGGTTGTGATAGCTCTCCCCAACTTCCAGCATCTGGAAGCTGTCAGGCTTGCTGCCAAAGCCGGTAAAGCGATCCTGGTAACCAAGCCGTTGGGCCGCAATGCCAAGGAAGCAAAAGAAATGCTGGATCTGGTTGAAAAACATGGCGTCTTCCATGGTTACCTGGAAGACCTATGCTATACGCCTAAAACATTAAAGGCCCGGGAGTCCGTCAAAAACGGTGCCCTTGGCGATATCCTGTGGGTCCGATCCAGAGAAACCCATCCCGGTCCGCATAGCGACTGGTTCTGGAATGCCGAGCTCTCCGGGGGCGGCGCTATCGTCGACCTGGGCTGCCATTGTATTGAAATAGCCCGCAATTTTATCGGCAAGGAGGTGAAGCCCCTGGAAGTGATGTGCTGGGCTGATACGCAGGTGAAACCGATTGATGCCGAAGACCATGCTATTGCCCTGGTGAAATATGCGTCAGGGGCGATCGGACAGTTTGAGGTAAGTTGGTGCTTCCGAGGCGGTATGGACCTGCGAGATGAGGTGATGGGCGTGGAAGGCACGATGTTCCTTAACCATTTCCTCCGTACGGGGCTGGAAGTGTTTACTCCCTTTGGTGAAGGTAACTAAGTTGCTGAAAAAGCGGAATCAGCTACCGGCTGGCTGTTCCCTGTGGGTGATGAGGTGAATGCCCTGGGATACGACCATATGTTCACCGATATGTTTAACGCCATGGATGAAGGCAAACAGCCTATGGAGGATTTTTACGATGGTTATGTGGTCAATGCCATCATCGATGCCTGCTATGCTTCGGCTAAATCAAAAAAATGGGAGCCTGTGAACCTGGAGATGTGGCGGGGCTCGGAGGAAGTGATGAAAGGGCCTAAAATGAAGGATTTTGATGAACAATACTTCCTGATCAAGGAAGAAAAACTGCCAGATGGTTCTGTAAAACTTATCCTGAAGGATAAGAAATCAGGTGAGATCATCCAGAAGGTGAAGACCTGAGATGATTGAAATAAAAATTATAAATTAATTTTGACATAATACGATATCCGTTCTAATCTCGCCGGTCAATTTTTAATTTTTAACTCCTTCCTGCATTCCTTCATTGTTTGTCTTTTTCTCCCGGAAGAAAAGCATGAAAAGCACAAGGACAACAGCAGCGATCGAGGCCGGAACGATCCAGATCTGATCCCAGGATTTGATGGTATCTATGGTGTAGAAATCGACCGTCCGGCCGGCAAACCAGGTACCTATGAACATACCCAGGCCATAGGTGGCAAAGGTAATAAGTCCCTGTGCCGAACTTTTAAGGTGATTTGGTGCTCTTTTATCTACATAGATCTGGCCGGTAACAAAGAAAAAATCATAGCAGACACCATGGAGGAGTATTCCGAGGTAGAGCATCCATATGAGCTCATCAATATTGCCATAAGCAAAAAATAAGTACCGTAATAACCAGGCAGCCATGCCGATGATAAACACTTTTTTAACCCCGAAGCGGCTTAAGAAGATGGGAAGCAACAGCATAAACCCTATTTCCGAAACCTGGCCCAGGCTGAGCTTATTAGGTACGAATTTCATGCCTATATCTGTTAAAAAGGAGGCCGTGAATCCGTAGTAAAAAGACAGGGGTATACTGGTAAGTACCGAGGCGATTATGATGAGCGCAAACGATCTTGATTTAAAGAGTTTTAGGGCATCAAAACCAAGGATCTCTTTCACCGTAGCGTCCTTTCCCTTTGCCGGCGGCACATGAGGCAATGAAAAACTGTACAACCCCAGTACAAGGGAAGATACGGCGCCCACATAGAGCTGACCGACAGAGCTGCCATAGCCCAGTACTCCGACCACATTATTAGCGGCGATCCACCCGATCGTACCCAGCACCCGTATTCCGGGAAATTCCTTCCCGGGATCTTCCATCTGATGAAATGACAGGGAGTTTGACAAGGCCATGGTCGGTGTATAGGAAAGTGTGTAAAAAAGAAGACTCGGATAAAAGGTTTCAAAAGTCTGGGCCTGGGCCGCCACAATAAAAAGGATGGAACCCAGGATATGGAGAGACCCCATCACCCTTTCTGTTGCAAAAAATTTATCAGCGATCAATCCTACAAAAAAGGGAGAGATCATGGCTGATATGGCGAAAGTGCCGTAACACAATCCGATCTGAGTCCCGGTAAAGTTGAGGGATTCTCCGAGGTAGGTGTTGAGGGTTACGTACCAAGTGCCCCAGATAAAATACTGGAGAAACATTAAGGTTGATAACTGGACCCTGGTTTTTAATATCATGGCCTGATATTTAAAAAATGATTATTTCTTGAATGATCGCCAATTGACGGTGACCAGTGTGTCGCCTGCATCGATAGTGTACTGGCAGTTGTAGGTCTGTCCGG
>CAZYDB010000032.1:0-22519 GCA_964645995.1 uncultured Roseivirgaceae bacterium
AGATACTTCGCCAGGTTAACCCTGATGGGGTGAATAATTCGTGAATTTTTCAGGTTAAAACCATACAAATATCCCGGGCATAAGCAAAAATAAATCCTTATTATATTCCAGTTAATCAGGATTAAAAAGAATATTTGACTCATGGATGATAACTGGAATCCTTTCTTCGTACGCAATGAAGTGTGAATTAATGATCGTATGTCCTATTTTTGAATTAAAATAAATACCCATTTAAAACATAACCTATGAAATTACTTGAAGGAAAAGTCGTTCTGGTTACGGGAGCATCCAAAGGGATCGGCAATGGTATCGCAAAAAAATGTGCTGCTCAGGGCGCCTATGTAGCCTTTACCTATTTATCCAGTGTAGAAAAGGGGAAAGCGCTGGAAAAAGAGTTAACGGATCAATTTGGCATCAAAGCTAAAGGATACCGGTCCGATGCATCAGATTTTGCAGCGGCCGAAAAACTGGTCAATGATGTTGTTTCAGATTTCGGCTCACTTGATGTACTGGTCAATAATGCCGGGATCACTAACGACAACCTGCTGATGCGAATGACAGAAGAAATGTGGGATAAAGTAATCAATATCAATCTTAAATCATGCTTTAATACGGTCAAGGCCGCTACAAGAACCTTCATAAAACAGCGTTCCGGCAGTATTATAAATATAACCTCGGTTGTGGGCATTAAGGGCAACGCGGGCCAGTCAAATTACGCTGCTTCGAAGGCGGGAATTATCGGATTCACTAAATCGGTTGCGCTGGAGCTGGGATCAAGGCATATCCGGTGCAATGCCATCGCCCCTGGTTTTATTGAAACAGAAATGACTGAAGCCCTTGATGAGAATGTTGTGAAGGAATGGGTAGAACATATACCACTGAAACGGGGAGGCACCCCAGAGGAGGTTGGTGATTGTGTGATCTTCCTGGCATCGGATATGTCATCCTACCTGTCAGGGCAGGTGATCCAGGTTGATGGTGGGATGTTAACCTGACGAATACCCCCTCATTGAAGGAAAGGAAAATTGATGGAAAAAAGAATATTGTTTGAAACTTCTCCCTGGTTCATCATTCTGTGCCTGGTAGCAGGAGTGCTCTATGCCCTGCTGCTTTACTGGAAAAAGAACCCCTGGCATAAAGGCCATACTGTCTGGCTGGCAGTCATCAGGTTTATTGCAGTTTCAACCATTGCTTTTTTGTTGCTGGGGCCTATGATCCGGCAGATCCGGAATACCATCATTCCTCCCACTTTAATCATTGCCCTTGACGACTCCCAATCGATTCTGCTTTCCTATGCCGGGGAAGAACCGGAAAATTTAAAAAATGATATCAAAGGGTTGCGTGAGGCCCTTTCGGATGATAACCTGTCGATTGTGGTCAGGAACCTTGGAGGAGATATAATAGAAGACCTCTCCAGGATTTCATATGATCGCCCGGCAACGGATCTAAGCAAAACCCTTCGCGATATTGAGAATGACTATGAAGGCAGGAATCTTACCGGTGTGGTTCTGGTTACAGACGGGATCTATAACCAGGGTTTTTCTCCGGCATATACCAATTTCAGCTTCCCGGTTTATACGGTGGGTGTCGGCGATACGATTGAGAAAAAAGACCTCGTTTTAAAATCATTATACTATAACAAAATCGTTTACCAGGGCAACCAGTTCCCTCTGATCGCTGAATTAACGCATTCCGGGTTCAAGGGCAGCAATATTACTATTGATGTGTATAAGGGCAGCGAACGCATTGTTACAAAAAATCTTTCTCTAACTTCAGATAAAGGTTTTCAGCAGGTTGAATTTGAGCTGGAAGCAACCGTTAGTGGATTGCAGCGGTACCGTGTGATGATCCGGCCGGTTGAAAATGAATTTTCAACGGATAATAACAGTCGTGATGCCTATATCGAGGTGGTTGAAGGGAAGCAAAAGATCCTGTTATTGGCATCGGCTCCTCATCCGGACATCAAGGCCCTGAGAAACGCAATCGAAAAAAATGATAATTATGAACTCAGCCTGGTAATCCAGGATATTCATAAATACAAACCGGATAAATATGATGTGATGATCCTGCATCAGTTACCTGACAAGAAAAATTCATTGCAAAATATTATTAATGATCTTCTGGCCTCAAATATGCCTGTAATGTATATCCTGGGCAACCGGTCCAATATCAATCGTTTCAATAATCTCAACCAATCCCTTACTATCAGGATGATCAGAAACCAGTATGACAATGTTTTTCCGGCCGTCAACTCGGGGTTTACTCTTTTCGCCCTGGAGGAACCCACCAGAAACCTGATTGCGGAATTACCACCGGTCGCTGTTCCATTCGGTGATTACACTGCCCGGGGCGATATTGAAATCATGATGTATCAGCAAGTGGGGAAAATAGTCACCAGTAAACCCTTGCTCATCCTTAATTCAAACCAGGCACAGAAGGAGGCCGTATTTACAGGCGAAGGGCTCTGGCAATGGAGGTTGCATGACTTTAAAATCAATCAGGAATTTTCAGCCTTTGATGATCTGATCAGCAAAGTAATACAGTACCTCAGCGCCAGGGAAGATAAAAGAAAATTCAGGGTATACCCTGTGAATACTGAAAATGCTGAAAACGAACCTGTCCAGTTTGAAACAGAGATATATAATGACATTTATGAAAATATCTATGGAAACAAGATCGATCTCTCAATCACCGGTGAAAACGACAGTACGCTGGAATACAGTTATGTTACCAGCCCCGGAAATTCCACTTTCAGGGTCAGCAACCTTAAATCAGGCGTTTATCATTATGCCGCCAGTACTCAGTTAAATGGAGAAATGGCTGAAGTGAGAGGTATGTTTTCGGTGAAAGAGATGCAACTGGAGTCGGTCTCACTGACTGCTGATCACGGGCTGTTGAAAGAGCTGGCCCGGCGATCTGGCGGTCAATACTATACAGTCGAAAATTTACCGGAGTTACAACAAGAATTGCTGGAAGAGGAGCAACAATCCATAATAACCAGTTCAGAAAGATATCTTTCGATCATTAATTTAAAATGGTTATTTTTTCTAATCCTTATCCTGCTTACTGTTGAGTGGGGTTTCCGGAAATACCTGGGAGGATATTAATACATCCATGAAGAGAACAAAAACACCTGAAGATTGGTCCATTTTTCTTTTCTGGCTGGTTAGCCTGGCTCACCTGATCGCCGTGACTGTCAACCTTAAGACCCTCGGATACTTGACCAAGCCCCTTTTGATGGTCTTCCTGGCTATATATTTTCTTGACCATACGTATAAAAAAAACCGAAGGCTGATCATAGCCCCATTGGTAGCCCTTGTTTTTTCCTGGGCAGGTGATATTTTTCTCCTTTTCAGCGGAAAAAATGAATTCTGGTTTATTACTGGTCTTGGCTCATTCCTGATCGCACAGATATTCTATATAATCACTTATCGTATTTACCGGTTTCCTGTTATACAAAAGCACCATCCTATTAAGAAGTTTCTTCTGTATTCTTTTCTGGTCTTATTTGCCATGGTATTATGGTCGAAATTGTATCCCGTACTCGATGGCTTTCGACTACCGGTAACCCTGTACACATTGGCTATCCTGACGATGACCTTGTCAGCGGCCGGCCGATTGGGGAGGACCTCGTCCCGAAGTTTCATCCTGGTTATCTCCGGATCGGTATTGTTCCTGATTTCAGATACCCTGATCGCCTTAAATAAGTTTCTGGTAACAATCCCCCAGGAAAGGTTACTGATAATGGCAAGCTATATTACCGGCCAGTTTCTGATCATCCATGGTCTGTTAGCACACTCCCGGCATGGGTGTGATCAGCCGGCTTAAATCTGTGATTGGGGTGTACTATGCCCTGGAGACAAAACAGTCATCCTGTCACGCTCAAACGGCACCCGGCTTTTGCCGGAATTCTGTCTCCTGACGTGCTGCCATGAAGTGTTTTTCTAAATTTAGCCTGAGTAAATCATGATCTTGGGGGCCATGTATTGAATGGCGTAAAAATAAACATTCCGATGTGTCTTTCTGACAGAATGATCCGTCAAACTCGAAAAACTACCAGAATAGCTGCATCCTCAGGCCAATCCCAAAATTTTGAATGGAAGTAAAAAGATGAAAGCCAGGATCTTAAAGACTACGGCAATCGTAGCCCAGGATCTGGAAAGGCAACAGGATCAGCCAGATAAAGAGTAAAAGGAAAAACGCACCCACAGCCAGGGGCCAGCAAAGTGAGAGCAAAATAAAAAACAGTAGTAAGGCGACAAGAAACTTAATGTGAAATCTTTTTATTGCTTACAGCAAATTTTAAACCAGTTTCATAAAAGATTAATTATCAATAACTTTTAAAATATATTATTCATTTTCTGTCAAAAAAACGTACAATGATGTGTTCGGAAAGGGACAATAGATGACACACCCTCCACCTATGTCATCATAAAATGGAGGGTGTAAAATTTTAAATAAAGATCTTATGGATTATTGGGGTGCCTGGACCACCTTTACAATTCGATAAATTACAGAACTTCTCCGGTTCTGTTCCAGCTCCATGATCTTTGCCATTCCTTCATCTGGCAACTCCATGTTTTCATCCCAGGTAGGAATCAAGGCTTCCTTTAGACTTGGGTATATATCATAGGATATGGTGTTGAATAAAATGTCTTCTCCGGTTGGAGAAATAATTGATGCATTTCCCCACCCTGTCTGAGTCGTTTTTTTACTGTCCATGGCTTCCTTAATAAATGGCCCCCAATGATCGTTTTCAAGTTGTATAAGGGCCTGGGGATCTGAAGCGTTATGATAGATCATGTTAAGATAGTTGAAATCATCGGATTGAGCATCTGCAGCTTGTTGCCAGTTTTCAACATTCACGAATAGCATGGTGGTTGTCGTGCTCAGAGATTCTGTTTCAATATCTTCCCATTTCATACCCGGAAGTGCTTCTGACATATCAAAAAAACTGGAAACATCATCAATATCATTAAAGGTATTGACAAAAAGAAAGTTGGAAGAATTTGGCAGATCATAACCACCCATTTTTTCTAAAAGCGCCCAGAAAGTAAGGTTTCCTTTTTTAACTGAATTTTCAGCCACTGCTGCCCAATATTTGGTTTCTCTCTCAAGAAATTCATTAACGTTCTCCGCCGGGACATGCCGGTATTGATAAACGGTGATGGCTTGGGCATGAACTACAGCCTGTAATGACGCTGCCAGAATTAAAGATAGGATAAAAACCCCGAACCTGATAACGATTGATTGCTTGATTTTCATTTTAGTATTTTTTTAGTTATCCCGGCAAATTCTAAAAAAAAATAAAATTAATAAATATATAATTGAAATATTTTTAGTAATAAATAATAAAATTAAAATTTATTAAATACTATGGATTTTGATCATAATTGTTTTGAAATAATGTCTTTGATCAGATTTCCTTTATATAGATTATTCATTTTTATAGGTCTTGATTTTCATTTTATAGAATGTATGGATGCTTACTGATTCAATGATTCGGTAAATTCGATTAAAAAGATCTTGCCTATGGCAGAAGATCAGAAATCATTCACAACCAAGCGATAACTGGCGGCCATTATATTCACGGATATCGTGGGCTATACGGCCATGATTCAACAGGATGAGGAAAAGGCTGTGAGCATCATTGAAAAACACGCGCGGTTATCGAAAAAAATACCAGGCAACATAGCGGGGAGTTAATTCCTGAAAGGCTTGTCCGTGGACTTAACTGCTCCTATAGTTTTCTTAACTTGCCGCTGCCGGAAATATCACTATAGATCTTTTCAGGCTCACCTCTGTATAACACACTTCCGCTACCGCTGATCCTGGAATCAATCTCGTTCTTTACCCATATTTTACATCTGCCTGATCCGCTTATCCTTACATCACATGTGCTGATTTCCAGGTCTTCTGCATCCAGGTTGCCTGATCCGCTTATCGATAATTCTACCCTGCCGGCCGTTCCCTTAAGGGACATATTGCCCGAACCACTGATGGATGTTTCAAGTTCACCAACAATGGTTTCAAAAATCATCTTACCGGAACCACTGAGTCGTAGGTCTAATTCATCAGAACGAATGGGGCCTTCACTGATCACTTTACCGGAGCCTCCCAGGGAAATGCCTTCGATATCAGGTGCGGTCAAATATACAGTGACCCTGTCATGTTTCGACCACCATCGGCTGCTCTGGTATTTTATTTCCAGTGTGGCTCCGCTTACTTTAGTAATAATTTCCTCGAGGTCATCCTTGTCGCCTTTGAGCTCAAGACTTATCCTGTTGCCCTGCCGGATATAAAGATCGCCGGCTATACCCATCGAGATACGCGTGAATGAACCGACCTCTCTCTGTTCGGATTGACCATACCCGTGAGAAATTGCAGTGAGGAAGAAGAAAAGACATATAATAAAATTTTTCATGCTTTATTTAATTATAGACAGCTAAGTTTAGATTTTTTTGTTTCAACGAAGAGCGAATCCCCCTTCAAAAGGAAGAGACCTATTAAATTGTTAGTTTGATACCTTATGTTATATTTTTTATCCTGAGGTGGCTGCAGTTTATCAAGTGTTTTCATGGAAAGGTAGATATTCAGCTTTTCTTTTCTGTTGTTAAACAAACCTGAAAAGCTAAATAGGACTTTTTTTGTTTCTTTGGGTCCGACCCTGATCAACCCTTCTTCGCAGGTAGTGATTATATTGCTCATTAACCGTTCAGATCCCTCAATTACAATTCTTTGTTTCTCACCTTCGATCAGAAAAACATTTGCCGGAATGTCCACTATTAACTGTCTCATGTCTTCTGTTTCCTTAATTTCAGAAACCGGATTCCCCTGTATTCTCCAAATATCCTTCATCTGAAAAATCAGAAGAATCAGCAGGAGTATTCCAAGACAACAGAAGGCTAAAATTTCCCCCTTCATTGGCAATGTTTTTCATGTATAAGATGATGAAAAACACTAAAAGGTTGCAAGCGGGCGAAAAATTTATGAGTTTTTCGGGTTAAGAATGGTTAAAATATCTTTTCCCGGAAATTAAACCCCGAAAAATTCATGAAATTTTCTACCCTGCAGGTCGGCATCACGCCCATTATCCCGGATTACCGGATTATAAAACCCCTCTGCCGGATCCCATGAAGGCAGTTATCGGTCCTTATCAAAAAACGACTGCATACGCTTTGTCATACCCGATTTATCCTCATCATAATGGGGGGTGAGACTGGATTTCTCCGGAAAGGTTTCCATATGCAGTGTCTGTGTTGGAAAGGCAAATCTTACATTCAACTCTTCAGCCAACCTGAGGATGCTGAGGATGACCTCATGCCGGTAGGCTAATTCCTGGGCCCAGGTAGGCGCTTCAAAAAAGATATAAAACATGATATTCAGTGAAAAATTACCAAAATCATTCATGAAGATATGATACTTATCTTTTCTCGTATGCGGATGCCCGGCGACAATACGGTTCAGGCCCTCAATAAAAACCTCAATCAGATGCGGAGGGGTATCATAAGTAATGGCCAGTGTGGTATAATAGCGCCGGTAGACGCGGAGGCCGTGATTATCTATGGTCCTGTCGGCCAATACCCCATTGGGTACGTAGGTTAATGAATTCCGGAAGGTTCTGACACGGGTCGACCGCAGGCCTACCTCCTCCACTTCACCATCTATATCGCCGCTGGTGATCCAGTGACCCACCTGGAAAGGCCTGTCGATGAAGATCATAAGCGACCCGAAAAAATTCCTAATCGTATCCTGCGCAGCCAGGGCGAAAGCAAGTCCACCGATAGACAAACCTGTGATGAAGGGTATGATCGAGATATTCAGATTTAAAAGAACAAACATGACACCAGTGACTATCACAAAAGTTTTCAACACCTTTCTTATGAGAGGCACCAGCTGGTCGTCAAGGGTGCTTTCCGTCCGGGTTGCCAGCTTCATCATATACATCCCGAAAACATCAACCAAACGGTAAAAAACGATGGTCAGAAAGATAGGCCATAATGCTTTCAAAGCCATAATGATGTATTGGGAAAGGGAGGCCGGAAGCTGTAATACAGGTACAAGAATGATGAGGATGGGAAAGATGACCAGGTAACTGATCGGTTTGGCGATAGGCTTGATCAGAGCATGTGCAATCTCCTTATACCCATACCGGTTTAACAGCAAGATGATGATCCGCTCGAAAAGAAAAGAAAAGAAAAGATGCACAACAAAGGAAAGCGTGATAATGATTAGAATACCAATCAACTGCCAAACCTGTAAACCAAGAAATTTTGAGCTCCCCATCCGGGGCAATACCTTCAAGAGCTTATCTGTGCCAAAGGGAAACACCTTAACATGTATTTCCTGAATACGCGACAAAGTTGATCGGGTATATACCCACTTATCTTTCGTTTTTGCCAGATATATGCCGGGAAACTGTCGTGTAAGTACGTACTGGTGCTTATTAGAAGCCGAGTCAAGATAATTCGGTTCCCGCGGCAATTCTTCCATTTCAATGAATATCCCCGAACCATCCAATATCTGCTTTAATTTAATAGCTGCCTCCCTGGCCTGTTCCCGGGTTACACCTTCCTGCAAAAAGGCCCTTGCCGCCACATCAGGATAATAATTATTATCCTGTAAATAGTATAAATGGGTATAAACTGCCTGGTACGGGTTCTCAAGGGATACTTCTACAGAGTCTTGAGCCACAAGACTGTTGGCATTAAACATGACCAATAGGATAACCAGGAAAATACTTTTATTCTGTTTCATGATATGTGTTTCATTATGTTAATCACCTCCGGAAAAAAGTAGAGATTGAAAACTGATTTCCATAAGAACTGTATAGTTTATAGTTGTTGTTTACCTCAGAAAATATCAGGCTTATCTCATGACTGCTTTCCACAGGCTGAGAATTGATAAGGTCTCCCTTGCTGTTGTACATATAGGTAAAGCCCTGTTGGTCATCGGTAAAGGCGTAGATCTCATTACCTGTACTAAAGTTATAATATTGTATTTTCAGCCTGCCGGAAAAAAGCAATTCTTTTTCAAACAAAATATCGCCATCAGGCAGCAAAATGCTTATACTATTGAAATTCTGCTGACCAATGATATAGGTGTTTTTCAGAACATCGGGAATAATTTCAAAATAACTCTCTGACCCGGGGCGATAAAGTTGTTTCTTACTGATGATCTCCCCTTTAAGGTTCAGTTTAATCAATTCCCCATTATCCTTCATTACATGCATCAATGTATTGTTAAATCCTGATCCCCTTTGTATAAAGACCGCACCGGAAATACCTGTCTCAAAGTTCAGAGGGAATCCGGGATAGAAATCACCTCTTCGTGTTAACATATTTATCCTTCCCGATGACTGGACATTGATCATGGCATCCCTGCCGCCAACCCGTAAATGAAAGGGTGTTGAGGTAAAACCACCCTGCATATCCACCGGATCCCAACCTTCGAGTAACTCCCCGTATTTATCATATAAATACATCCTACCTTCCGTGCCGGCAATCAGAAAGCGGTATTTTCTACTGTTATCATAATCGATAACATTTACCCATTCCACGTTAACAGCATCTTTAAAATAAACAGGATACCCTGTTACATAATTACCATTGCGGTCAATGATATGCATGGCGGACCGGGTAGCAAAAAAGTACTGCAATTTACCATTCCGGTAAAAATCAATCTGTCGGATGTCGCCGATTATCCTTTCCCCAATGGAATCCTTCCATAAAATTTGCCCGTCCTGAGCGATCAGGTAAAGATAATTAGCCGAATCCTGGAGTGCCACTTCAAGCGATCGGTCAAGATGGCTTCTTACGACAAAAGGCTTGGTAACAATGGGGTTGTCAGTAACCACAACCTGCTCTTTCAGAAACCGTGTAGGTGTTTCAATGATTGCGGTCCGGGCTCTGTGCTCTATGGCAGCGCTGGTATAAAAATGGTTGTTTATATTACTGAACTGAAAAGAGATCAACTCAAAATGCTTGAACTGATGATCGTACTCCCTGAAATAAGCCTTCCATGTATCATTGAGCCCCTGCAGGAAACCATTCCAGGCATTGGTGAAATTGATGCAATATGTTATGTTGGCATTCTTTTGGATATTATCAAAAAATTGAATGAATTTTAATGATTTCCCCCAGGTATTCCCATCTTCGATATCATTCAGCATTACCTTGATCACGTCAAATGAATTGCCCAATACCACATAATCATCTACCGCTGTATAATAACTTGCTTCAAATCCATGAAAAGCCTCACCAAATATTTTGGAGGGGAACTCAGGAATGTTAAGCATTTTAATCGTTCTGTCAGCATACGCTTCATATAATAAGGTGTCCCCGTTTTTATGGTTGGCAAGTAAAGTTAATTCATCGAGCATCTGTAAACCTTCCCTAGGCTGACCGGTACGTATAAAAAGCAACTGATCAGGCGCCGATATATCGATGGATCGAAGGGAGGCAAGCCCAATCTCATTTCCAATCCATTGATAGAAATCCCGTTCAAGGATCTCATAGGTCTGTAATAAAATTTTCTTCCTATCCATTAAAGCCGGAAAATGAGATTGCCAGTACTCGTCAACATCTTTTCTCCAGGTTATAAAATCACTGCAGGTATAGGTAAAAAAAGAAGCAGTGAATCCAGGCAAATAATTGATCATGTTGACCGGCTGTGGCTGTTGTCCCTGAAATGTTTCAAGAAAATACTGATTATCATCAGGCGGTAGGGAGGCCGAGCCATTTAGAAAGATCCTGTTGCCTTCAAAAGACAGATCATAATACGAGGCCTCTGAAATCCATTGTAGCCCAAGCTGATCAGAGACCTTATGAAGAGGATCAGAAAAGGTGCGGATGAGCTCAGGCAACCGGCCCATATTAATATAAATATTGCCTTCATCAGTTTCTATAGGTTTGTTTTCAAAAATACCGGCAACCGACATCCTGAAGTTTCCCTCAAAATCATTTGATATATTTCTTATAACATCATCGATTAAAAAGGAGGTAAAACTTCCAATGAAATACCCTTTGTATTCAATGAAACTGAAAAGGATCTTATTATTTTCGGAATGCACTTCATGAATCTCAAAATCTTCAAAGATCCTTGCCGCGAGGGTTATCTCCTCCTGATCATAATAGGAAAGCAGTATACCGTTTATTATCTTCCTTTTCTGAACTGAATTAAGTGGCAGATAAATTATTATATCCAAGCCGGTATTAGAAACTTTATGTAAAGAGAAAAGCAATTTGCTGTTGCTGAAAAGCTGATTCAACTCACCTGCCGGCCCGGCAGTTGAATCCAGATGGATTATATACTCATTTAATTTGCCAATATTGGGAATTGAAGACATATTCTCCCAGAAAGGTAAGGTCAGGAAATCATTCCATACCTTAACAGGCTCAGCCGTCTCATAAACTAAAAGGGTATTTTTAGGGATCAGGTCCCAGATTGCAACTTCCTGCTTATTATAGTGATATTGCAAATAATAAAATGCTCCTGTTGCAAAGCCTGCAATAATCAATATGATGAATACCCTTTTCAACTATTTTTTATTTAATGCCTTTCCTGTTGACGGTTGTAAAAATAAAAAATTGCAACTCGGCAATTAATTCTTACGCTGTATATTTTTATTAGTAAAAATTTATGAATTTTAGTGTTTAATGGATCGAATATGTACAATTAATTGATTATCAGATTGGTATCTGTTAAAAAACGGGTGCAAAACGCAGAGATCTTTTTAAACAACAGGTAAGTGGAAGCATTATTATGGAAATGACCGAAACCGGAGAACGAATCAGTATTTTCGATATCCTTAAAATTGGCATTGGTCCATCCAGTTCTCACACCATGGGACCCTGGAGGGCTGCTCTTTCCTTCCTGAAGGATAATAAGAAGAATAAAGATCAAATCACCTCCCTCAAGATCAATCTCTTCGGTTCGTTGGCTAAAACAGGTAAGGGGCATGGCACGGATATGGCTGTTATACTGGGGTTATCGGGAGCCAAAATAGACACGATCTCTGCTGATAAGGTACAGCAGATCCTGCAGGATGTCAGGAGCACCAAAAAGATCAAACTCGACCAGAAGGTGGCGGTCAATTTTGATCCCGCAACCGATATCATCTTTCACAAAGAGATATTTCTTACTTTCCATCCTAACGGGATCTCCTTTGAAGCTTTACTGGGATCAGGCGAGATCATACAAAGCACTTATTATTCAATTGGCGGTGGTTTTATTGTCAAAAGCGAATACCCGCTTATCAGGAAAAAGAAGATCAACTTCCCTTATCCTATCGACCGGGCGGAAGATATCCTTAAATGGCATAAGAAAACCGGTCTTTCTATCGCTGATATTGTATACCAGAATGAACTTTCATTACTTCCCGGGGAAAAGATCAATCAGGGGCTACACAAGATCTGGAAAGTAATGCTTGAAAGCGTTTACAGGGGATGCCATACCGAAGGCTTACTGCCCGGTGGCTTACAGGTAAAAAGGAGGTCCAATGCGATCAGTGGAAGGTTGCTTCCTGAGGACAGGAGCAATGCTGCTGAAGAATGGATAGAAAATATCCGGTCAAAGACCTATTCTTTTAGTGAGATCCTTAAATGGGTCAGTTGTTTTGCTATGGCCGTAAATGAAGAAAATGCTTCTTTCGGTCGCATTGTCACAGCACCGACTAACGGAGCTGCCGGCGTGATCCCTGCCGTATTAATGTATATGATCTGCTTTACCGACCTCCGGAGTTCTGCCTATATCGACAGGTTTCTTATGGTTGCTGCCGAAACGGGGTCTGTATTTAAAAAAGGAAGTACAATTTCGGCAGCTATGGGAGGCTGCCAGGCCGAGATCGGTGTATCATCGGCGATGGCGGCTTCAGCGCTGACCGAATGCCTTGGCGGGGGCCCTGAAAAAGTCCTGATGGCAGCAGAAATAGCCATGGAGCATCACCTCGGACTCACCTGCGATCCGGTAGCCGGCCTTGTACAGGTGCCCTGTATCGAACGCAACTCCATGGGGGCTATCAAGGCTATTACAGCCAGTCAGCTTGCCCTGGAAAGTGACCCCACCACTGCCAAAGTAACCCTGGATGAAGTGATCAAAACCATGTGGGACACCGCCCAGGATATGAACTCCAAGTATAAGGAAACCTCAGATGGAGGGCTGGCAATCAACATACCGGTAAACATCCCCGACTGTTAACTCAGGATACTCTTGTATTGTATGTGTGGGCGAGAAAATACGACGCCGCGAAGTTCCGCTATTCTGCGTTTAGGAGACCATGCAGCAAGAAAAACGCGAAGTTGAGGAAACAGAATAATGGGGAAACGATGATCCAACTGCACAACTGCACAAATCTGCCAACCGCAAGACAAGCAACTGAGCCCTGATAAACTGATAACTGATAACTGATAACTGATAAACTGGCAACTGACAACTGACAACTGGCAACTGGCAACTGACAACTGGCAACTGACAACTGACAACTGACAACTGACAACTGACAACTGTCAACTGACATAATTCACCTGCCAGGCAGTAATAATTCCATGATTTTATAGGGTTTAGGAGCAGAAGCCATATTTTTTATTAGATAATCAGCAATTCGATAAAGGTATTATGATCCCGGATATAATTTTTTAAATACCTTTGTATTTTGAAAAAGAATTCCTCATGAGATTACGCCTTCTATCGACACTGTTTATTTTTCAATTATTAAGTCAGCCTATGCTGGCTGGTAACGATGACTCCTTAATGATAAGCAATATTTTCAATTATGCCTTAGTTAATGGAGCGTGTTACCAGAATCTTGAATACATGTGTTATACTATCGGCCCCCGGTTAAGTGGGTCAAATGCTTCGGAAGAAGCTATCCGATGGACCAGGGAGCTGATGGAGTCATATGATTTCGACCGGGTATACCTGCAGGAGGTGATGGTCCCGGTCTGGGAAAGGGGCCAGGTAGAAGTTGCCTGCCTTTTCACCTCCGATGGCAGCCGAAAATTACAGCTTA
Source organism: uncultured Roseivirgaceae bacterium (assembly GCA_964645995.1). Classification (GTDB taxonomy): domain Bacteria; phylum Bacteroidota; class Bacteroidia; order Cytophagales; family Cyclobacteriaceae; genus JAGTVG01. Next base: position 14,009 of record CAZYDB010000032.1, read on the forward strand.
ATATGACAGCGCTGGGAAACAATGTTGGCACAGGACCTGGGGGGATACAAGGCAAGGTAGTAGAGATAAAGGACCTGGAAGAACTGGAAATCCTTGGAAGGGAGCATATTGAAGGTAATATCGTTTTTATTAACAAACCCATGGATCCGGGGCAGGTAAATACCTCCCGTGCCTATTCCCATACCGCAGGCATCAGGTACAGGGGGCCGGAGCAGGCCAGCCGTTACGGTGCAACCGGTGTAGTGGTAAGATCTCTTACGACCCGTCTTGATGATGTTCCCCATACGGGATCTACCAGCTACAGTATAGAGGATCCGCCGGCTCCTTCGATAGCCATCAGCACCAGGGATGCCGACAGGCTTAGCGAGCTCCTCAGAGAGGACCCCGGCACACAGTTATTTTTTGAAACCCACTCCCGTATGCTCGAAGACAAGGTCTCCTATAATGTTATAGGTGAAATAAAAGGCACTACCTATCCCGATGAATATATTGTGGTTGGCGGTCATCTCGACTCATGGGATGTGGGTCATGGCGCCCATGATGATGGCGCCGGGTGCATGCATGCTGTCGAAGCATTACGCATCCTGAAATCCTTAGACTACAAGCCGAAAAGAACGATACGGGTAGTATTATTCACGAACGAAGAGAATGGATTAAGGGGTGGCAGGTCTTATGCTGAGTTCGTAGCAGAAAAGGGTGAAAAACATATTGCAGCCATTGAGTCAGACAGCGGGGGATTTACCCCGAGAGGCTTCAGCATGGATGGCACTGATGAAGCATATGCCATTTTCCTCGGATGGGCTCCACTCTTTTATCACTACCGGATCAATGAATTTATAAAGGGAGGCGGTGGCGCCGACATCGGACCTCTGAAGAAACATGGAACGACACTCATTGGATTCAGGCCTGATTCACAGCGATATTTCAAATATCATCATAGCGCCGAAGATACTTTCGATAAAGTAGATGAAAGAGAACTGGAGATGGGTGCGGCAGCGATCACATCCCTCGTATATCTTATTGACCGGTATGGCCTGGATTGATTATCGGAAATGCTCTGAAGGAGGGGATAAAGGGCCCTTGAAAGCCCTGTCTGTTTTAACACTTTTGTTATTTGTACTAACCGGGGTCAATGGACAGGAAGACTCTACCCGTTCCGTGCGGCTCGAAAATATCGTTATCCGGGGCAACCGCTTACTTATCCCTTTTGATGAATCATCCCGGAATATTGATATGATAAGCCGTGAAACCATCAGGCGACTCCCCGCACAAAGTATACCTGAAGTATTATCTTATGTACCCGGTGTTGATATCCGCCAGCGGGGGCCGCTGGGCGTGCAGGCGGATATAGGCATCCGGGGTGGTTCCTTTGAACAGACTTTGATCCTGATAAACGGTATTAAGCTGACGGATCCCCAGACCGGGCACCATTCTCTGAACCTTCCGCTGCCTCTCTCCAATATTGAACGTGTTGAAGTGTTGAAAGGTCCCGGAGCAAGGATATTCGGACAGAATGCTTTCTCTGGTGCCGTCAATTTCATCACGCGAATACCGGATGAGCGATCAGCAGGAATACATATCTATGGTGGCCATCATGCTTCCTTTGGGGGTACGGTGGAAGTCTCCCTGCCCGGTCGTTATGGGCAATACTTCACGTTTTCAAGAAATATCTCAGACGGCTATAGACATAATACCGATTTCAGCATCAATAATTTCTTCTACCAATCGTCACTGTCCTTAGGAGATGATGAACTGGAAATCATGGCCGGCCTATCGGGTAGGAAATTCGGGGCCAACGGGTTCTATGCCAGCCCGGATTTCACTGAACAATATGAAGAGGTTCAGACTGCTTTGTTCAGTGTTTCCTATCGTAAAAGAATAAAGGACCTGCTCATCACACCCAGGATATCCCTGCGCCGGAACAGGGATAATTACTTTTTAATCAGAAATCAACCCGGTGTCTACGAAAACCTTCACCTCACGCATACAGGTGCTTTTGAAGTTAATTCAAGTTGGTGGAACGCCATGGGACAGACCGGTATGGGCATAGAATTACGCAGGGAATTCATTAATGGTGACTGGATAAGGGATGGAGAATATTCAAAAAGCAACCTGAACGGATTCAGCAGAAGCAATTTCGGAATATTCCTGGAACATCAATTTACATTTGGTGCTCTGCATATGACTCCCGGCCTATATATTAATGCTTACTCCGATTTTGATTGGGATGCATTTCCCGGAATAGACCTGGGATATAAAATCACCCCCACCCTTAAGCTCTACGGTAATATTGGAAAGTCCTTCAGGGTACCTACCTTCTATGATATGTATTACCAGAGTCCGGTGGAAAAAGGGAATGCCAATCTTACCCCGGAAGAAGCAATTTCATATGAATCGGGGCTCCGGTTTATCAACCAATACCTCAACCTGGAGGCCAACTTGTATTATCAGAATGCCAAAGCTCTGATCGACTGGGTCTACCTCCCGGAAACAGACAGTACTTCGATCTGGGTAGCTGATAATTTCACCGATGTGAGGAGAAATGGCATTGAAATTGCTGGAACAGCATTAATGAAAGCGTTGATTGATCAATCGTTTTTTATAAATTCTATTAATGCCAGTTATCATTATATCCGGTCTGATTGGCAGGAAAAGGCGCTTATCACCCGTTATACCCTGGAAAACATCAGGCATCAACTGATTGTTGGCATCAATCACAAGGTAATATGGAAGATTAACCACCAACTGAATGTCAGATACATTGACCGGGAGAATATGGCCCCTTATTGGTTATTTGACAATAAATTATACTGGGAAGAGCCTACAGGCAGCCAGGTATTTGTAGAGATTACCAATCTTGGAGATACGGAATATATGGAAGTAATGACCCCTATGCCCGGGAGATGGATACGGGCGGGGTTTTCTTATACAATTGGTTTTTAACGCTATTTATAAACGCAAAACAATTCAAACATGAAAAAAATCATTTTCTTATTAATGGCTTTAATGATTACGGTTGGGGCCGAAGCGCAGTTATTTCAATTTGGTCTCAAAGCAGGGGTAAGTTCATCGAAAATGCAAGTCGATGAGTCTTTCAGTATTGACGGCAGGGATTTATCATATAACACAGGAAGCGCCAAACTGGGATGGCATGCCGGCATTTATTCCAGAATAAAAATCACTAAACTCTATATCCAGCCTGAAATATTATTTTCTTCTACAGGTGGAGAAATAGAAGTATCTGAACAGGGTGTCAGTACCCCTGAAATCGGAGAAGTAAGCCTGAACAAGCTTGATATCCCGGTGATGGTGGGTTATTATGTTGCCGGTCCGCTCAGGATCTTTGTGGGTCCTTCCTTCTCTTATTTGATTTCTGACAAGTTTGAAGTAAGCGGTCTTGAGGAGCTGGAGCAGGAATATAATAATGCCACGATAGGTTACCAGGCCGGCCTTGGACTTGACATATCCCGTATTATTATTGACCTGAAATATGAGGGAAACCTTAGCAAGCTGGGTGATAATGTAACCATCCCGGGTACGACAGAAACCTTCAGTACAGATCTCAGAAATCCTCAGTTTATTTTGAGTGTTGGATTCAGGTTTTAATAAAAAAGAGCCCCGGGTACACCACCGGGGTTTTTTTTATACTTATCTCAATTCTATTGCGTAGGGCATCCTTGCCTGCGGTCCCATATATTCTTCGAGCGACTTCACCTGCTCGAAAACCGGAAACAGATCCCCTAGCCTTCCTTTTATCACCATCGTTTCTACCTCCTCGCCAAGGTCACTCATGATCTGTTCCAGAAAGGTCTTCTGAACAGGATATTCTACTACCCTGAAGGTATCCAGGCCTGCCATATCTCCTGCCAGTTCAATTGCATCTTCAAGTGTTCCGAAGGCATCGACAAGGCCAATCTCTGCAGCCTGGCTCCCGGACCATACTCTTCCCGAAGCCACATTCAGTAATTTTTCCACGGGCATGTCGCGGCTTTCGGCTGCCTTGGTTGTAAATATGCGGTAGCCTTCTTCAACATTATCCTGCAATATCTGTTTCTCAAATGTCGTCAATGGTCTTGTTAAGGTGTAAATGTCCGAAAAATGCCCTGTATTCACATTGTCAAAGGTAATACCAAGTTTATCCTCCATCAATTCCTGGGCATTGAACAACATACTGAAAATGCCGATTGAGCCAGTGATAGTGGTCCTGGATGCCATTATGGTATCACAACCCATCGCCATGTAATACCCTCCTGAAGCGGCTACATCAGACAGAGAGGCGATAACTGGTTTATCATGGGCAGCATTTCTGATCTCATTCCACATGACATCAGAAGCGAGAGCACTCCCGCCACCAGAGTTGATCCTTAATACTATTGCTTTAACACGGTCATTTTCCCCGGCATCCCGTATAAGATCTACATATTTTTCCACCCCTATCGACCGGTCATCACCTTTGCCCATCACAATAGCCCCTGTGCTGTAAATGACGGCGATTCTATCCTTGGCGTACTGGCTATCCTTAGTAGATTTATTATATTTTCTGTATTTGAGGGTTTCGACTTTCTCTCCCTCTTCCAGTGATAATTTCTCCCTGAGTTTATTCTGAACCTCATCTTCATAAGAAATGCCGGTTATCAATCCCAGCGCTAAAGCATCTTCCGGTTCTCTTACCAGCATTGAATCGGAGATATTTTTTATTGTTTCATAATTTAATCCCCGGCTGGAGGCAATCTGCCCGAGAAGATGATCATAGATGGAATTGACAAAGGAAGTGATCTGTTCTTCATTTTCTTCGCTCATATCCGTTCTGATAAACGGCTCTACCGCACTTTTAAAATCGCCGACCCTGAAGATTTGGGGCTCAACCCCGATTTTATCAAGCATCTTTTTGATAAAAACCAGTTCAATATTCAATCCATTAAATTCGAGGAACCCATAATCAGGGGTTAAATATATCTCATCGGCAACAGATGCAAGATAATACCCCTGTTCAGAATAGAACTCACTATAGGCAATGATGAATTTATCTGTTTCCCGGAAGTCGAGTAGTTCTTGTCGTATTTCCTCCAGAGAAGCGAATCCCGCAGAAAAAATTCTGGGTTCCAGGTATATGCCTTTGACCTTTTCATCAGAAGCAGCATTCCGGATAGCCTGCTTGACCTCTTTAAGGCCCATTTCAAGTGGGCCCATCCCTGGCAGGGATAGTTCGGAGAAGGGGTCCTCCACCTCCCGTTCGGCTATATCTCCACTCACAATGATGTGGAGGATCGTATTATCAGATACAGTGACCTTCTTTTCCATAGAAGAGGCCGCTATAATTCCAATGAATACCAATACGACCAAACCAGAGAAAATAAACAAGCCCGCCAACACAGCTAATAAATTTCTTAGAAATTTCATGCGATTAATATATTAAGTTTATTTAATAGCAATATTATAATATTACTGGCAGAACTGGAATCCAAATTATACATTTGAAGATAATACATGATGAAAGGAATATTTTTGTTATTAGGAACAAACCTGGGTAACAGAACCGAAAATATCCGGGAGGCTATGAAGGCCGTTGAAAAACAAATTGGCAAGATAACCGGCAGGTCTTCATTATACCTTACCGAAGCCTGGGGTTATCGTAATCAGCCTGGTTTTTTTAACCAGGTGATCCAAATGGAGACTGACTTATCTCCGGCGGCTCTCCTGGCCCGGATCCATTCCATCGAGAAGGATATGGGAAGGGTACGTTTTGAAAAATGGAAGGAGCGATTGATCGATATCGATATTCTGTACTATGGTAATGAAGTGATCAGCACACCCAATCTCGAAATCCCTCATCCGCATTTGCCCAATCGCCGGTTCACGCTGATACCTCTCTGCGAACTGGCGCCGGAAAAGGTACACCCGGTTTTAAAACAGACCAATGCCGAGCTTCTTAAAGTGACAAACGATCATTCATCGGTGAAGAAAATCTGATCCGGCAAAGCCCCTTTATGGCAGACTCCTGGCTTCCACCTCGCCATTGATCTTTTTTACCAGCCCCTGCAATATCTTACCCGGTCCACATTCGATAAAAACATCCGCTCCGTCAGCGATCATGTTTTTTACAGACTGGGTCCATTTAACCGGCGCCGTCAACTGGTGATTCAGATTTTTCTTGATCTCTTCAATATCAGCATGAGGCCGGGAGGTATAATTCTGATAAATCGGACATATTGGCTCATTAAATGCTGTGCTCATAATGGCCTCTTCCAGTTCAGTCCTTGCCAGTTCCATCAGCGGCGAATGAAAGGCGCCTCCTACCTGTAAAGGAAGGGCCCTTTTTGCTCCTGCCTCCTTCATCTTTTCACAAGCCAGCTTAATTCCTTCTACCGATCCGGAAATAACCAGTTGACCAGGACAATTATAATTGGCCGGAACCACAACCTCATCAATGGTATCGCAAATAGCCACTACCTTTTCATCTTCCAGGCCCAGAATAGCTGCCATGGTTGAAGGGCTCGATTCACAGGCTTTTTGCATGGCTGCGGCCCGCTTAGACACCAGCCTTAACCCGTTCTCAAAACTTAATACTTTGTTAGCCACCAGTGCTGAAAACTCCCCGAGAGAATGGCCGGCAACCATATGCGGTTTAAAGTTATCGGAGATCAAGGCAGCAATAACGGAATGCAAAAATATAGCGGGCTGTGTAACTTTAGTCTGTTTGAGATCATCGACTGACCCTTCGAACATGATATCCGTTATTCGAAACCCGAGGATTTCATTGGATGATTCAAAAAGCTTCTTTGCCTTATCAGAATGATCATATAAATCCTTACCCATACCCGGAAATTGGGCGCCTTGTCCGGGGAAAATATATGCTCTCATATAAATTCGTTTCTTATGAGATAGCAAAGCTAAATATTAATAAATAAAAACAATGATATTCTGTTTTTTTTAAAAGGCAGTATCCCCCGGAGGATCAGTATTTAAAAATAGAATTGTACTTTGCCGGGATTCTTCCGGATTTTTTTAATGAAAGGCATTCCGGAATCCCCTGATGGGATAACAGGTTAGCGAAGTATTTGAATCCAGCCGCGGTAATTTATTTGCCGGAGATCAGGATCAAGCGCATCAAACGTTATATCGGCTTCATAATAATATACCCCTGTACTCAACACAGTCCCATCATTTGTCCTGCCATCCCAGTTAATTAAAATACTGTTTTCACCTTCGCTGGTTATAGTATATACCTCCTTACCCCAGCGGTTAAATACAGAAAAGGTAACCGACTGCACAAATCGCGGACATTTGTCATAAGGAAAATCATAAGCACGGAAGGTGTCATTGCTGCCATCATTATTTGGAGTAAATATATTCGGGAGTTCATAATAGGGGCAATTATCAAAACGGAGCTCGTTTGTAAATTCACTCGTATTGCCTGAACGGTCAACTGCCCGTACCTTATAACATCCTTTAAAACTCCTGAGCCCCTCGTGCACAAAGGTGTTTCCCCCGGCATTCACAATTCCGACAATACCATAACCTTCTTCGGAGCAATCTCCTGAGAACCATACCTCATAGTTCACAATATCCTGATTACACTCCTCATTAAAATCAATCGCATCCCATTTTAAAGTATGGAAAAAATCTTCGTTATTACAGGGCCTTGAAGTCACAAAATCAATGCAATCATCATCCGAAGTAAGACTGGTTAAAAAATCTTCACCGGGGCAGGGGGAGATTGTATCATTAGGCTGGGCACAGTAGATCTGTGAATTATTTAATAACGGCTCAGGAATCCTCGGATTTCCATAGGCCCCCTGGGTAGTAACGAAATAACAGTAAAAGATATCTTCGTCGAGGGGAGTCCCGTCAACCTGTCCTGAATCAAGGTAATTAAAACCCTCCAGGTTTACATTAACACTGTCGATCAGGACTAACAGGTTCTCGTTATCCGGCAGAAAATTATCCCTGTAGATATAGTGATAGGGATAATCCTGGGTGTTATTGGACCACGGCACATTGGCATCCCAGTTGAGCGCAACACTTTTAAGCCCAGACAGGCCGCTCAGTTTAACGGAAGAAGCGGCAGCGGAAGTATCAACCACAGCCCCATTGGCATCATAGGCGATGATACGAAAACTGCTGTTCCCAAATTCAGTATCAATACCGGTATAGGTATAGAAAGTGTCCTCCACGGCTACCGGATCCTGGAAGGTCCCGTCAGCGGTATTATTGGAAAAATAGAATATCTCATAAGTATAAGGAGGTGGAAAAACAGCAGGATCGACCTCAAAGGGGCTGGTCCACTGGAGGTCGATCGCACCATTAACAGGATCGGTGTCGGCGACACTCACTTTTGTAATCACCGGACCAAACCGTTCTTCATCTTCCTCGATGGTAACACAAACTTCCTCTGATACGTAACTTTCCCCGCCCCCGGGAAGCTGGAACACAGCTACCAACCGGTAGCAGTAGGTTCTCGCGGTTGAAGCGCTTGCCCTTGCAGGCGTCGCAGGTGACGTAGACGTCGGG
>CAZYDB010000033.1:0-12301 GCA_964645995.1 uncultured Roseivirgaceae bacterium
TGGCCGAGGTCCAGGCAGACCAGCCCGGGCGTCGGTTTAGAAATAACCCGAGTAACGACCACAGCAGCAGGAATAAAAGGAAGATCAGGAAATTTTTCCCCGTAACCGGAATCCCATAAAAGTGTTGTACCGGGACTGCATATCACATCTTTTCGTCTGGCATGGATGGCAAAAGTAGGAGAGCCTCCCGCTATGATCACCGGGTCAAGATCAAGTTTGGCCCTGATATACGCCGCCAGACCGTTCACCCGCTCATAATCACGATCACAATGTTTTTCTCTTTCCCCGGGATCCGAATCCCTGATATGCCCGTCATATACGTGAAGGCCGACAGGCCGGATACCCTTAAGCTCCAGGCATGCCTTAAATACAGGAAAAGCATCTTCGGGGAAGATACCCGTCCGGTTATTTCCGTTATTCAGATCAATATACACATCAAGCCGGGTAAGAGAAGCAGCGCATTTGCCTGCGATCATTTCAGCACCCGGGATATTATCAACCAGGCAGGAAAAACGAATGTCAGGATAATGCCTGACCAGTTGAAGTAAGCGGTCGATCTTAGGTCCGGCAGGCTGGTAGGCCAGTAATATATCCCCGGCCCCTGTCATCGCCAGCATCTCCGCTTCAGCAATGGTCGCGCATTTAAATCGCCTGATCCCGGCCTGCATTTGCATCTTCACCACCCGGGGCATCTTATAGGTCTTGACATGTGGCCGCAGGCGGACCGGGTCTTTGACTAAGGCAACCATGGCGTCAATATTGCTTTTGATCCGCTCTTTAAAAACCACCAGGGCGGGTGAATCCAGGGAATCGATATTATCGATCTGGTACCAGGTGTCCGTCATACCTTATACTAATTCGAATATGGCCTCGATTTCAACAGGGATATTATCCGGCAACGTCCCCATGCCAACAGCGCTTCGTACGCCGATACCGTTCTCTTCACCAAAAACTTCTGCGAACAGTTCACTGCAGCCATTGATCACATAAGGATGTTTTTCAAAATCATCGGAAGCATTGACCATGCCCAACACTTTAATAACCCTCTTTACCTTGTTGAGGGAGCCCAAGTTATGTTTGAGGGTAGACAGAATGGATAAACCAACCTGTCTGGCAGCAGCTTTACCTGCATCCATATCCATATCCCTCCCAACTCGGCCGGTGATCAGGTTTCCATCCGCTTTAAAAGGCCCATGACCCGACACATAAACATGCTTGCCATCGATCAGAAATGGTTTATAAACACCCATTGGCTGCGGCGCCGGTGGTAGCTGCTCATTAAGTTTTTCGAATCTTTCTTCTGAAGTGATTTGGTCCATATGATTAAAATTTATTAAATGATCGGACTAAATATATCAAGGATATTCCGGCGAATCAATAAATACATGAATAAACATAAGGGATTAATAAGATGAACAGATACGCGCAGTACACAAAACACCCTGCAGGATTCTTTAAGCCTTGAGTTCCCGGAGGAAGTGCAAACCATATTTTATGCAAACTTCATTTTTTACTTTTCGTATCGACGACAATTAATGACACCCGCCCCGTGAGAGACACCCGTTCATCAGCTCAACAGTTCAGTAATTCAGTTATGAATGTGTCAAGTTGTCCTTTCCCCGTCGTCCACCCTTCTACCCGTCTACCTATTCATCCCTAAGGGTATTGACGGGGTTGAGGGAGGCAGCATTGATCACCTTACCTCCAACCGTGATGGCGCTCACGATGATCATGATTGAAATAGAAAATGCAAAAGAAAGGGGGCCAATCGGCAGGTAATACGTCCAGATACTGGCCATCAGCATGTCAGCCATAAAATATCCGGCAAACGATCCCAGTACCGAAGCAATTAAAATGATGACTATGAACTCCCGGCTTACCGTAACCACAATATTCGGGACCGAGGCGCCCAGTACCTTTCTGACACCAATCTCTTTGATCCGCTTAATTATATTCAAAGACATCAGGCTGAAGAGGCCTATAACTGAAAGGGCAAGTGCCACCAGGCCCAAAAAGATAAACATAATCTTAATATTATTATTAACTTCAGCAGATTCCGCCTTTTCTTCTTCCATATATCTGATATCCGGTAATTTATCAGGAAAAATTTCTTTCCATCTTGTTTCCATATTGCCATGCACCGTCTTTATATTTTCCACATCGGCCCTTACTGAAAGAAAACGATAATTTTCCTCAGGGATATACCGAAGCACCATTGGTTCTAACGGATCCCATAGGCCGCCGTCAATATAAATATTCTTTACCACTCCGACAACATACAGTTCGGTGGTATCTTTCAAAACAAAACGTTTTCCCACAGGTTGCTTCCATCCAAGGGTTTTGACCAGTTCTTCATTCACAATTGCAGCGCTTTCCACATCATTCTGACTATCCTCAATGAAATCCCGGCCTTGCACTATCGTAGCCCCTACCGTTTCCAGATAGTGATCCCCTATATCCAGAATACTAACATCCATCTCTACTGTTTCATATTTCAATGGATCGGTATACCAGGAAGATGTCATACTGTTGGCTGAGCCTGCCATGGATTTTATTTCAGGATACCCTTCCAGGGCATTTTTGAATATCCGGAAACCCTGATCATCCTCAACATAGGAAAAAACAACACTTTCCATATCAAACCCCATGTCATAGTCTTTCTGGTATTCGGCATTCTGGGCAAATATAAATCCCGAAATGATGGCTACGAGAGAGATCGCATACTGCAACGTCAACAATATCCGTGTAAAAGTATTAGTGCCGCCATATTTAAGATTCCCGCGTAAAATACTGGCGGGTTTAAAACCACTGATATAAAAGGCGGGATAGCTGCCGGCGATTACACCTGTAAGTATCAATAAGAGGATAAGAAACCCAAAAAAGCCTGCATTCTGCTGATAATTCATATCGATATCAAGAAAAGGCCACATCTGGCTGTAAGCCGGTACGAGGAAATGAGCGATCAATAATCCAACAATCAGACCGAAAAAGGCAAGCAGGATATTCTCACTTAAAAACTGGAAGATCAATTGGCTGCGAAGAGAACCCAACACCTTTCTTAGGCCAATCTCCTTAAGCCTTCTGTTGGCAATGGCTATGGAGGTATTGGTAAAGTTAAAACAGGCCAGGAGAAGTAATAAAATGGCCATAATGCCTGGTGCAACCACGGCGGCGGCCGGCAGGCTGCTGTTAAACCAATGGTTCCAGAGATCCTCCCTTTCTGCACGAACCGCCATGCCTTCAAAAGGATCAAGATAGTATTCACTGACCTTGTAATCCTCTTTTGCCCGGTTCTGTATTTCCACATATTCCTGAAGTTGCTTTTCTATGGCAGGAATATCTTTCCTATTATCAACCCATATAAAAGTAGTGTTAAATTGAGACCAGTCAGTTTCATCCCAGTTTCTTACATCGAAAAGATTATCAAAATGAACATATGCTTCCATATGGTAAAAGCTTGAATTCTGAGGTGGTTTTCTGAATACTCCTCCGACAATATATTCCTTCCTTTCTTCCCCACTGATATAAGTGATGATGCTACCTGTTGGATCTTCTGTACCGGGAAAATGCTTCACAGCAAGATCATCGCTGATAAGTATCCTGCTTTTATCATGAATAGTCTCAGCATTCCCAACGATCATTTCAAAAGTAAACATTTCAAAAAATTCAGGATCGACCGTTGAGACGGAAGTCCGGAAAAGTTCATCCCCAATTTTAAAATTTCCGCCCCCCGGATAATATCTTACTGCTTTTCCAACCTGACTGAAATTATCACGAACAATATCACCCAACGGCATCGGGCAATCGCCGTTCTTTATTGGGTTTCCATTGGTGATCCGGATAAAGTTGATCCTGTAAATATTTTTAGCATGTTCGTGGAGGGTGTCAAATTTGACATTATAATCGTAATTCAGGTAGGCGACTATGCAACAGGCCAGGGCTATCCCCAGTCCTAGTACATTAACTAAGGCAAAAACCTTATTCTTTGCCAGGTTCCTGAAGGTTATCTTGAAGAAGTTCTTGATCATAGCAGCAGGATTCGAATTCGAAAATTACAACTATAAGATGAAAAATGCAGGATCTGGGTTGCATTAACCCGAAAAATAAAAAAATTCCCGGACCTCTAACCTGAAAAATTCACGAATTTTTCACCTTATCAGGCTGATGGAGCACCCCGATGATAATCGGGATGCCCATCAGGGTTAACCTGGCGAAGTATCTTATTGAATATTACCTATATATCTTAAAATTACGCCGAACAACAAAAATTTATGAATAGGTTAGGCTAAACCTATTTCAAGACCCTTTCCCCCTTTTCGATACAATGCATGAATAATCGGGGTTAGCAGATAAAATTTTCCCGTATCCAAAAGATGGCATGACAAAAAAAGAGTAAGTAAATAGCAATCAACCCCGTTGCGCAACTACCTGATATTAAATATTTTAAATAGTCGAGACGGTATATTTTGAGAATAGTTTATAAATAGCCGGGGTTAAAAGCAGATTCACCCGACAGAGATCACCCTTCCTCCCCCAATAATCATATATTCATTACCAAATGCTTCCTTAAATAGTTTCATGGCCTTTTCGCCTCTGCAATGGGTCGGCCCGCACTTCTTCACTTCGTGATAATTAAATTTTTCAATAATTGCATTAATCTCATCATCAGTATTGTTTAATAAATGAAAACCGCCGAATACCAGGTAAATGGGTTGCTCCGTTATGGTAACTACCCTGTCCAGTATTTTTACGATACCCTGATGCGAACAACCACAGACAACTACAGCACCCTTTTCAGTCTATACAACCAGGCTATGTTCACTGATCCGTGATCCCATTTCTCCCGTTAAGTACCCCCCCGGAAATAAAGAAGTTGCAACGGTTACTCCATTTGTGTGATCGCTAAGTTCCGGAAATTGAATTAAAAAGTCTTTTTTACCTGATGCGGGAACATAAACCTCAGGAATATCCTTCATCCCTTCAATAATGAGCAGTAATCCACCCGTATGATCACCGTGGTTATGGGATATGACGATCAAATCAATGGTATTTGTATTTATACTCATAGCATCTATATTATGCTTCAATATTTCCGGTCTTGTTCCGGTAACAAAAAGAATCGTTTTTTCAGCCGTTTCGATTAAACAGGAAAATCCCCAGTCGCCAATAAATGAGTCATAGGCGGGATAATTATCGTAAATGACTTTGAAAATCACTTCATCTCTCTCAGGGATTCTTCCATTATGCATACTATTTGGAGCGCTTAAAATTGTTAATAAAACCGCCATAAAATGAATGCTTCTCATTGTTATCAGTGGCGATAAACAGGTATATCTGAATAAGATAAATATTCTTAAATAGGGTTTCCTGAAAAGCAATTCTTTTATTTGAAATATTTCATTCATATTTTATAATTTCGGAAGACCGGAAGGAAGAAAGATAAAAACTGGGATAAACACCCGCCAGAATACCTGCATGCTATTAATAGAGCGATCAAAAGAAAGGGCAGATCCAGGATCTGTTGTACATAGAATTCCTTACCGGAGATCACATTAAAACCATCGATAAGAAAAATTACCAGTATATAGGCAATGGTTCAGGGCATCAATCTCATCTATCGCAATGCGGTTTCCTTCGACTGACAATAACCTGCACCGCTGATACCGATCAGGTTGGGGCGTACCGGGGCATGGGTGGCAAAAACACCCCTGACGGGATTTTCAGGATTACCCCGGGGATGTACATGCATGATAGCCCGGTCAGCAGAATTATCATTACGGTCAAACCAGTAAACTACCGTTATATCGGGAAACTCATCCAGCCTATAAAGTCCCTTCTGATATCTTCTTTCAATAATAGCATAAGTATTTTCCTCTTCATGAATAATTTCTCCGATGGCGCGCAAGGTTAATTCCTTCCTGTCTGTTGACCCCTCCATAATATTATTTTTGCTGAAAATGAAAAATAACAGTGCGCACATCATGATAATGAACGACCCTGTGCACTTAATCAGGTTCTTCATGACCCGGCCCCTGTTAATTGGTATACTTCCTCACATAAAATGTATTCCCCTGGTAATGCGTTTCCATTACTTTCTTCTCCCTGACCAGGCGGTCGATGATCGATTGGTCGGCGTTGGCCTGTGCCAGCATTCTGGCGGCGTCCTCCTTCAGAACCGGGTGGACGGATGTGATGGCCAAAAGCTCATCTTCAAGATGATCCACCACCGGAATATTTTCGTCAGGGAAATCTATCAGTAAGGTCACGGTAGGAAAATGTTCTTTAAAAACATAGTAGGCTTTGGTCACCTGCTCTTCATCCGGCGGCAGCACCCATGATTCGGCTGGAGGCCGGGTAGGTATCAACAAATAAGCATGACGCGGGTTAAGGTTTTTTATGAATCTGGCAACCGGTTCTATGAATTCAGGTTTATCATTTATATCACGAATTAGCATTGTCTCGGTCACAAATATCCCCTTATATGATTGGGAGAATGCTTCAATACCTTCCAGTATTTGAGTGAAATCCAGCCGGCTTTGCGGCCGGTTGATCGCCCGCCAGTTTTCTTCATCCAGGATATCAATCTTTGCACTGATCCAGTCAGCCCGCAGCAGACTTTCCCGCACGTGCGGGTCGTGCATTAACGAGCCGTTTGAGATAACAGCCACAGGAGGTCCCAGTGCCTTTAAACGGTCGATCAACTCTCCAAGGTTTTTATCCAGGGTTGGTTCTCCATCCGGTACCAGGGTGATAAAATCAACCTCTTCTTTGATCTTTTTCAACTGTTCCAGTTTATCCCTGACAATATCGAAAACCTGATCCGCCTCATAAAAGTGTTGCCGCTTATCTGTCAGATGAATAGTATTCCCAACCTGGCAATAAACACAGGAATAAGTGCAATACTTTGGCGGTATATGATTTATTCCTAAACTTTTGCCCAACCGGCGTGATGTTACAGGTCCAAATACAATCATTTTTTCTTTTGTTTTATGATTACCTAATAATAGAAGACATACTTTATATCACCCGTCTGCCCCCAAAAAAATATATGCGGATAAAAAAGTGACTCCTTCGCTTTTACAGTATAACATAATTGTGAATTCAACAGTTCTGCTAATTCCCGTTTATATTGTGATCTATGGATAATTTAATCCCGGGCATAGGATCTTATGAATTTTCAAGACTAAATAATAAGCGAAAATTAACCCCCTGATAATAAATAATTTAAATAGTCAGGACGGTTTATTTTGAGAATAGTTTATGAATAATCGGGGTTAAGAATGATGGATTATAAATCAGGTGTTGAGTGTAGGGTGTAATTCATCAGCACCCCTTCCTCCTTCCTCCTTCCTCCTTCCTCCTTCCTCATTCCTCCTTCCTCATTCCTCCTTCCTCATTTTTTCAGACGGTATGCTCACACTCACAATGTCCCGGGCCGGCCGGGCGACCGGTAGTCATGGGCTTGTTATAAAATTCAATATTCTCAAGAAAAACCGGAGATAAATCCTCATTTTTGCATTTGAAATACATCTGGTGAAACACTATCAATATATCCTTTTTGACCTCGATGGCACCATCACCGACTCTGAGGAAGGGATCATTCGATCGATCAAATATTGCCTTTCCCGATATGGCATCACCGATCATGATCCCCTGCTGCTGCGAAAATTTATCGGGCCTCCCCTGGTTCAGTCACTTGCTTTATACTATAACTTCACCCCGGAAGAGGCTACAAAAGCCGTGGGTTATTATCGAGAATATTTCAGTGAAAAAGGCATCTATGAAAACAGACTATATGATGGCATAGAAGGTTTATTAAAAACCCTGGATGATAAGGGAAAGATCAATATCCTTGCAACGGCTAAACCTACCTTTTTTGCTAAAAAGATCATTGATTATTTTAAGATAGACCCTTATTTCAAACATATTGTCGGCAGCAATATGGATGGGACCCGTATGGATAAAAGTGAGATAATTGCTTATATCATAGACCTGCTGCATGTGGTTCCCCCGGATAACCTTGTTATGATCGGCGACAGGATGAGTGACATGATCAGTGCAAAAAATCTTGGTATAGACACTATCTGGGTGAATTATGGCTATGGTGATGACAAGGAATTGAAGGATTCCGATCCGGTACATATAGCCGAGACTGTCGACGATCTTTATCCGATCCTCCTTTCTGAGGATTAGAAAAGCTACCATAGCCAGGTATAAATGGCCAGGGTGATTAGAGCGAGAATGATCCATTGCACTCTCCAGTCTCTCATCCCCTTTAAAGGTTCTAACTTTCGCGACCAGTTCATTGTCGTCTTGTCCAGTTTAGCCGGTTCTGTTTTCTTGGTAATCAATGAAATGCCGAAAAGCACGGCAATAATGATCAGCGTTCCCCATAATCCACGGTAGCCAAAATTATAGGTGAGGTCATAATGTAAAAAGGGAAAAACCCGTGAGCCCTGCTCCGCCCCAATCAACTGGTCGACAACGAAAATTGTTGCCAGCAGTATCCCGGCAACAATCGAAAAGTAAGCGCCATGCAGCGTCACTTTCCTGCTAATAATTCCGAAAACGATCGCAGGAATAACAGGAAAAACGAGATAAGCGGTAATGGTTTGCAGGTATTTATACAGGCCTTCTTCAGAATTATAGATGAGCCAGGTAGCTGCCAGCCCCAGTAAGGTAGCCAGGATAATTACTACCCTTCCCATCAGGACCTGATTCTTCTCCAAAGTATCGGGATAAAACTCAACAATAAAGTCTCTTACCGTCATGGTAGATACAGAGTTCATCACGGCGATCAGAGAGGAGATCAGTGCAGCCAGCAGCGAAGCCAGCACAAGGCCACGGAATCCGGATGGCAGCAGGTTATTCAGTAATAATACAAACGTCTTCTTACTCTCCGCTTCGTCAAGGCCCGGGTATAAGGCCAGCGCTATGATGCCTGGCATGGCAAAAATAAAGATCGGTAATAGTTTTAGCAACGTAGCGAACATGGCTCCCCACCGTGCATGATTTATATTGGGAGCGGCCAGTACCCGTTGAACATTTACCTGGTCGATGCCCCAGTAAAAAATGCCGGCGTAGAAGGCTGTCGCCAGGATGCCCCAGAAAGGATACACAGGATCGTCATAGGGTTTGGCCACATGCATAGCTTCCGGCACCTTAGCGACAAGACCGCTCCAGCCACCAACTTCATTCATGCCGATAAAGAACATAAGCCCGGAGCCGATGATCATAAGAATGGCCTGTATCGTATCTGTATAGGCTACGGCTGTGAAACCACCGGCAATAGTAATCAGGGCGGTTATTACTCCAATAAATACCACGGTTGTCATCACTTCCAGGCCCAGAATACTATTTAGTACAAGGGCTCCGGCAAAGAGCGTGAAAGCCATCTTGGTCATAATGCTAATGATCAGCATTAAACCGGAAAAGAACAGTCTTGCCTTGCGGTTATACCGGATTTCCAGGAATTCAGGGATCGTATAGATCTGATTTTTGATATAATAGGGAAAAAGCACAGCACAACCAAAACCGAGTGTGATAGCCGTAGTCAACTCCACGGCTCCGGCACTCAGTCCATAACGATAAGCATCGCCGGAAAGCCCAACCAGATGCTCGGCCCCGATATTGGTGGCAAAAAGAGAGGCACCAACCACCGGCCAGGTAATCCTCCGTCCTCCAAGGAAAAAATGAATACTGCTCTGACCGGCCTTTTTCCTGTATGCTATATAAAGCCCGGCAAAAATACTGCCTGTCAATAGTACAACAACGACTATCCAGTCAACCGTTGTTAATATAACCTTCATAATTACTCATTTATCCTTGCTCATAATGCCGGGCCAATAGCCAGATATCTTTTACCGGCTCTCCATCCAATTCATTAATAACGTATATTCCTGAAAATCAGGGATGATCAAGTCGGCTCCGGCCTGAATCAGCCGGGTCCTTTTGGATTGATTAACCCCATGTTTATTCTTTTCATCGGAAGCCACCCCAATGGCCAGCCCACCCCTCTTGCGGCATTCACGAATTTCTACCGGACCATCACCCACCACCATGATCTCCCGGCCCTTGAGGTTATTTTCATGAATGATATTTTTCATCAACCATTTTTTCGTATCTTCTTTGAGACTGTCTCTGGCGCCAAAGATGCCCCCGTCAAATAATGAAGCATAGCCCAGTAACCGGGCTTCAAGTTCAACATATTCCTCATCAGTGCCGCTAACAAGATATAACCTGATACCTCTTTGTTGCAGGGTTTTCAGGAATTGTAGCGCACCCGCAACAATATAATACTCTGCCGGCCGCTCTCCCTCCCTTACAGCAGAAATTTTCTTCTGAATTCTGATCATCAATTGATCCAGGAAGATTTGCTTGTATGCTGAAGGCGTCAGTATATTTTTGTGTTCGATGATACCAAATTCGCTGACCATCTCTGCCAGTGCCTCCATCTGCCGGATTGTTTGAATGCCTGTAGATTTATTGATGTAATTTTTAACCCTCGACAGGATCCTTTCTTTCTTTTTCTGCGCATTCCCATCGGGATTCTTCCCCATGATCGCCTGCAGCATCATCTCCTCCATTACTTCCTCCCATCCGGTCCGTAACAGGCTTATCGTACCATCATGATCAAATACCGCATGGAGGATCTTGTAATCGCCGGCAACGATGGTCCCGGAGCAGATCTCTATTTTTGTCCTGTCAAGGTATACAGCCTGGTCTTCATTCCACGAAAGATCCGGATGGTAAATAAAATCAGGGTTCCGGCCTTCTTCAATGATCTCCCCGGCAGAGGCAGTGCCTGTTGTGAAAAGCTTCTGAACGGTAACGGCAGCCGCCAGGTTGGCGAAAGTTGCCGCCTCTTCAGGATTGCAGCCGGCTGCCATGCTGAGAGCAAGGGCACTGATCACAGTATCCCCGGCACCAACAGGATCAAGCCGTTTCAGGAACTGGATTCCGGGAATATGATGCGTACCTTGCTGATCGATGACTAACAACCCGCGTTCACCGCATGTGATAAAAACAGGCTTTCGCTCCTTCCTGAAAATATTTTGCCCGAAAGAAGCAACCTTATCGAGCGGCAAATTATCATCGGGACCATATGACACGCCATTCATCAAGGCAATTTCCACTGCATTGGTTTTGCGATAGATATGTTTAAACCGGCTATTAAAATGCCGTGAATCCAAAAAAATGATCTTGTCAGAATGCTCCCTGAAAACCTTATTGGCCTCATCAATAAACTCCATATTGCTGATACTACCCGGGACCTGTTGATTAAAGATCAGTACATCGACCATGGGCAGTACTTCCCGGAGTTTGTTCAATATAAATTTATCCGCATCAGCAGACCTTTCATTAAAAACACCGAAATCGATCCTTGGCTCTTCTTCCTCGTCACTGTATTTCTTCGTAAATGTATAGGTATCAAATTTTGATTGTTGCACGTACAAGCCGGAAGTATCGGTAGCAAGGCGGCTGAGCTGTGCGGTCAGGTCCCTTCCGAAGATATCATCTCCTACAACACCTATTATCTTAATGTACTTTGGTTGAAGAGCTGCGATGTTGGCCACCACGTTAGACGCTCCTCCCGGTGTATAGTAATGCCTTCTGACAGCCTCAGCCTTTAAGCCGGTTTCGACGGAGACTTCAGACCCACGGGGATCCATGATCCAATAAGCATCAAGGCAGAAATCCCCATAAACAGCAATTTTCACCTGGCGGATATCCCGGATAATACGGCGGATTTTTTCTTCATTCATCGCTTGAACGATCCGGATTTATAATGCCTCAAGTATTTTCTCTAACCTTCCGGTCGTCTGGATCATACACCGGATCGTATGATAATTGACTTTCCAGGAATGACTCATATGCGTCCACACAGGATCACCCTGTCTGGTGAGCAGAGGATACCATTCGCCCACTGAGTGATGGATCATTTTATCAAACACAAAACGATGGACATTCTCAAAAGCCGCGAAATATTTTTCTTCTTCAAAAAACCGGAAGGCATCCAGCATGCCGATCATCACTTCGGCCTGCTGCCAGAATTCTTTTTCGTAATCGTACACACCCCCCTGATGAGGGCCTTCCACATATACTCCCCCGTATTTGCTGTCGACCCCATGCCTGACCGTATGATCAAAAATAGTCCTGAAAAGATCGGTGTATTCCCCGGGATCGGTTTTCATGATGTGTAATGCATGCATCAATAACCAGACAAACTCAGTATTGTGACCATAGCTGGTATTATCCTCAGCATGGGATTTAACACCTCCCTCCGCATAACGGTCCCATC
>CAZYDB010000033.1:12311-22241 GCA_964645995.1 uncultured Roseivirgaceae bacterium
AGGGCTTTTTTATGTATTTCTTTCCCTGAACAGTCATATAAATTGGTGAATGCCTCCATCAGATGCATATGCACATCCAGGGTTTTCCGGTCACCTCCCCCGCTTCCCGGACCGGCCAGATGCCATGTCCTGTCGAACATTTCAAAATATCCGCCATGCCTCGGATCATAACATCTTTCACTGATCAGGTCAAAAACAGTTTCAGCATACTGCAGTCCCCTGGAATCACCGGTGGCCAGTGTATATTCACTGAGTGCATAGATGGCAAAACTATGCCCATAAAGGATCTTGTCATCCCGGAGTACTTCCCCCCTGCGGTTTAGGGTCCAGTAAAAACCACCATGCACCTCATCCCACATCCTGTTGACCAGGAAATCCATCCCATGCGCGGCGAGATCAGCACACTTGTCACGGTCATACCCGGCACGCAAGGCAGAGGACATGGAATACAACGACCGGGTCTGGGCGATCATGGATTTCTCATCCTCTCCCGTATCCTTACCATCCTTGTCAAAATGGGTCAGATATCCTCCGTTTTCTGCATCCCTGATCCTGCAGGTCCAGAATGGCAGCAATTCACTGACCAGGTGTTTTTGTGATTCTTGCAGTAATTGTTCAACTTTTTGAGGTTTCATAGGTTTTTTTCATCATTCCAACAACTTTCAAGTTAGTATATAATAGCATATTTCAGAAATAAAAGAAGGGATAACGTGCCAAACAATGACCTGAATATAGCTATGAGGTTGCCTCCTGATAATTCCGGAGATCCCTTTCTATAGGAAATGGATCAGTTTTTATTCATCCTGACGCTTTTAAATATCCGAAAATTAGGATTGATTTATTCCCATCCCGTTTTTTACTCTTATTTTTGAGAGCAATAAATAATCGCTTGTGTACTGCTGATGCCGGAAACAAACACCGATATTGTAATTGACGTAAGAGATGTCCACAAATCTTTCAGGAACGTACATGCGGTACGGGGCGTCGACCTTACCATCCACACAGGGGAATTTGTCGCTATTCTCGGCCCGAACGGAGCCGGCAAAACCACGCTGGTAGAAATGATCGAAGGTATTCAAAAGCCCGACCGTGGCGATATCAGGATCATGGGCAAGCACTGGGAAGGCCATGCTGATGAATTGCACCGCCTGATCGGCCTATCGCTACAGGAAACGCGCTTTATAGATAAATTGAAGGCATGGGAGACCTTACGGCTTTTTGCCAGTTTTTATTCCCTGGACAGGAGCAGGGTGGAGGAGATCATCCGGCTGGTGGGACTGGAGGAAAAAAGAAAAGCTTTTGTTGTGAATCTTTCCGGCGGACAACGTCAGCGGCTGGCATTGGGTATCTCCCTTTTGAATAACCCTAAAATTCTTTTACTTGACGAACCTACCACAGGTCTTGATCCCAATGCACGCCGGGAGATCTGGACGATCCTTCTGCGGCTGAAAGAAGTAGCCCATACCTCCCTGATATTAACGACCCATTACATGGAGGAGGCGGAACAGCTTTGTGATTATATTGTGATCATGGACCAGGGCAGGATCCTCAAGGAAGGATTGAAGGAAAAACTATTGAAGCAGGAGGATAAAGAAAAAATGCTCGAATTCACTCTTGAAGATCACTTTGATGAAATTTCTTTTGACGATGCGCCCTTTCCTGTTTTATGGGATAATCAGCAGAAAAAAGGAAAGGTGAAGATCGCTCAGATGGAAAAAAAATTACCTGATTTCCTTGGATATCTGAAATCTAAAAATATGCCCCTTAAAAACCTGGAGTGGCGCAAACAAACTCTCGATGATCTTTTTACGGCATTAACCGGCAGACATTTAGATGAATAGCATCATACAATACCGTCAGCTTAAGCATCTGATCATTGCCTATTTCAAAGAATTGATGCGTGAACCTGCTGTGCTTTTCTGGGGCATCGTCTTTCCAATTCTTATGTCGCTCGGGCTGGGTATAGCCTTCACACAGAATAAGGATATTGAAAGAAATGTGGCTCTTATAACCTCTGAAAATTCAGTTCCTTCAATAGCAACAGAGAGATTCCGGGAAGCAGATCATAAGAAAAATGGCAAGGATCCTCTTTCCTATGATTATAAAGCAACCATGGCTGATAGAGACCTGGGCAATACTACCCTTTATTTTCAGCGTATGACCTGGGAGGAGGCTATGAAGGCTCTTAAAAGAGGCACATTGAGTGTTATCGTTGAAGAAAAAAATGGAAAGTTAAATTATCATTTTGATCCTTCCAATTCCGATGCGCAACTGACCTATATGAAACTGATTGAATGGGTAAATGAGGGATCTGCGGACCAGCCAGGGGCGCATGAGGAACTGATAAAACCGCTTACGCTCAGTGGCACCCGTTATATTGATTTCCTGATACCGGGATTGATAACCATGGGCGTGATGACCTCCTGCCTCTGGGGACTGGGTTATAATGTGATCGACAAAAGGGCAAAAAAGCTGATGCGCAGGATGGTGGCCACGCCCATGAAAAAATCGCATTTCCTGTTCTCGCTGATCACGGTCAGGATCATCATGAATTTTATTGAATCAGGATTATTGTTTCTTTTTGCCTGGCTTGTATTCGATGTAACGATCCAGGGCAACATTATTGCCTTGCTGGGGATCTTTATGGCAGGCAACCTGGCTTTTTCAGGACTGGCTGTATTGATTGCTTCCAGAACAGCCAACACAGAGATAGGCAATGGGCTGATCAATGCGATTGTATTTCCTATGATGGTACTTTCAGGGATATTTTTCAGCTATCATAACTTCCCCGACTGGAGTATCCCATATATTAAAATGCTGCCCCTCACCATGTATACCGATGCTATCCGGAGCATATTCATTGAAGGCGCCGGGATACCCTCCATGATCATGCCCTTTCTTATCATGTCCGCATTTGGTACTCTCTTTTTTATTACGGCCCTGAAAATCTTCAAGTGGTACTGAATGTCAGTGAGTAAATTGTACCTTCCTGCATTGACGAAAGATAGAGATCTTTAGCCTGAATGAGAGAACGGGGAGTTTATTGGTTTAAGAGCAACCGGCGCCATTCAAATGGATTACTTTTACGAATGAGGAAAACGATTCCTTTTCAAGCGCCATTCATCTTTTTTATTTAGATTAGCTGATCATTCAATAAATCAGGAAAACATGAATTCTCGACGCGATTTTTTATCAAAAGTCTCCCTCAGCGCTTTAGGCTTTGTTTCTGTTTCATCACTTGAGCAAACCAGTTTATCACTGGCTCAGCCATCTGTGGTGCCTTCGGACATCACCGTCCTTTTCCAGGGCGATTCCATCACCGATGCCGGCCGCAACAGAGCCCGCTATTATCCGAATGATGCGGGAGGCATGGGAAGCGGATATGTGTTTCAGATCGCCGCCGATCTGCTTGGCTCCTATCCTGAGAAGAAATTTACATGTTATAACCGGGGTATCAGCGGAAACAAAGTATACCAGCTTGCCGATCGCTGGGAAGATGATTGTCTTCAATTGAAACCGGATGTACTAAGTATTCTGATCGGTGTCAATGATTTCTGGCATACCCTTAGTTACGATTATAAAGGAACCGCTGAAAGCTTTGAAGTCGATCTGCGCCGGTTACTGAATCGTACCCTGGAACAATATCCTGATCTTAAATTAATACTGGGTGAACCCTTTGCCGTACAAGGCGGTACGGCCATAACATCAGCCTGGGAACCTGCTTTTAACGATTATCAACAGGCTGTTAAAGTGATCGCCAATGATTATCAGGCTGTTTTTATCCCCTATCAAAAAGTTTTCGACGAAGCCCTCGGACTTGCACCTGTGGAATACTGGTGTCCGGATGGTGTCCATCCCTCCATTGCCGGCGGTCATCTTATGAAACTGGCCTGGGGAAAGGCATTTGAGGAGTTATGGAAATGAAAAAGACTGCCCTTTTATCTTTGAAAGATATTATCTGTTTTCAATGGCGATGTTTTTCTTGCCGGGTATTCCGAAGGAGGTTATGCAACTATGGCAGCACATAAGGCTCTCGAGGAAAAACCCGTAAACGGCATCCGGCTTGTTGCTTCAGCGCCTGCATCCGGGGGTTATGACCTGAAGGGTATGCAGGAGTACTTCTTCGGACTGGAAACCTATAGCGAACCGTATTACCTGGCCTTTGTAGCGGTGAGTTATTCCATAACCTACGATAATCCGGACTTCATAACCGATATTTTTAAAGACCCTTATGCAACGCTGTTGCCTTCCCTCTTTGACGGTACTCGATCCGGAGGTGAAATAAATGATAGCCTAACAGACGTAATTGCTGATCTTATTCAATCTGACATCCTCAAAAACATTGACTCAGACATTAATTATCGTTATTTAGTGAACGCATTCAAAGAAAACAGCCTGAATAACTGGGTGCCGCCCATCCCTGTATTTATGTTTCATGGTTCCGCCGATATCACCGTTCCTTATCAGAACTCAACAACTACCTATGATAACTTCCTGGCCCTAGGTGCATCAAAAAGTATTGTGACATTCACTGAACTTGAAGGGGCCAACGATGGAAGCGGGGTGCTCCCTTATCTGATAAAAATGATGGAAATTTTTGAGCCCCTTAGCCTGGACTATTAATAAACTTTCTTTATACGACAGAATTTTAAAACATATATAGTTGATATTCAATAAAATACATAACCAGGTTAACCCCGATGAGCATCCCGATAAAATTGGGGCGATTAATCGGCCTTACGGGCGAAAAATTTATGAATTTTTCGGGTTAGATAATTAAAGATCAATACCCTGCCCGAATAAAATAATTCCACTCACCTATTGATATTGAAGCCAATTACTATTGCTTAAAAGAACCTTTTTTTCCCTGTACCGATCGAAATACCAAACGGCCTCAATATAGGCAATCATAACATCAATACTGCCCTATACCTGGTTTTTACCCGCCCTGCCTCTGCGTAGGCCCTTCGGCGCAGCAAAGCCGGACCGTCGGCATCCCTGGTTACTGCTTTGCCCCCTCCGGATCTTTTGTGGTTTCCAACACGGACCTCTGCCAGGCGGTTATTCAAATCAAAAAATCGATTATTCAAATATTTTATATAAATTGGATAAATGCTGATCAATAGGGCAAAACAAACATCATTTACTTAAAATAATTTCAATTATGCATTATCAAAATTCCTTTTTTCTTTTACTGATTATATCTTTCGTTTTTTCATGCACCCAGAAACGACCGCAGGAAAAAGACTCCCAAGAAGCTGAAGGACTGGATCAATCCTTCCCTGAACCTGACCTTAGCATGGATAACCTGCTGGCCTGGTGCATCGTTCCATTCGATTCAGAAGAACGAAGTCCTGAGGAAAGGATCTTAATGCTTCAGGACCTGGGATTCACACAATATGCCTATGACTGGCGTGAGAAGCATCTTGCCAGGATGTCTGAAGAGATCCGTCTGGCCGGGGAAAACAATATTGATATGATGGCGGTATGGATGTGGATTGACGCCAATTCAGATACGATCGGGAATATAAGTGCGGCCAATGAAAAGATCTTATCCACAATAAAAGAATCCGGGCTCAGCACACAGATCTGGCTTGGGATAAACGCTAATTTTTTCGAAGGCTTAAATGAAGAAGAATCGATCGATAAAGGAATGGATATGGTTAAATATCTCGTGCAACGAGCAGAGGAAACGGGCTGTTCGCTGGCCCTGTATAATCATGGTGACTGGTTTGGCGATCCCGTGAACCAGGTGAAGATCCTGAATAAACTACCCGGTCTGCACGTAGGTATAGTTTATAATTTTCATCATGCCCACGAACAGATCGACCGGCTGCCGGAAATCATTGAAGCCATGAAGCCTTATTTATGGGTAGTCAACCTGAACGGCATGAAAAAAGACGGGCCGAAGATCCTGACGATCGGTAAGGGTAACCATGAAAAAGAAATGATCAATCAGTTTCTTAACGCAGGTTTTATAGGCCCCTGGGGTATCCTGGGCCATGTGGAGGACAGAGATGTGAAAAAAGTACTTGAAGAAAACCTGAATGGTTTAAGGGAGATGTATGGGAAGTGATTTTTTTTGAACGCTCCTGTAAGGCAGTGTGGGTATGGGCATCGTGCGAAGGCACTCATTGTGCGTGTGAACATAGCATGTGAATAAAACACGATTTTTATTTAAATGCTCCTCATGATTGCCTAACTTGATCAGTAATCAGGGACGGATTTTTTTCGAGGGCCGGTTTTTTTCACTTAATCCATAATCATGAAAACCGAAACCGAATATGACCTGTTTGTCAGAGTTGATGAACGGGACATCCAAAAAGCCAGGCGAACCATCAAAGCAAAAACATGGGAGCCCTGGGATCCGGTGGATGCATTTGACCCCCAACGTATTGAAAACAATGTTTCCGTATTGCTGGCTAAATATGATAAGCTCAAAAAAGACCCCGGACTTCCGGCACGGCAGCGTAAACGGGTGATCCTTACCGCAACAGTAATTCTGGCATTAGCGATCCTGGCTGAAGTGATCTTCAGCGTTGACGGACCGCTCATCTTGGGGATTGTTCTTGCTTTCGGGGTGGTCTTTATTCCCTGGCTATATTACCGCAAACTGGCGGTTGACCTCGTCAAGATCCAGATTGCCGATAAAATGGACTGGTATTATGACCCCGACCGGGATGAAAAAAAATGGGGATTGCTCCTAAAGAGATTTCCGGAAGTGTTCACAAAAAGCGGCAAAAAACCAGGTATTGAAGATCAGTTCTGGGGTATTATCAAGCGTGACGGGATGACTCCCTTTTATTCAGGGGTATTGTATTTCCAGACAACAACCGGAAAAACCACCCGATCGGAAGCGGGCAGAGGTAGTACCCGGTTCAGTTCAAAACGTAATTTTCACCGTCATTTTTTCTGTTTCCGGATTGGAAGGGCATTGAAAGCCAAGTTATTCATAAAAACGGAGCCTGTCGATAAAAAACTGTTACAGGAAAACCCGGATCAGATCCCCTTTATGAAAGCTTTCCGGTTTGATTTTGAAGGGGAAGCTGGTGGAGAAGAGGCGATTTCGCTGGCACGTTCCCTTTCTTCAGAAGTACAGAAGAAACTGATCGGGTTACGCCGCGAGGCGGATCAATTCAGTATCCTGTTCTCCGGAGATTCCGTGATATTCATGATCGGAGGTGATATGCTCAGGAAAGTACATACCAGCTTGTTTAATGGCGTGACGATCGATCCGAGGGATTCTGATTTTGTTAACCACCGCTTATCTGCCTTGTTTGATATCACACAGGGGATCATTAAGAATTTGTCATAAAAGGGACTGAGAGTGGACCGGAATAAGCAGTGAGGGTGTGAGCCAGGTATGCTATTACACACACGGTTTTCCCTTCCTATTCTCCATAAACAAAATGAGCATCATATCCCGGAAGGGTGATGTCCTGTATGACCGACGAAAAAACCTCATCGGTGATATAACGGTACATTTCGCGGTCGTCCACGGTACCATAAGAATCAATGAGTATCGAATGATCCAATAACCACTTAACCAGGTTTAACCCGAAAAATATAATTTTTTCCCCGATAAAATCGGGGCGCTTATCATATAACTACCTATTAATAAATATTTTAAATTGTAAATACGGTTTTTTTTGAAAATAGTTTATGAATAATCGGAGTTAAAAGCTCGTTATGGGTTTCACGGTCTGGTACCCTGGATAATTCCCGGAAAAAGGGCATTCCGATCTTTTTATATACCGTAACCCATTCGCCGGTGGCATATGCCCTTTCCAACGCCAGGATCCTGTCAAGCCAGACACTTTCCACCTCAGGAGGAATAACAGAAACGGCTTACTGTCAGGTTCTGTATTTTGATTCGACTGATAAGGTAAATAACAGTTAATGAGTGTGCCAATTAAGCACTTAGAATCAGTTATTATTCTTATTCACCCAATATTCAAGGCTTCATGAAAACAATAAAAAAAATTAACAAATGGGCGAATCGTCACAATCCATTCTTCCTGCTTGATATTTTACGCTGGTTCCTGGGTGGTTTCCTTTTCTTTAAGGGAGTACATTTTATGACCAATTCGGAATACCTTCAGGATCTGCTGGCTCCCAATAAGGGTTTCTTTTCAACCATCATGATCTATCATTACGTTACGATCACCCATCTGGGCGGAGGGATCCTCATCATTTTTGGACTATTGACAAGGATTGCCGTCGCAGTGCAAATACCTATTCTGACCGGTGCTGTAGCCGTTAATTTCCTGATCGCCATGAATTATCATAACCTTATTGAGGCAGGTATCGCTCTGTTTCTGTCATTGTTTTTCGTGGTAGTTGGGTCCGGTAAGCATTCAGCCGACTATGGATTAAAATTGCAGATCTGATTCTGCCTGTTTAAATCATAGTGGGTACCTGATTGGCAACCAGAATTGTAATGACTCTCGGAGGATAATTACCCTGAATGAAAATTAACATCAAAATATTGTTGACAGAGCTGATGATGTCTCTGGCCTTGCATGGAATTCTCCAAGGACAGGACATGATATATGCTGATCCGGAAGCTCTGGTGGATGAGCTGTTGGAAGAGATGTGGGCTGATCCGATCAGTTTCTTTAATAAGGAAGATGAAAACTGGCGTTCGCTCTGTGAGAATCTACAACTTATTGATACGGCTAAAATCAATGAAATTGTGCATTCAGCATATAAAGATAACGGCTATACCCACGGCAATATTGAAAATGATTCCGAGGCATTTGTAGGCCTGATAGGTTGGTTGAACAGCAAATCACAAAAACGAAAATCAAGGAAATTTGTCCGTAAAACCAAGCATAACAAACCTGAGACCAACTCAATAACCGTATTGATTGAAGGCGATTCCTGGTTTGAATACCCAATATTCCTTCATGATATAACGGATCAGCTCAGCAAGAAACCTGATTTATTGATCTACAGTCTGGCTGCGGGAGGAGATTGGATTGCCAATATGATTTCCAGCCAGGATTATCAGCATGAGTATAGTCATTTACAACCGGATGTGTTCATTATTAGTGGCGGAGGAAACGATTTGGTACAGGATGACCGATTGTTGAATTATATTTCTGCGGTTCCCATCGAAAAAACTTCGACCTGCCTGGTCGATTATAAAAACTATGTGATCCTGAGAATGAATAACAGGCCGGTTCCCCTGTGCAAGGTGGATTACTGTCCTATCGAATATCACCAATATAAAGACTCCATCCCCCTTTATCAGGATCACCTGGATACCGTATTGATCAATAGAATCGTAAACGGCAGAAGATATCTCAATGACAAATTCTATCAAAAGCTTGTATCCATTAAACTTGAATACAAGATCCTTTTTGAGTCTCTCAGAAAAAGCGGACCGGCTCACTTTGACTCGCTGAAGATCATTACTCAGGGCTATGATTATGCAATCCCAAATTCAGCCAGAAGATTCGGAACCTCCTTATTACTTAAAAATGGAAAATGGCTGCATAAGCCCTAATCGCTGCAGGCATTACCGATGAAAATACCCGGGAATCCATCATTACGGCTTTGATGTTTGACTTTAACGAGATGCTGATCGAACTTGGAAAGGAATATCCGAATATATTCCATGCTGATGTCCGGGGTTTTACCCGATATATGGAGATCAGAAACAATAAGAAAAAAGGTAGATATTGGTTCGATGAATTACATCCGACGAATTATATTTTCAAACAAATCGCTGAGGTTTATTATGATATCATTTCCAATAATGAGATAGACAAACGAATCTTCAAAGTTATCGATTACTATTAATCCTGTAACATCTCAGGATCTAATCTGAAAAATTCACGAATTTTTCACCCTATCAGGCTGATGGAGCGCCCCGATAAAATCGAGATGCCCATCAGGGTTAACCTGGCGAAGTATCTTATTGAA
>CAZYDB010000034.1:0-14257 GCA_964645995.1 uncultured Roseivirgaceae bacterium
AGGAGAACGGAGAATTCAAGATGGAAATGATCCCATCCCGGCGGGGTCGGGGGAATGATCTTGAGCTGCATGTGCAGAATTTTCTGGAATGTATCAAGACACGGGAAAAGCCGGCCTGCGATATTGCCATTGCCGCAAACACCGCCAGGGTAGCACATATGGGCAATATCGCTTATAAGACGGGTCGGAAAGTGTACTGGGATCAGAAAGCGAACGAATTCCTGAATGATGATGAGGCCAATCAGCTAATGAATCCCTATTATCGCGATCCCTGGAAATTGCCGAAAGTCTGATCGGGCCTTTCAGTAAAATTTGCCGGTGAGTTTCGCACCCTTTGATGGTCGGGCTGGATGATCCGGCATTTTCATGATCATGATTTAAACATCTTTATATTGACAAATCAGCAAAAGATCGGATTGACCACAGCTTTTTCGATTGTCGTCGCTAATATGATCGGAACAGGGGTGTTTACCAGTTTGGGATACCAGGTGGTAGAGATCAGCTCGATCTTTGCTCTTTTGTTATTATGGATCGTCGGCGGACTGATCGCATTGAGTGGGGCCCTGAGTTACGGGGAACTTGCGGCTGCACTACCCCGGTCGGGAGGGGAATATCATTTTTTATCCCAATTATATCACCCTCTTCTTGGTTTCCTGGCCGGCTGGGTCTCCCTGCTGGTCGGTTTCGCGGCACCGACAGCATTGGCGGCCATGGCCATGGAGTCGTACGCCCAATCGTTTATTACTTTCACATATCCCGGATTATTTGCCGGTACGATGGTTGTCATCCTTTCGGCCATACATTCTTATAAGATACGTATAGGCGGTCAATTTCAGCGGATCGTGACCTTCCTAAAGATTACGCTGATCTTTTTCTTCATCATCAGCGGGTTTATGATCAGCCAGCCGGAATCACTTAAGCTGATACCTACTACTGCCGATTGGCGACAGGTGTTCTCACCGGCTTTTGCTGTTTCGTTGATCTTTGTTTCCTATGCCTTTTCCGGATGGAATGCATCTGTGTATATCACTGATGAAATAAAGGATCCCGGTACGAATATTCCCTTATCCCTGATCCTGGGAACAGCTACGGTAACGGTATTGTACTTTTTGTTGAATTTCATATTCCTGTATGCAACACCGCTTAATCTTCTCGAAGGCAAGATTGAGATCGGTTTTATTTCAGCCACCATGATCTTTGGTGAATCCGGTGGGAAGATCATGTCCCTTGTCATCACCCTTCTGCTGGTTTCAACACTGAGTGCCATGGTATGGATAGGCCCCCGTGTGACCATGGTCATGGGGGAGGATCATTACCTGCTTCGTTTTCTTTCCAGAAAGAACAAGTTCCAGGTACCGGTAGTGGCTATCTGGTTTCAAGCCATGATCACTATCATCCTGATCGTATCCTCCACCTTTGAACAAGTACTGGTCTATGCCGGTTTTGTTCTTAATATTTTTACACTTTTAAGTGTAGTCGGTGTCTTTATTTTAAGGATCAAAAAAACCGGATTAAAAAGACCCTACAATACCTGGGGATATCCACTTACACCTCTTTTCTTTATCTTGTTAAGTTTATGGACCCTGATCTATTTGCTGCTCGACCGAACAATGGAATCAGTTTTGGGTTTGATCACGGTATTTTCAGGTTTTCTGATTTACTATCTGAATCGGTTGGTTATAAAAAAGAAAAAACAGTAAGAATAAATGATTAATTTTTTGCCTTGATAAAACATATTAACATTATGAATCGAGTGGATGGATACCTCTTATTTCTTCTAATAACATTAATTGTTTTTCCTGCATTTTCTCAACATCAAAGTAAGGAGGAAGGTGCTAGTAATGAAGCCAATCGTTATATGCATCAATCGAATATCGATCGGTTGATCGATGCTTTTGAGTCACCAGGAAGGACAGCCTGGCAAAAACCTGATGAAGTTATTGCCTTATTTGGTGATATTAAGGATAAAAAGATCATGGATCTGGGTGCGGGATCGGGTTATTTTACTTTCAGGTTAGCTAACCAGGGTGCTATCGTAATATCGGCAGATGTTGATGACCAATTCCAGGAAAACATAAAAGAAAAACTCGAGAAGGAGGATTTCAGGCATTTAAAAGAAAGAATTGAAGTCAGAAAAGTTCCGTATAACAGTCCGGCCCTGGAAAAGGACGAAGTCGATGGGATTCTTCTGGTGAATACTTATCACCATATTGACGATCGCGTGTCCTACATGAAAAAGGCTTTTGTTGGATTAAAACCCGGGGGTAAGATTATTATTGTTGATTTTAAGGAAACCAGTAGTTTTGGTCCTCCAAGATCACATAAGCTGGAGCTCAATGCCGCAGTGAATGAACAACTTGCTATTGGTTATTCAAGGATTATTATTGATATGGATCTACTTGCGCATCAGTATGTCATTATTGGAGAAAAATAAAAAACTTTTTAGAGGTATTATATTTGATTTAAACGGAACGATATTCTGGGATACCCCTTTTCATAACCAGGCATGGGACCGGTTTCTGGATATCCATCAGATCTTTCTGACCGATCGTGAAAAGGACAGGATCATTCATGGTAAAAATAATCAGGAGATTTTTCCAGAATTATTTAACAGGAAAATCGAGCATGAAGAATTATCCCATTTTATTAAAGAAAAAGAGTTAATCTACCAACAGATATGTATGGGTAATAAGATGCAGCTTGCTCCGGGAGCAATCGATTTTCTGACTTTTCTACAATCCGGTGATATTCCATTCACAATAGCTACTGCATCTGGGAAGGAGAATATTGATTTCTACTATAAGTATCTTAAATTAGGAGAATGGTTTGATTATGATAACATAGTTTATAATGACGGATCATTTCCCGGGAAACCCAATCCGGATATATTTTTAAGAGCATCAGAAAAACTGGGAATAAAGCCTGGTGAACTTATGGTTTTTGAAGATTCTTATAATGGGATAATGGCTGCTGAACGGGCAGGATTTGGAAAGATTTATATTGTAAATTCAACAGATGATAATTATTTAGATTGGCCGTATGAAATAATATATAATTTCAGCCAGGTTGATCTGAATCTGATAAAAGCTAAACATCCTTAAGTTTTTCCCGGCACTGGAAGATCATTTTCTTTTTAATCCAGGGACTGATTCAGGTTCTATAGCTAACAGATAATGTTTCAACGGCGATAATTTTATGTCGATATACACCTATTATTTATTTTATTTCACTTTATTTATTATTTCGTTTTTATGCAATGAATCTCATGGACAGAAGGAATTTTCTTAAAAGCTCCTTGGTTGCTGGCATTACGGCTTCTCATTTTAATCTTTCAATACCAAAGGGAAAAGTAACAAGAAAGTATAAAACAGTCCTTATCGGGGCTGGATGGTGGGGTAACAATATTCTGAGGGAAGCCATGGCCTCCGGGAGTTCTAAAATAGCAGGCATCTGTGATGCAGACAGGAATTACGTGAATAATACGATTAAAATAGTTGAACAAGCAACAGGTGACAAACCATCAGGATATCTGGATTATAGGGAAATGCTGTCTGATTTAAAACCGGAAATAGCTATCATTGCTTCTCCTGAGCATTGGCATGCCCTGCAGGCTATTGAAGCCTTGAAAGCAGGATGTCATATCTATCTGGAAAAACCGATTGCACATACGATTAATGAAGGTAAGGCAATAGTAGCGGCCGCCGGAAAATATGGCAAAGTAATTCAGGTAGGATTACACAGGAGGACTTCCCCACACTGCCGGCAGGGTATTGATTTAATTAGAAATGGCAAGATTGGGAAAGTGAAAATGATCAAAGCCTGTGTTTACAGTGCTACTGCAGATACTTTTATTCAACCCCAGGAGGCAGTACCTGGTTTTCTGGATTGGAACATGTACTTAGGGCCTGCCACCTATCAACCTTATGCTCCTTCTGTACACCCTCGTGGTTTTAGACGGTTTCTCAATTTCACTAATGGCGTAATTGGCGACTGGGGGGTTCACTGGATGGACCAGATATTATGGTGGTCTGAAGAGAAATATCCGCGGAAGATTTATTCAAAAGGAGGACTTGTAAACCCGGACTGTGGATATGATTCACCGGATTTTCAATCAGCGACCTTTGAATTCGAGTCTTTTTTGGTTAACTGGGAACATCGCCGGTTAGGTGGGGATCTATCTGAAAAGCACGAAGTGGGGACCTATTTTTACGGCACTGAGGGGATTGTTCATATAGGATGGCAGGATGGAACAACTATTTATCCCATTCAGCCTGAAAAAGGTATTGTCGGACACATACCCCATCAGATGCATTTGCCGGATCATCAGAATATCAGGGAACTATGGCAGGATTTTTTATTGGCTATTCAGAATAAAAAACAAACGATTGCCGGCATCGAGTCATCACACCGGGCAACGACTATGAGCCTGCTGGCGATGATCTCCTATAAAACCGGAAGAGAATTGTCATGGAATGGAGATCAGGAAATAATAGTCCGAGATGAAGAAGCCAGTGCAATGATGAAAAGAGACTACCGGGATCCCTGGATATATCCTTCTATCCAATGAAAAATCCAAACGGTAAAAATAATTTTACCAGGATAGGATTTTTAATATTGACCTGTTTTTTTTGCTTATTTTCTTGGACCGGTTGAACCATTAAAAAATTCAATAGTGGATACTTTACTGATCGCTTTTATTCTCATTTTTCCTTCCTTTGTGTTATTTCTAGAAAAGAAATCCAGGTTCGTTAGCTGGATCAGTCCGATTGTTATCTGTTATTTCGTTGGTATACTCCTGGGGAATGTTCCTGGCATTTATATTAACCATGATAATGTCAGTGAGGTATCCAGGTTTAGTGTGAGTTTGGCCATACCCTTGTTACTTTTTAATTCGAATATATTGGAATGGGTTCGGTATGCCGGCAAGACGCTTCTGAGTTACCTTTTAAGCATTATTGCCGTTGTGGTAAGCAGTATGGCAATGCATTTTTATTTTAAAGAAACTTTAGTAGGATCATGGCAGATATCGGGAATGCTTGTTGGTGTTTATACAGGCGGAACTCCAAATATGAGTGCTATTGGTATTGCTTTGGAAACTCCCGAGGAAGTGTTTGTGATTTTAAATAGCTCGGACGTGTTTCTTGGTGCTATTTACTTTTTGTTTCTGATTACTTTCAGCAGGCGGGTTCTTGGTTGGTTCCTTCCGGCGTTCAAAAAGGAATATCATGTGGAGCCTGCTGAAAGTGAAGTTAATAATAAAGAAATAAGCCGAATGAGATTTATCTTCAATATTTTGATCGTTCTCGTCCTTGGATTAGCGATTCTTGGACTGGCAGCCTGGATATCGATTATGGTTAAAGGCAGTATTGAAGGTCCATGGGTTATTCTGATTATGACAACCCTTGGGATTGCAGTATCCTTTATAAAACCAATACAGACAATGCGAGGATCCTATGAGACAGCACATTATTTATTATTGATCTTTTCGTTAGCGATAGGAATGCTTGCCGATCTACATGCTTTGATCAATCAGACTTCCTATTTATTTGTCTATTGTGCAATAGTGATGTTTGGTGCCATTCTTATCCATTTTATGCTTGCTGCAATTTTTCGTATTGATCGTGACACAGTGATTATTACATCAACTGCTGCTATCTATGGCCCAGCATTTATCGGACCCGTTGCCAATGCCATACAAAATAAAAAGGTGATTGTCTCAGGAATTACCATGGGTTTATTGGGTTATGCTATAGGCAATTACCTGGGTATCGGGGTTGCTATGTTGCTTAGATGAGTTAGAAAAACTATAGCAGCTGATCATATTAAAGGCATACATTTTTAATGACAGGGATTGTTTTATCGGATGTGATTTAGGTATAAATGAATTAAATGTTATTTTTGATCAATATCAATTTTTAAATTTCAATAATTCTAATTATGAAAAGGAACCTGATTTTTCACCTGGCATTACTGATCAGCCTGCATGCAACGGCACAAAATACGGATCAATGGATCCAGCTTTTTAATGGTAAAGATCTTGACGGATGGATCCAGCGAAATGGTAAAGCTGAATACGTCGTTAATAATAATGAAATAATCGGCGTTTCAGTACCTGATGAACCAAATAGTTTTCTTTGTACTGCAAAGGATTATGGTGATTTTATTCTTGAACTCGAGGTCTATGTCGATCCTCCTTTGAATTCTGGTATACAATTCAGGAGCCTGAGTATTGATTCATATAGAAATGGACGAGTTCATGGGTATCAATGTGAGATTGATCCAAGTGATCGGGCCTGGAGTGGTGGTATTTATGATGAGGCCAGAAGAGGATGGCTCTATAATCTCACCAGGAATCCGGAGGGGCGTCAGGCCTTTAAACCAGGTATGTGGAATCAGTACAGGATAGAAGCGATTGGAGATACGATCAGAACCTGGATCAATGGCGTGATGTGTTCAAATCTTGTTGATAATGAGACTCCAGCCGGCTTTATTGCACTTCAGGTCCATAGCGTGGGTGACGACCCTTTCAAGATAGGTAAAACTGTGAGGTGGAGAAATATCCGGATCAAAATCCTTGATCTTATGGAGGCCAGGTGGGAACCCGATCCTGACGTAGTGGAAATCAATTATATACCTAATACATTAACACCTTATGAAAAAAGGAAAGGATGGCGCTTGTTATGGGATGGCGTATCAACCAGAAACTGGAGAAGTGCAAGGTCGGAACAATTTCCTGATGTGGGATGGGTGATTGAAGATGGAATTCTGACTGTTAAAGAAAGTGGGGGCGGGGAGGCTGCTCACGGGGGGGATATTATTACTAATGATACATTCAGTGATTTTGAACTTGAAGTTGATTTCATGCTAACGGAAGGGGCAAATAGCGGGATCAAATATTTTGTAGATCCCAAATTGAATAAAGGAGAAGGTTCGGCGATCGGTTTGGAATATCAACTGCTTGATAATGCCAAACATCCTGATGCGAAAATGGGTATTACGGGAAACAGAACCCTGGCTTCTTTGTATGATATGATCCCGGCCTATAATCTGTCTGAGGATTCAGAGAATATGCGGTTTAATGGAATTAACCAATGGAACAGGGCCAGAATTGTCGTTGTAAATGATCATGTTGAGCATTGGCTCAATAATATTAAAGTGGTTGAATACAAAAGAGGATCCCAGATATACCGGGCACTAGTTGCTTATAGCAAATATAAGGTATGGCCAGATTTTGGAGAATCACCGGCAGGTCATATCCTTTTACAGGATCACGGGAATAGAGTTCATTTCAGAAGTATTAAGATTCGGGAGTTTTAGGGCTATTCCGGGACAAATATTTTTAGAATTAACATATTTTGGATTTTTTAAGCATTACCTGGATTTATTTTATATCTGTTTTAATATGAAAAACTTTTTATTATTCTTCTTACCGATACACTTCATATTGCTATTCCAAGATATTTATGCTCAGAAGTCAGAACGCGTTTATTTGTCAGGAAAAGGATTTGATGATGCTGTTGAATGGGATTTTTATTGCACAGAGGGTAGGCAAAGCGGCGAGTGGACAACTATAGCAGTTCCCTCCTGTTGGGAACAGCAAGGCTTTGGGACCTATAATTACGGGCATGATCCTGATGAGGGAAGGGGAAAAGAACAAGGGCTTTACAGATATTCCTTTTACGGTGCAGATGATTGGAAGGGGAAAGTGGTAAATATTGTTTTTGAAGGTTCGATGACTGATACAGAGGTAAAGATAAATGGCCAGTCTGCAGGCCCGGTCCATCAGGGAGCTTTTTATCGTTTCAGTTATGATATCAGTAAGCTTATTAAATATGGTAATTCCAATCAGCTGGAGATTAATGTCCGCAAGCATTCTTCCAATGAATCCGTAAATGATGCTGAAAGACGTGCAGATTACTGGATATTTGGAGGTATTTTCAGGCCTGTATTCCTGGAAATTAAACCATCTGAAAACTTTAGTCACATAGCAATTGATGCCCGGGATGATGGTAGCTTAACAGCACAGGTTTCTATTAATAATCCTAAGTCAACCCAGGCAGTAAAACTACAGTTATTTGATCTAAACGGAAATGCAAAAAGTCAACCCTTGTTTTTTGAAGTAAAGGATAAACTGAAACCAGTAATTCTGGAAGCCGATTTTAATAATATTGTTACCTGGAATCCTGAAAATCCTGTATTATACAATATAATATTCAGCTTAATGAATGGCGACCAGATTATTCATGAAATGAAAGAAAGGATTGGATTCAGAACCGTTGAAATCAGGGGCAGGGACGGCATATATATTAATGGTGTGAAGGTTCTTTTAAAAGGGGTTTGCAGACATAGTTTCTGGCCGGAAACGGGTAGGACATTAAATAAGGAATTAAGTATCAAAGATGTTCTGTTGATGAAGGATATGAATATGAATGCCGTACGAATGTCACATTATCCACCCGATAAGCATTTTCTTGACGTTTGTGATTCGCTCGGTCTTTTTGTATTGGATGAACTTGCCGGCTGGCAGGCATCCTATGATACGGAGGTTGGAAAAAAATTAATAAAGGAGATGGTTATGAGGGATGTCAATCACCCTTCCATAATTATATGGGATAACGGCAATGAAGGGGGATGGAATACCGCGCTTGATGATGAGTTTGTTAAATACGACCCTCAGCAACGTATTGTTATACATCCATGGGAAAAATTCAGAAAAACAGATACCAATCATTATATTGATTATTTCTATGGGACCCATGAAGGGTTTAATGGAACACATGTTTATTTCCCGACGGAATTTTTACATGGTTTATTTGATGGAGGGCATGGTGCAGGGCTGGATGATTATTGGAATCTGATTTTATCCAGACCAAGAGCAGCAGGCGGTTTTTTATGGGTTTTTTCTGATGAATCTGTTTATCGTTCTGACTTGGATGGGTTGCTGGATAGTGATGGCAACCATGCACCTGATGGTATTCTTGGGCCTCATAGAGAAAAGGAAGGCAGCTATTATACCATAAAGGAAATATGGGCACCGGTGCAGTTTGAGGATAAGCTTATAACCGGGAATTTTGATGGGGTTTTGAAGATTAAGAATCATTTCCATTATACAAATCTTAATCAGTGTAATTTTTTTTATGAATTGGTGAATTTTCCGAAGCCTGAAGGGGACAAGACGGGTTATGAATCGTTCGATTACGGCCAGATAAAATCTCCGGCTATCGGGCCTGGTGAATCAGGATTTATTAAAATCAACCTGCCGGAAAACTGGGAAAAGTCTGATGCGCTATACATAGAGGCGGTTGATCCTTTCGGAAGAGAGATCTTTACATGGGATTGGGCTATCTCTTTACCAGAACAATATCTCGGGAAACAGGACTTAAAAACCTCGTCGGATGAACCGGTCATTGGCATCGAAAGGGAAAATGCTATCGAGATGACAGCTCAGGAAATTAAAGTGATCATTCATAAAGAGACAGGTTTGATTCAATCGGTTTTTAAAGGAGACACACTTATCTCTTTGAGTGGGGGGCCATCGTTAGCTGAAGGTAAAAACGTTTATGAGGGATTTGATTTTTATCAGGAAGGGAACCGGTATGTCTATGAAGCCGCTTTTTCGGGTAATCAGAAAAAGATCAGATGGACGATGTATGGGAATGGCTTATTACAATTAAATTATCAGTATTATCCCAATAATCATCAGCCTTATTTTGGGATTAACTTCAATTATCCGGAAGAAAAAGTAAACGGGATAACATGGCTTGGTGAGGGGCCGTATCGTGTTTGGAAGAATCGATTAAAAGGAACAAGACTTAATATATGGCATAAAAAATATAACAATACAATTACGGGTGAGTCCTATAATTATCCTGAATTTAAAGGATATCATGCCGGGATGTATTGGGCCAGGATCGAGAATAATGAGAAAAATTTTATGGTTTACACTGCCACTGAAAATTTATATTTAAGGTTGTTTACTCCGGGCATGCCGGAAGCGGACGCCAG
Organism: uncultured Roseivirgaceae bacterium; assembly: GCA_964645995.1. Classification (GTDB taxonomy): domain Bacteria; phylum Bacteroidota; class Bacteroidia; order Cytophagales; family Cyclobacteriaceae; genus JAGTVG01. The sequence continues at coordinate 10,006 of CAZYDB010000034.1, forward strand.
ACATGCGATCGCTGAATTTCCTGATGGTGACCTTTCATTTCTTCAGGGCATAAGTCCAATTGGTACCAAGTTTAAAAGTCCGGATGCATTGGGTCCCCAGTCACAGATGAATATGTACCGTAGGCATAGAACCGACGGAGACCTTGAGATAGAACTTCTTATTGATTTCAGGTAGAATATAGAACAGTATGATCCATGCTAAAAATCAATTATAACCTTACACTCGAAGACCTGTCCAAACAGCTTGAAAACTTCTGGACTATTTCAGGTGAGAAAATAAAGCTTATTGAGGAAGAACTTCCGGCTAATTCGGGAGCGCCGGTTTTTACTGTCAATGGTAAATACACCAATATTGGGTGGACGGAGTGGACCCTTGGATTTCAATATGGATCGGCATTATTGCAATACGATGCTACCGGGGAGGATTATTTTTTAAAAATCGGGAAAAATGGAACCATGATTAATATGTCAAATCATCTTACCCATAAAGGTGTTCATGATCATGGTTTTAACAATCTTAGTACCTATGGGAATTTGCTTCGATTGATGAAGGAAGGAAAAATAAGTAAGAATGAGTGGGAAAGAAACTTTTATGAACTGGCATTAAAAGTTTCCGGTGCTGTACAAGCCTCGCGGTGGACATCATTTGATAAAGGGGGCTTCATTTATTCATTTAATGGCCCTCATTCATTATTTGTTGATACAATACGTTCTGTCAGGATTCTTATGGTGAGTCATATGCTCGGACAGCATCTTTATGATGAAAATGACCTTAAAATAAATCTTTTCGAAAGGGGTATTGAACATATTAAATCCACTGCAGACTATTCTGTGTATTATGGAGAAGGGAGGGATTTGTATGATGTGGTGGGTAGGGTGGCTCATGAAAGCATATTCAATATTAATAATGGAACTTATCGATGTCCCGGGACGCAACAGGGTTATTCTGGAAGAACTACGTGGACCAGAGGTTTGGCCTGGGCATTGCTTGGATTTGCCGAGGAACTGGAATTTCTTGATTATATCCCGGATATTCATTTTAGTGATCTGGGCGACCGACAGGATTATGAAGGATTTATGCTAAAGGCTGCAGAAGCGACTGCCGATTATTATATTGAAAATACGCCCTCTGATGGCATTCCCTATTGGGATACAGGAGCGCCCGGATTGGTGAATCTTGATAACTATCTTGATAATCCTTCAGATCCGTTTAATCCTTTTGAGCCGGTTGACAGTTCAGCCGCAACCATTGCCGGGCAGGGATTACTGAGGTTGGGCAAATATCTTGAGGAAATTGGCCATACGGAAGACAGTAAAAAATATTATCAGGCAGGAATTACTGTCCTTAAATCATTACTCGAAGACACCTATCTTTCCCAACAATCCGAACACCAGGGATTAATATTGCATTCCGTTTATCATAGGCCCAATGGTTGGGACCAGCAACCGGCAGAAGAGAAAGTGCCACATGGGGAATCCAGTATGTGGGGGGATTATCATATGAGGGAATTCGTTTTATACGCTAATAGGATGATAAAAGGAGAACCATACTATTCCTTTTTTAATTGTATTTTATGACACAAAAATCAATAAATCCGCTTTCAAGGTTATGCCTGCATACAATTACCAATAAACCATGGAATATTGAAATACTGATTGAAAAATATCTGCTGTCAGGTATTCAGGGGATTTCTGTTTGGAGAGATGCATTGAACGATAAGGATCTAAAAGAAATCCAGGGCCTTTTAATTAATTCCGGTCTTGATGTGGTTTCTCTGGTAAGGGGTGGCTTTTTTACCGGGTTGAGACAAGAGGACAGGGAACAGGCAATTATGGAAAATAAAAAAGCAATCGAAGAGGCTGCTGCCATCGGGGCAGATATGCTGGTTCTTGTTTGTGGTTCAACGCCCGGTCAGCCTCTTGAAACTTCAAGGTCACAAATCAAAGAAGCTATCGAATCTTTAATTCCCTTTACAGAAGAGCATGGGATCCGTTTGGCCCTTGAACCCTTACATCCTATGTATGCTGATTCCCGTTCCGCTATCAACACCCTTGCACAGGCAAACGCTTTAGCTGAATATTTTAACTCAGAATGGTTGGGGATTGCATTGGATATATACCATCTCTGGTGGGATGAAGATCTGGTAACAGAGGTAGAAAGATGCGGCTATAATAATAACCTTTTTGCGGTTCATTTATGTGATTGGCGAATGCCAACCAGGGATTTGTTAAATGATCGAGAGTTAATGGGTAGAGGGATAATTGATATACAATCTTTTATCAGCTCAGTAGCCAGGACGGGGTTTAAGGGGTTTTTTGAGGTTGAGATATTTTCTGACGAGTACTGGTCGATGGATCAGGATGAATTCCTGAAGGATATTATAGAGTCGTATTTAATGTATAAGTTTTAAATCCTGACAACTATGGATATAAAAAAAGTGGGTATCATAATGAATGGGGTCACCGGCAGAATGGGCGCTAATCAACATTTGTTGAGATCAATTCTGAAAATTATCAGACAGGGGGGGGTTGAAACTAAGAGTGGTATTATTATTGTTCCAGATCCGGTTCTGGTTGGAAGGAATTCAGATAAGTTACAAAAATTAGCTGAAGTTTCAGGTATTAATAATATATCAACTGACCTGGATGAGGTTTTGAGTGATAAAAGATATTCTATATATTTTGATGCTCAGACCACCGGCAGAAGGACCGATGCCGTTATCAGGGCAGCCAGGATGGGAAAGCATATTTATTGTGAGAAACCCTCAGCGGGAAATACTGATGAGGCGCTTAAAATGTATCATATTTGCCTGCAGGAGGGTGTCAAAAATGGAGTTGTTCAGGATAAACTCTGGTTACCGGGGCTTATTAAATTAAAAAGGCTTTTAGATAAAGGTTTTTTTGGTAAAATTCATTCGATTAAGGGGGAGTTTGGTTATTGGGTATTTGAAGGCGATTCGATTCCTTCACAAAGACCGTCCTGGAATTATAAGAAAGAGGAAGATGGAGGTATTATCCTGGACATGTTATGTCATTGGCATTATCTGCTTGAAAACTTATTTGGGAAAATAAGATCAGTTTCATGTTTAGGGGCAATACATATACCTGAAAGAGTTGATGAACTGGGGAATAAATATAAAGTGACTGCCGAAGATGCTGCCTATGCCTCATTTTTACTGGAGAAGGATAGGGTTGCGCATTTTAATTCATCATGGTGTACACGGGTACGTCGAGATGATCTGTTGACACTCCAGGTTGATGGCTCCAATGGATCGGCGGTTGCCGGCTTGCGTAATTGTTGGGTTCAGCAATATAATGCTACACCAAAGCCGATTTGGAACCCGGACGTTGAACAACCCATAGACTTCTTTGAAGATTGGGCAAAAATGCCGGACCAGGAATCCTATGATAATGCATTTAAGTCGCAATGGGAGTTGTTTTTAAAGCATGTTGTTGTCGATGAACCCTTTCCATGGGATCTTTTAGCAGGAGCAAGAGGGGTGCAATTGGCAGAAACAGGTTATCAAAGCTGGAAAAATAAAAAATGGATCGATGTTCCGGAAATAGAATAAAATGAAAAAAATTGCTTTAATAACAGGAGGGACCCGGGGGATTGGTTTTGGGATATCCAAGAAACTTGCCGAAGAAAGATATAAACTGATTCTTATTGGCAGGAGAAATATTGAATTGGTTGACAATTCTTTAAAACCCTTGAAAGATAAAACGGATGTGTATTATATTCAGGCTGATATGGGATCGTCAGAAGATAGAGAAAGAGCAGTCAACTATATTCGCAGTGAAATTGGACAATTGAATGTATTGGTTAATAATGCCGGGATGGCTCCCAGGGAAAGAAAGGATATCCTGGAGATGAGTCAAAAGAGTTTTGATGAAGTAATGGATGTTAACCTGAAAGGTCCGTTTTTTTTAACTCAGTCAATTGCAAAATGGATGATAGAACAAAAAAAACGGGATCCCGAATATAAGGGAATGATAATAAATATAGGGTCAGTATCCGCCACCATTGTATCAGTAAACAGAGGAGAGTATTGCCTTTCCAAAGCAGGAATGAGTATGATGACACAATTATTCGCTGTAAGAATGGGGGATTATGATATTCCGGTATATGAAATAAGGCCCGGAATAATAGCTACTGATATGACATCAGGGGTAAAAGAAAAATATGATACATTAATTAAAAGCGGATTATGTGTCCAAAAAAGATGGGGCTTGCCGGAAGATGCAGGGAAGG
>CAZYDB010000034.1:14267-22176 GCA_964645995.1 uncultured Roseivirgaceae bacterium
AATGATAAGGCGGTTGTCGCTCTAGTAAGGGATAACTTTTCATATTCAACGGGTCAGGTATTTATGCTGGACGGAGGATTAACAATTTTAAGGTTATAATATGCTAAGAAGCAAATACAAGATTTTGATCATTACTGCCATTATTTCTATAATATTATCCATTATTACTTTTAGTCCTCTTGTAATACCGGCCAATAAATTCAGGCCAGTTTTCGCTGGGATGCCTTATACTTTATGGACAGGTATTGTAATGATGATTTTATTTATAATCATTACAATTGTTGCTGCTTTGTTTCATCCTGGTGAAAATAATGACAGATAGGATATGGTTTATTGGTTAGTCATTCTTGGATCAATATATGTAATAATATTGATTTTACTGGCTTGGTTATCACGAAGGAAAATACAGAATGCCACGGATTTCATGATGGGCGGCTTTAACATCGGAGCGATATTAGGCTTCATGACCTTTGCAGCAACTTTATTCAGCACTTTCACATTAATGGGGATGCCGGATTTTTTCAGAATTCATGGCGTAGGTGCATGGATTTTTTTAGCGGTATCGGATGGCGCCATGGTATATTTCATTCTCTGGTTTGGTTATCGGTTAAGAAAGAGTGCTAAAGGTAAGGATTTTAGGGGGATGGCTGGTTTGCTTTCCCGAAAATATAATACTCCCTGGGCATCATATCTGTATTTCAGTGTTATATTTATTTTTCTTATCCCCTATGTGGCAATCCAGATCCGTGGAATATCTATTTTCTTAAATGCAGCTTTTGAAGGCATTTTACCTACATGGGCATGGGCCTTGATCATTGTTGGTATTATGATCCTTTACAGTGAAACAGGAGGCTTAAAAGCGATCATGTATAGCGATGTATTGCAGGGGATACTTCTTTTAACGGTTGTCTGGATCATTGCATGGAGGTTTATTGATCAGGCAAATGGAATTGCGGCTCTTTTCGCAGAAGTAAGATATGTTGACGAACGGCTGTTGTCTGTGCCAGGGCCTAGAAATCTGTTTACTTTTCAATTCCTGATAGCATCCTTTATTTCCATCATAATGATCCCGGTTACACAGCCTCAGATATCTACCCGCCTAATGGTAATGCGCAATTTGGGTGCTATGAAAAGGATGAGTATTGGTGTTGGTTTTTTTGCTTTAGTTGTTATTTTCCCTACCGCAATAATAGGAATAACAGGCGCTATAAGATATGCTGATTATTCAACAGCAGACTTTCTCTCCCAGGTATTAATTCATGACCATCCCGACGTTTTGGCTACATTAATAATGATTGGATTGATTGCAGCAGCAATCTCAACCAGTGATTCCCAGATCTTTGCTATGGGATCTGAGTTGAGATCCCTTTTAAGGGGAGATGAGAAAAAAACATTTAAGCAGACTAAAATCGGCATGGTTTTATTCGCGTTCTTTGCACTATTATTTTCGTTGATCAGCTCTGATCAGTTGGTGCTTTTGGCAAGAGTGAGTTTTGCAGGGACAGCTATGTTGGCACCGATGATCTTAATTGCCGTGTTTGCTCCTGCCAAAGCACATAAAAGTATTTTATGGCTATCAATGATTGCAGTTGTTCTTTTCATTCTTTACCTGATTGGTCTTATACCTAACATTTTATTTGGTGTGCAAATGGACTTGTTTTTGTTCATCCTTGTATTCGGTTATGGAGGACTGATGCTTTTGTGGCCCGTAAAAAAAGATTGAAAAATATGAATAGTATGATACTATTTTGCGATATTATACGATCGGTAAATGCCAATATTTAAAATTCCCTTAAGACTATGAAGTTTTTGCTCAATCCTTGCATTAAATGGCAGGTTTTTTCTTTTCTGATCCTGTTTTCTTATACAGAAAAATGCTTGGCTGATGACAAACTTGATTCCCTTTTTAAATCAGATGAAATTTTTAAAATTGAATTAAAAATAGATTTCAGTTCCTTGCTAGAGGATCGTACTGAGGATCCGGAAGATCATAAGGGAGAATTGATTTATTACTCATCAAGCGGAGAGCCAACGGTATTGTCAGTAAAAGTAAAACCTAGAGGTAATTTTAGAAGACAACCAGTAAATTGTAAATTTCCTCCTCTTCAGATAAACTTTGATAAGGATGAAGTACCCGGTACGTTATTTGAAAATCAGAACAAAATAAAACTGGTAACTCCCTGCCAGCTTGAAGAAGATGTTTTTGAAGAATATGTGATTTATAAAATGTATAATGAAGTAACCTCATATAGTTTACGGGTAAGAATGGCTGAAATATCATATTATGATACTGAAAAAGATATAAAACTATTTGAGAAACACAGTTTCTTTATTGAAGACATTGATCATCTGGCTAAGCGAATGAATGGTAAGGAAATTGATCGGCACATAACGCCATTTGAATTAAATCCTGATCTATTGAAGCGTCTTGAGGTATTTCAATTCCTGATAGGAAATAAAGACTGGTATATTACAACCAGACATAACATAAACTTAATACAACCTGAGGATACAACCGTGCTCCCGGTTGCCGTACCTTATGATTTTGATTTTTCCGGATTCGTTAATGCCGGATATACAAAGCCTAAAGGAGTGCCTGATGAAATGCTTGAAAATCGGAGAATATATAAGGGGTTATGCTATTCTGATGAAGAATTTTATGCTGTTTTTAGTGTTTTTCGATCACTTAAGCCATCATTTGAATCAATGATCATGGAGGAGGACCTTATCTCAAAGTTTTCACGTAAACAAGATATCCGATACATACAGGAATTTTACAGGATTATAAATGATAAAACCCTTTATGAAAAAGAGTTTCTGAAAAATTGCATGACGAGAAAAGATTATTTTAAATTTGAAAAATAGTCAGTCTTTTTATATCTATATCGCATAGTCCCTAATATAATCATAGTTTGTTTAAATGTAGGTTTCTTGATTAATTTGAATAAAGCTGTTGCATATCCTTTTGTTATTAAACAATCCGGAACCAGGATAAAGTTTAAACGAATTTGGGTTTATCTGGAGGTGGGAAGATTGCTTCATGTTATCGCGATAACTGCATCGATATTAGCCTATCTTACTTTTAAAGGAGCGTATCATGCTTATCTTATTGATAATCAATGGTTTTTTATTCTTTATGGACTTTTATTTTTGCATTTTGCAAGCCTCCCATTTTATGCAGAGTTAGATGCAAGATCAAGGTATCAAAACTATAAGATGGTCTGTGATCTTTTTTATAAGTATGGTTATCGTGATAGATTTATCAAAGCCTTAAAACATTCGAAATGTCAGCGTGAAGCTGCTTACAGAGCAGGGAAAAGCTTGTCTTGTAGAAATGAAGTGAGGTCCTATTTTTATAATTGTGGATATCGTTGGTATCACATATTTCCGGATTTCATTCTTAAGAGACCGGATTATTTATTTACAAAACATTTTTGGTTAACAACTTTTTTTACCAGGACATACGTGCCAAAATACTTCAAACATTAATACAGAAATGTCAATCCTAGAGGTTAGGGAACTGTCAAAAGCTTACGGCGATATTAAAGCAGTTGATGGACTTAATTTAACAGTTAACGAAGGCGATATATACGGACTACTTGGTGTTAATGGATCGGGTAAAAGTACAACAATTCGCATTATGCTAACATTGATTGCTCCTGATCGCGGCGAGATCCGGATTATGGGAAAAGAGCTAAAAAAAAATGCCAGAAAAATAAAGAAACGGATTGGAGCGCTTATTGAACGCCCTGATTTTTATTCTTTTTTAACGGCTTACAAAAACCTTGAGATTCTAATGAAATATTCAGGGTTAGATCCTGATAGTAAGCGAATAAAAGAAGTTCTGGAATTAGTAGGCTTGATAAAATTCATGAATAAAAAGGTTGGTATTTTCTCTCAGGGCATGAAGCAGCGATTAGGCATTGCGCAGGCGATGGTTCATGATCCAGAACTAATAATCCTTGATGAGCCTGCCAATGGACTTGATCCCCATGGATTGGTTGATATTCGTAATTTAATAATCAAACTAAACCATGAATTTAATAAAACGATCATTCTTTCTTCTCATATACTTAAAGAGGTTGAGATGATTGCCAATAGAATGATCGTTATTCATGAGGGTAAAAGAATTAAAGAGGGAACCGTTGATGAATTACTCACTTCTCATGAGTCAAAGGTTCAGATATCGGTATCTGACAATACGATGGCATTATCGATGCTTCGGGAAACCCGCTTTTCTGATCATGTTTATTTGGATTCAAACGGGAAATTGATTTGTAAGATTAAAAAAGAAGATGTACCGGAGGTAAACAAACTACTGGTACATGAAAATATTGATGTTTATGGTATTTTGCCCATTAAAAACTTAGAAGAATACTTTATAAGTCTTACATGATAGGAACAATAATAAATATTGAATTAGAAAAACTTTTTAGAAGAAGTCGCAGCTATATCAGTGTGATCGCAATAATAATAATAGTTGTTATTATTCAGGGAGGGATGATGCTTGATGGGAAGGCTTTACTTGATTTTATATCTGAAAATCTTCAGGAAACTTTCATGCTTCAGGGAAATCTGTTGAATGGTTATCTTATATCTTATCTTTCAATCAATAGTTTGTGGATCCATGTTCCAATTCTCATAATCATTGTGACAGGAGATCTTATTTCCGGTGAAGCTAATGCGGGCACTTTCAGGATTTATCTTACCAGGCCTGTATCCCGGCGTAATATGATATTGGCAAAATTTATTGCGGGGATGGTGTATGTCGCAATACTGGTAATTTTGTTGGCGGTAATGAGTATCGGTTTAGGAATTTTATTTTTTGGAAAAGGGGATATAATTGTTTTTTATAACACGGTTAATATTATTCCGGAAAAGCTCCTGATGGGACGTTTTGCCATGGCATTTGCCTATGGTATTGTGAGTATGTGGATGGTTGCAGCCTTATCTTTTGTTTTTTCCGCTGTTTCCAGGAATTCTTTATCCCCAATTATTCTTACTATGGCCATAATTATTTTGTTTACGGTCATTTCTAATTTTGAATTGGGGATTTTTGGATCTGTTAAACCTTATTTGTTTACAACATACATGAATAACTGGCAGGCTTTTTTTGAGTTTGACCTTGACCTGGTAAAGATATTAAAGTCAGTAATTATACTTATTTTCCATATAATTGGGTTATTAATTTTATCAATAATACTATTTAATAGAAGGGATATAACTTCATGAAGACATTGATCATCATTCTTGTATTACTTCAAGGGCTTATTTTTAAGGTTCATTCGCAGGAAAAGAATCCCGAAGAGATCCTCTCAGCAGTCAGGGAAAAGTTAGGATCGGTAAGGGATTTTTCGGCCGATGTTGAAATTGACATCAATATAGACTTTATTAAAATACCCAATAAATATGCAACGGTTATTTACAAACATCCGGATAAATTTAAATTTAGGAGTCCGGGTTTTTTTATGATCCCGAAAAAGGGATTTGGCTTTTCCATTGTAGATCTTCTTGAGAAATCTTACACAGCGGTTTATGTTGGTTTAGTTGAACAAAAAGGTAAGGTTCTGGAAGAAATAAAAATTATTCCAATGGAAAATAAGTCCGACATAGTTCTTGCCAGTTTCTGGATCGATACTGAATCAGATCTTGTGTATCATTTTGAAGCTGTTACAAAAAAATCAGGTTATTATTTAACAGATTTTGAATATAGCGAAAACGATCCTTTACCTTCAAAGAATATCATCAGGTTTGAAGTCGATGATATAAGACTCCCGCTACGTTTTATGGGCAAAGTTGATATGAAACAATTTGAATTGCAAGAAGTCAAAATGGGTGAGGTGATAATCACTTATTATAATTATGACATCAATCCTGGTCTCAAGGATGAGGAATTTGAGGATGATAGTGATGAAATAACCTTCCAGAATGAAGGGTAAACAAAATTTCAATATAAAAAAAAGATTTGTATCACCTTAACAATTAACTATTCCCTTTCGTTAAGAATAAATAGCTAATAAAATTTAAACGATATATTGTGGCGGAATTAATAAAAACACCAAATTATTCAGCTTTTCGTAGGCGAGCATTGATTTTTCCAATTTTGTTAGTTGTAATATTCATAGCATCCTGTAATAAGGAGGAGGAAATTACACCGGAAAGCCAGATTCCCTCAGATATCCGATCAGTAAATAAGTTCATCTATGAAAATATGGATCTGTTTTATTTATGGAGAGACTTCATGCCCACTGATGCCAATCCCGACACGGAACCAGATCCAGAAGTGTTTTTTGATAAATTGCTTTACAAGACTGAAGATAGATGGTCTTTTATCACAGATGATTACAAGGCATTGGTCAATAGTTTTTCAGGTATCAATTTTACTTTCGGACACAACTTTCAGCTTTTTAAAGAAAAGGATTCCGAGAATGTATTCGGTATAATTGAATATGTTGTCAAGGGATCACCAGCGGATGAAGCTGGTTTGATGAGAGGAGATATTTTCAACAGTGTGGATGGGATGCTGCTTAATGCCGAAAATTATATCTCCTTGCTTTTTAAAAAAGAATCATACACACTTGGTTTAGCAGATCTGGTTGATGGCATTGCTATTTCAAATGAACAATTTGTAGAATTATCAGCCAGGCAATTTCAGGAAAACCCGATTCATTTGGATACAATAATTGAGTTTCGAGGGGATAAAATTGGGTATGTAATGTATACACAGTTCATAAGTGATTTTAATCAGCAATTGCATAATGTTTTTGCTGAGTTTAAATCTGCAGGTATAAAAAACCTCGTGATCGATCTCAGGTATAATCCAGGTGGAACAGTTTCAACTGCTGCTTTATTGGCCAGTTTTATAGCTCCTGCTTTTCAGGTAGAAAATGAATCCATTTTTCTCAGGTATATCTGGAATGATCTGGTAGAACAATATTGGCTGAATGAAGAAGGTCAGGATTCACGTAACCTTGCAATTAAGTTTATTAAGAATGCAAACAACCTAGACCTCGAAAAGGTCTATTTTCTAGTGACAGAAAAGTCTGCTTCAGCCAGTGAGGCCTTGGTTAATGGATTGATTCCCTATATGCAGGTAACACTTATCGGAGAATCAACCAGTGGAAAATACACCGGCTCTATCACCCTGCATGATGAGCAGGAATCCTTTAACTGGGCTATTCAACCTATCGTTCTAAAAACTGCCAATGTTGATGGAAATACGGAGTTTAAGGATGGATTTGTCCCTGATTATTTAGTCAACGATGATTATTTTGCTCCTTTGGGAAGCATTGAAGAAAACATGCTTGCACATGCTATTTCACTTATTTCAGGCGTTCCTGCTGATCAGCTGGCTCGGAAAGCGTTACCTGAAAAGGATCTTACGCTTGGTGAACCATTGATATTGGATGAAAGAATTCCTGGTATGAAAAAACAAATTCTTAAAATTGATAATTTATTGATTGAATGATCCATTTATTTAAATAGGACTGAGAAATTGAGACCTTTTATATTTTTTTCCCTTATTGTTTTTATATCATTTTTATCATCGTGTAATTCTGATAATAATCTGGATTTTGATAATATTATTATTAATATTCCGGCGCATAGTTATCTTAAAGAATACTGGGAGGATGATAAACTATTTCAGTCATTTGAATATGACAACAAATATTTAGTTACACAGAAGGTTTACAGTCAGGATGATATTTCACAGATAGATTTTGTTTATAAGGAGGATGGAAGGCTTGATTCTGCCTATATTGTACAACGCTTTTTCCCAAGAGATCTTTATTTTATTTATGAAGATACATTAATATGTGAATTTGAAGTATGGAATAGTAAAAGGTTACGACAGAAAGTGATCTTTGACAGGGATGAAAGTGGTAAAATTATAAGATTATCCCGGTAT
>CAZYDB010000035.1:0-798 GCA_964645995.1 uncultured Roseivirgaceae bacterium
GTAACGTATATGGGCAAGACCTATCAGTTGGGAGATGAATTCGGGGTTTTTCCCGTAGAAGGGCTTGGCCCTATGCAGACCGATGATGCAGGAGCCATTGAGTCGATGCCTATGGCCACCGGGTCAAAACTGGTGATCGCTCCTGAAGACCCTTCTATTCATCTGGAAATTGAACAGAAGGAGGGTTTGTTGTCACTGGTCGATGGCCGCAATTCATCATTGGGCGGTTGGTTTATCCTGCAATCACAAATTCCGGCAGGAGTAGGCAATGGAGCCCTGGAATGGGTGATCACTCCTAACCTGATCCCCGGCTGGATTCGTGAGCCGGTAGTCACCATCTCGCAGGTAGGCTATCATCCCGACCAGGTTAAACAGGCGATTATCGAATTGGATGCCAGAACAAAAGAAATTGCTGTTGCCCGGTTGCACCGGTTGGAAGAAGACGGAGAGAAAAGGGAGATACTTAGTACTATCCCTGAAAAATGGGGAAAATTTCTTCGTTATGAATACGCAATCTTTGATTTCACTCCCTTTGCCGAGCCGGGATTATACCAGGTGAGCTATGGTGGTGAAATGTCGGAACCTTTCAGTATCCGGGAGGATATTTATCATCAGCGGGTATGGCAGCCCACACTCGAGATCTATTTCCCGGTACAGATGTGCCATATGCGTATCCGTGACCGCGTGCGTGTGTGGCATGGTGCCTGTCACCTCGACGATGCTCTTCAGGCTCCCGTAGCCATAGAGCATATCGACGGATACCGTTCCTATGCGGAGACCGAAACGAAATATAAGCCC
>CAZYDB010000035.1:808-22072 GCA_964645995.1 uncultured Roseivirgaceae bacterium
GACACCAATTCCCGGTCTTAACCGGGGGGGCTGGCATGATGCCGGCGATAACGACCTGGCAGCCGGCTCGCAGGCCAGCACTGCTTTTTACCTGGCCCTTGCCGGTGAATCCTTTGGGATCAATGTCGATCAGACAACGGTGAGGCAGGATGAGCTTTTCGCAGAACTGCGACGGCCGGATGGCATTCCCGATCTCGAGCAGCAGATCGAACATGGGGTGATCAACCTCTTGTCAGGGTACAGGGCTTCCGGCCATTCCTTTGTCGGTATCGTAGCCACACGGGAGGGCAGGGCATTCCTGGGTGATGTAGCCTCCTTAACCGATCATAAGTTCTATGATGCATCCCTGCAGCCGGATGAGGAACGCGGCGACCGTTCCGGTCGTCCCGATGACCGGTGGGCTTTTACCAACCATGATACCTCGCTGGAGTACGAAGTGATAACTGCACTGGCAGCAGCAAGCAGGATCCTGCGCGGATTTAATGATAAGCTGGCAGAGGAAAGCCTGGAAACCGCCATTCGTGCCTGGGAATACGAACAATCCCACGATCCTGTTTCACAACCCAATGCTTATGTGCCGGGAAACCATGAGTTGTACGAGATCTTTGCCACGGCTGAACTGCTGATAACCACTGAGAAAGAAGAATACAGGAACAGGCTGGTGACACTTTTGCCGCAAATAAAGGATAGAATTGACAGGGCCGGCTGGATCGTGGTCAGGGCCTTTGATTTGATAGATGATGAAGATTTTAAAAATGAAGTAAAAACAGCCCTGGAAAAGTACCAGGGAGAACTGCAAAAATCACTGGAGGGGAATCCATATGGTATACCCTGGAATCCGAGGGTCTGGGGAGTAGGATGGAGCAATCAAAGGTATGCACTGGAACAGTATTACCTGTCCAGGGCTTTTCCGGATATATTTGACAGGGAAAATGTGCTGAGGGTCGTAAATTATGTGCTGGGTTGTCATCCGGGTTCCAATACTTCTCTCGTGTCAGGTGTCGGCGCCCATTCCCTGATCCCGGCGTATGGTTTTAATATGCACTGGTGGTCCTATATACCCGGTGGAATGGCCTCAGGAACAGCCCTGATCCAACCGGACTTGCCGGAACTAAAAGAACCTTTTCCGTACTTATGGCAACAGACGGAATATGTGATGCCCGGTGCTGCTTCTTATATTTTCTGCGTATTGGCAGCCGATGCATTGTTAAATGAGTAAAAGGGAAGGTTACCATTTTAAACCGAAAAATTTATGAATTTTTCGGGTTAAAATTTTATCGTATAAAGATAGTTTATGAATAGTCCAAGTTAAAGACCCCTGTGGGTCACGTAAAGAATAATTTGACCCCGATTATATGAAGATAATCATATTGAAAAACTACCTGATACAACTTTCATATAATATATTGTGTCAATAAGATAAAGATAGTTTCCATGAATATTTATATGAAGAATTTATCAGGCCTGTTTTTTCTGATGTTTCTGACCGGCTGCCCTATCATAATTAATAAAGGGTACAAATATGATCATGGAGACTTGCCGATAATCCCTCAGAATTTAGAAGAATACAATACACCCTTTAACGATTATAATTCAACGGCTCCTTCGATAGGAACCTTCTATTTCCTGGCATTTTCCACGGACAGGTATCATGGATCAAATTTTGATATCCATCTTTATCCAATGAGCATTACCTTCAGTAAAACAAGTGGAGAACTGACCATTAGGGATGAAATTTATCCTTATAATAGTTCTACGGAGGACTTTAACTTATTAAAAAATAAGTTGCATTATGTGAATACGATGAGTAATGAGTTAGGGCCTTATCTCCTTTATACACATCATTACGAATATGATCGGGATGATTTCCGTTTTTTACTGATGTATGCTACCGATGAAAAGGGCGATTTCGATATTCATTATTTCTTCGATACCGACACTGCTTTAGTGAATAAAGACTATCCGGTCAGGTATCTCAATTCTGATCATGATGATATGTATCCCAGCTTAAATATAGATCAGAGCAGCCTGTATTTTTGTTCCAACAGAGAAAAAAATAATTTTGATATTTATTATACCGATCTTGATGTATCGGTTAATATGCTAACTCGTAATCTTGCTGATACCGCTTACCGGAAGATCAATAAGGCAACCCGCCTAAATAGTATTAATAATGATAAATGCCCTTTTATCCTGAACGACAACATGGTTTTCGTAAGCGACCGGGAAGGTGGTCAGGGTGGATTTGATATATATTATTCAAAATTTATCGGTAACCTATGGTCTGAGCCTTCTAATTTGGGAACAGAAATCAATTCTGCCTATAATGAATACAGGCCAATACTTATACATGAAGAAGTTGATCCTGATAGGGTTATGATGATCTTTTCTTCTGACCGCCCGGGAGGGCTAGGTGGCTATGACCTGTATTGGGTAGGAGTGGCTTTCTAACCTGAAAAATTCGTGAATTTTTCAGATTAGAATAAAAACTGCCAGCAATTGCTGCTACCCGGAGTAACTATCTATTGATGTCATGATACCCGCTGTTATTTTTTTACGATCTTAAAATGAAATGATTACGGTTATTCACATACAAACAATAAAGTTAAATAAAGACACTAATGGAAGAAAAGGACTCCTTGATATTTAAACGAACCCCACGGATTCTTTCTATCGATGTTTTCCGCGGACTCACTATCCTGGTGATGGTTTTTGTCAATGATGTAGCCGGTGTAAAAGGATTGCCCTGGTGGACTTACCATATACCTCCCGGAGAGCAGGGGCTAACTTATGTCGACGTAGTGTTTCCTGCCTTTCTTTTCATTGTGGGGATGGCCATTCCATTGGCAATCGAGAAGCGGCAGTCGAAAGGTGATAATCTACTGAAGCTGATCTACCATATAATAATAAGAGCGCTGAGTCTGGTGGCAATAGGCTTGCTGATCATGAACGGCCGCGACATGGATCCAACAGCGACCGGTATCAGCTACACGGCATGGAATGTGTTGATGTTCATTGGCGTAATACTGGTTTGGAATATCTATCCGAATACAGAAAGTAAGGCCAGGTGGTTATTCAGTGGATTAAAATGGACAGGGGTGGTTTTGCTTGTCATCCTGTTAGTCATCTATCGCCGAGAGGACGGCGGCAGCATGCAGTGGATGGACCTGACCAATTGGTCGATTTTGGGAGGTATCGGTTGGGCTTACCTTTCGGTTGCTGTTCTCTTTCTGCTGTTAAGAGGAAAATTCGGGTCTCTGGTAATCTCATTATTTCTGCTCATTGGGCTGAACGTGGCCGCTAAGGCCGGATATGTTGATTTTCTCCATACTATTCCAAGGATCGCATGGCCCGTTGGTAACGGTTCACTGGCCACTATCGTGATGGCAGGGTTGATCCTGTCAAAAATATTCGTCAGGAATGACCTGATCAAAGGGCTTAACAGGAAAATGGGATGGGGATTAATATTTGCATTGCTCCTCTTGCTGCTGGGCTGGCTGCTGATGCCTTTCGGGCTCGCCAAGATAGGCAGCACGCCCAGTTATACCCTGTACAGTTCGACAATATGTGTATTGCTTTATTTGATGATGTATTATATGGTCGATATTAAAGGTGTTTCTTCCTGGGCTGTGGTCATTAAACCGGCAGGCTCAAATCCTTTGTTGACTTATATCCTTCCTGACATCTATTATGCAATGTTCGGCTTATATCATTTCAGGGATATTGCCGGTGAAGGATGGCCTGGTGTTGTGCGTGCCTTGCTGTTTTCCCTGTTGATACTGGGTATATCAGGAGTGTTGACCAGGTTAAAAGTGAGGTTGCAGTTATAGTTATAAGCAATATATCTTTCTAACCTTCTTTTACATATGCTTTTTACCTTTATTTTTAGTTATTTTAAACCGGGATTAAAGGGAAAGGGGAATGTTCAGGCCTTTATTGAAACTTGTATTTATCGGAATCTGGCTGATGATATCCTGTGATGGCAGGAAAACATCAAAGCAGGAGGAAAATATATCATCCGGAAAAGTATTAACCGACACTATCGCTATTGAAGAATCGAGGGCGATCCTGAGGACGCGGTCGATGGGTTTGGCCTATCTGGAAGACAATAAACTTGAAGAGGCTGAAGAAGCCTTTAAGAGGCTGATAGAACTGGCTCCCGATGAAGCCTTGGGTTATGCTAATCTTGGCATCGTTTATATGCGTATGGGGGATTACGAAAAGGCTGAAGAGCAGCTTACAAGGGCCGTGGAGTTGAGTCCGGATGATCCAGACATACGGCTGAACCTGGCGAGGGTTTTTGATATGGCCGATAAGGAAGAGGCTTCCCGGGAAGAGTTGGAAAAGAATATTGAGATTACCCCGGACCATGTACAGACGTTATACAGTCTGGCAGAGGCATATCAAAATAAATCCGATGAAGCTTCGCTCAATCAATGGGAATCCTATCTGCGTAAAATCGTCGATAAAACTCCCGCTAACCTTGTAGCCAGGCTTTATCTTGCCGAAGTATTAACACGGAATGGTAATACCGACGAAGCCCTGAAAAACCTCGAGGAGACGGAAGGTATTTCTCCGGCTTTTCCCGATGAAGCGGTCTCTTATTATGAGCAGGCGCTG
Source organism: uncultured Roseivirgaceae bacterium (assembly GCA_964645995.1). GTDB lineage: Bacteria > Bacteroidota > Bacteroidia > Cytophagales > Cyclobacteriaceae > JAGTVG01. Next base: position 5,429 of record CAZYDB010000035.1, read on the forward strand.
GCCGATCTCCGGTCAGGAAGGTCAAAAGAGGCTCTGACAGCCATTCGTGTTTTTCATAACCTGCTCAAGCTTACTAATAACTATCAATCCGATATTCAGCAGCTCAAGGGAACGAGTGCCTCCCGTGTGGGAACTCCCGTTATTTCTTTCAGTAATCCAACGCCGGTATTTCTGATGGAAGGGGAATCCCTGTTGGATGCAATTACCTTTACTGATGCAACAGCATCCTCCGGGCTTGTTACATTTAAGTCCGCAGTAACCGATGATATCAGCCGTTATCCTTCTCATTTTGCTGTTACTGATATGGATCGTGATGGCGACCAGGATATTTATCTGGCGGTCTATGATGCTTCCAGTGCTTCCTATAGGCCCTTTCTGTTACAGAATGATATGGGTCGCTTCAATGATATTGCTGCTGCTGCCGGCATCAGGCACGGGGGGATTGAACAGGCAGCCCTCTTTGCTGACCGTGAAAATGACGGGTTTCTGGATCTGTACATAGTCAGGGAAGGGCCAAACATCCTTTATGCCAATGTAAATGAAGGTATTTTTGTGGATGTTACCGAAACAGCAGGTGCCGGTGACAGGGGTGATGGCAATAGAGCACTTTTTTTTGATTTGGATCAGGAGGGTGACCTCGACCTGCTTATTGCTAATGAATCCTCCACCAAAGTATTCCGTAATAGGGGAGATGGTATATTCAGCGACCTGTCAGATCAGATTTTTTTTAGTGACCCTGCCCAGGGAACGAAAGATGCTGTTTTAGCTGATTTCGATGATGACGGGGATGTGGATGTTTTCCTTCTCAGGGCAGATGGGACCTGCCGGCTTTTTATGAATTTGAGGGAAAGCCGTTTTGGCGACCTTACGGAGGAGGGCGGACTAGCAGATGAAGTGGATATTACGGGAATAGCTAGTGGTGATTACAACAATGATGGCTTTGCCGATCTGTTGATCCTGCCGGGGAAAGGGCTGCCCAGATTATATAAAAATAAGGGTGATGGCAGTTTCCGTCAGGATCAGGCATCGGATCATGCGTTTAATTCAATTGGTGAAATACAATATCGCGATGCTTCTTTCTTTGATTTTGACAATGACGGACACCTTGACATGATAATTGCAGGAATACCTGTGAGGGAAGGGGGCAGGGGGCTCACCTTATGGCATAATACCGGTCACGGAATGTTTGAAGAAGTAACCCATCTGCTGCCGGCTGGCCTGGCAGGGGCTGTCCAGGTAGAAACGGCTGATTATAATGAGGATGGTGATCTGGATATTTATTTTGTTGATAACCATGGGGGGCTGAGGTTATTGAGAAATGATGGAGGGAACGCCAATCATCATTTGAAAATCCAGCTTGTTGGCATCAGGACCGGTAGCGGGAAGAATAATTATTTCGGGATCGGTGCTAAGGTAGAAGTCAGGGTCGGTGAGTTATACCAGATGAAAACTGTGACACACCCGAACGTACATTTTGGCCTGGGCGATCGTGAAAAGGTAGATGTAGTCCGGATATTGTGGACTAATGGGGTCCCGCAGAATATTTTTTCGCCGGGCAGTGACCAGGACCTGATAGAAGAACAGGAATTAAAAGGTTCCTGTCCGTTTCTATATACCTGGAACGGTGAGGAATATGTCTTCCAGAAAGATATGATGTGGCGCAGCGCCCTCGGAATGCCTCTGGGGATCATGAGCGGATCCACCGCCTATGCTTTTGCGAATGCTTCGGAAGAATATTTGAAGATCAGGGGTGATGCCCTTCAGGAAAACGAAGGCAGATATACCATGCAGATAACTGCCGAGTTATGGGAGACCATTTATTTTGATGAACTCAAATTATTTGCCGTTGATCATCCGGATGATATCGATGTTTTTGTTAATGAACGGTTTGCCGGTCCACCCTTTCCGGATCTGAGGATATACGAAACAAAAGAAAAGCAATTGCCGCGATCAGTAAAAGATGAAAAGGGCCGGGATCTGATGGGGTTTATCCGGGAAAAAGATGACAGGTATGTCGCAGGATTCAGAAAAGAAAAATACCAGGGGATCACTGAGATGCATGATATGATCATTGAACCAGGCGAATCCATCAACATAGAAAACATATCCCTGTTTCTGAGGGGTTGGATATTTCCTACGGATGCCAGCATAAACGCAGCCCTGTCGCAGGCTGAAGGCCTGCAGGTAATTCCACCATTTCTTCAGTTGATCAATAAAAATGGAAATTGGGAGACCGTGATCGATAATATCGGATTTCCTATGGGCAAGGACAAGACCGTAGTTGTGGATCTTGGCGGGAAGTTCCTGAGCGGTGACCATCGCATACGGATCCGGACTACTATGGAGATTTACTGGGATCAGCTCTTCTTTTCTGAGGATCTGCCAAATAATGCCAGGATGTCCGATCCGGTACAGCCCTTGGCTGCCGATCTGCATTACAGGGGATTCTCGAGGATGTTTAGAAAAGGAGGGCGCTATGGCCCGCATTGGTTCGATTACCAGCAGGTGTCTGAAAACCCAAAGTGGAGGGATCTGGCCGGTTATTATACCCGTTATGGTGATGTGAAAGCGTTGCTTACAGAAGCAGATGACCGTTACATCATCATGAATGCCGGTGATGAGGTGACGGTAGCCTTTGACACCACTCATTTCCCTCAGCTCCCTTATGGCTGGAAACGGGATTTCCTGATCTATAGCGTAGGCTGGGTAAAGGATGGTGATTTGAATACTGCACACGGACATACGGTTGAACCGTATCCTTTTCATGGCATTAAGCAGTATCCGTATGAAATGAAAGAACGGCCTGTTATTTTAAATCAATTAAATGATTATATTAGAACGTTCAATACAAGGGAAGTAACCAACAGGGAATTCAGGAATGAAATCAGGGAATTTGAGGAATAGTGTGTTCAGATCCGGTTTGCCGGGAAGTTGTTGGATGATCTGCTGCTCAGTTTTACTATCTTGCTTTTCGGTAATTGCACAGGAATCACCATTTAACAACAGTGAGAAGCTTTTCACCTTATTGGACCCGGAGCATACAAGGGTGTTTGTCAATAATGTTTTGGAAGATAAAAAAGATCATAGCATTCTCCTGTATTCCAACTATTACGGGGGAGGCGGTGTAGGGATCGGTGATATCAATAATGACGGTTTGCCGGATATCTATTTTGCAGGCAACCTGGTGGGAGACCGGTTGTACCTGAACAAGGGTAATATGGTCTTTGAAGATATTACCCTGGAGGCCGGCATAGAGGATAACGGTGGCTGGTCCTCCGGTGTGCTTTTCGGTGATGTTAACCGGGACGGTTTTCAGGATATTTATGTGACCCGGGAATTGTATGACGAAAAACCGGAACTGCGAAGAAATAAGCTATATATCAATAACGGAGACAACACGTTTACGGAAAAAGCGGCAGACTATGGGGTTGATGATGACCAGCGTACCCGTCATGCTGCCTTTCTGGATTATGATAAGGATGGTGATGCCGATCTTTTTTTATGTAACCAACCGCCTAATCCCGGTGATTATTCACCATTCTATAAGACGGAATTGATCCAGGATGACTATTGGTCCCGTCTACTGGAAAACCGCGGAGATCGTTTCGTTGATGTCACCGTGAAAGCCGGATTGAACCGCACCGGATTTCCGAATAGTGTTTCAGCCAATGATTTTAACGGAGACGGGTGGGTTGATCTCTGGGTGGCCAATGACTACTGGATCGGGGATTTTCTTTATTTTAATAATGCTGATGGAACGTTTACCAATGTTATCGACGAAAAAGTAAGACATATCACCTTCAGCAGTATGGGTGTTGATGCAGCCGACTTTAATAATGACGGTCTGATGGATGCTATGGTTCTGGACATGGTGCCGGAAGACCATTATCGGCGTCACCGCAATATGGGAGGCATGAACACAGAAACCTTTTGGAAAGTAGTTGATGAGGGAGGTCATTTTCAGTATTTCACCAATACGCTTTTCCTTAACCGCGGAGATGGTTATTTCAGTGAGATCGTTGAGCTGGCAGGTTTGCCATCAACAGACTGGAGTTGGACAACGCTCTTTGTTGATCTCGACAATGATGGCTGGAAGGATATTTATATCGCGAACGGGCTGATGCGTGACATCAGGGATTATGACGGGGCCAGTGAATTCAGGGATATAATAAGCAGGGAGATCCATCAGTTTGTGATCGATAACCCGGGCCTTGAAGAACCGGTAAGTATCTGGGATATTGTGGATATGGACATGATCATGGATATATCACCTTCCGTGAAGGTGCCTAATTATGCTTACCGGAATAATGGTGACCTCACCTTTTCGGATAGAAGCAAAGACTGGGGTCTTGATCACAGGACATTTTCAAACGGAGGAGCTTATGCCGACCTCGATAATGATGGCGACCTTGACCTCGTGATCAATAATATTAATGACACAGCTTTTGTGTACAGGAATAATGCGGAAAAGCTAACCGGCAACCATTATCTCAGGATCAAGCCTGTAGCGGATAATTTGAAAGTAAATGTGCTTGGAACCCGTATCTATATAGAGAAAGACGGGGAATTCCGGATGTTTGAGATCACCAGTGTTCGGGGAATGTATTCAACCAGCGAGCATATCGCTCATTTTGGCATAGGAAGGGATAAAAAGGTAGAAGAAGTAAGGGTAGTATGGCCGGATGGGAAGGTGAATAACCTGAAAAATATCCGGGCGGATCAAACCCTGGAAGTCCTTTACAGTAAGGCAAAAGAAGAAAAATACGGTTTAACGGATATAATTGATCCTTTATTTGAGGAAGTAAGTGAAAAACTGGGTATTGATTTCCGGCATCAGGAAAATGTTTTTGACGATTTTTCAAGACAGGTGCTTTTACCCTATAAAATGTCAGAACTGGGTCCCTGCCTGGCCTCCGGCGACATTAACGGAGATGGTTATGAGGACTTTTATATGGGCGGTTCAGCCAGCAATGAAGGTATGGTGTTTATTCAGCTTTCAGATGGTCAATTTGAAAAGAAAGAGCAGGAGACCTTTTATGCGGATAAACTGCATGAAGATATGGGCGCCGCATTCATCGATGTGGACCAGGATGGCGACCTGGATCTCTATGTGGTAAGTGGCGGCAATGAATTCAGGCCCAGATCGCCATTATATCAGGACCGCCTTTACCTTAATGATGGTTCGGGGAATTTTGTAAGGGTGGAGGGCTGGTTGCCTAAACTTAATATCAGCGGGTCGAAAGTGTATCCTCAGGATCTGGATGCTGACGGCGACCCTGATCTGCTGATCACGGGAAGACATATCCCCTGGTCTTATCCGGATCCCGAATCTTCAACGATCCTGATCAATCAGGGCGATCATTTTGAGGACCATACAAAGGAAATAGCCCCTGATCTGCTGGGTGCCGGCATGGTTAACGATGCTGCCTGGACAGATATTAATGGTGATGGCGAGGCCGATATCGTTTTGGCCGGGGAGTGGATGCCACTTACGATTCTTATCCAGAAGGATGGGGTGTTTGTGAACCGTACGGAAGAATATGGTATGGCACATAAAAAAGGCTGGTGGTTCGGTATTGAATCTGCAGATATTGACGGGGATGGAGATATGGACCTGGTTGCAGGAAATTTCGGGATCAACTCAAAATACCGCGGAACGGAAGATGAACCTTTCGAGGTCTTCTATTATGACTTTGATAATAATGGGCGAAAAGATATAGTACTGGCCTATAGCCAGGATACCTTAAAACTTCCATACAGAAGGAGAAAGGATGCAGCACTCCAGGTTCCGTTTGTAGAGGATAAGTTCAGGACTTTTGCCTCCTATGCCGAGGCAGATACCTATGATATTTATGGGAAAGAGCTTTTGAATAATGCCCTCCATTATAAAGCCAATACTTTTGAATCGGTTTATATTGAGAACCTGGGGAACGGAAACTTTGCTTTTCATCCGCTTCCCGTGGAGGCCCAGTTTGGTTCAGTAAACGCAATACTTATCGACGATTATGATAATGACGGGTTCCTTGATCTGCTGATTGCCGGTAATCTTTATGCCACGGAAGTACGGACCCCCAGAAATGATGCCGGGATCGGACTTTTCCTGAAAGGAGATGGCCAGGGAGGATTCAGGAGTATGAGTTACCAGGAAAGCGGATTTTTTGTACCCTATGATGTTAAATCCATGATCGAAATACAGGGAGAGGAAGAACGACTGGTGATTGTCGGCAGCAATAATGAAAAGATCCGGATATTCAAGATCAACCGGAACGGCGCCCTGTCACATCAATAATAGATTCATTGAATACTTTTTAGCAGGGCTTTAAATCATGGATTTCCTGTCCAAGGATACCATTGGTCGTATTTTTTATTTTTTTATTGCATTATTAATTATCAATATTTAATTTAACTCAACCAACAGCTATTGGCCAGCTTGATATAATGTTAAACCAGCAAAGTATAACCATGGATTTTAGGAAAATAAACCAGCGGATCCGGCATTTCCGGGAACTCAGAAACTATACCCAGGAATATGTCGCCAGCGAATTGGGTATATCCCAGAACAGTTACAGCCGACTTGAACGGGAACCGGCAAAGTTAAGCCTGTTAAGACTTGATAAGCTGCTGAACATTCTGGAGATCAGCTGGGTTGATTTGCTGAATGATAAAATTAACCCGGATCTTATGCCATAAAGTTCTCTTTTAAAGACGATTTCGGTTATGAAGGTGCATAGGATTACCCTGATCCATGAGATTTATGAAATTTTCCGGGTTAATTATCCATATAACAAATAAATTATCCATTTAGCGCATAAATGCAGGCTGCAATAAATAGGATCGAAATATTGATCATGTTATCTTGCCTACACAATTTATGTTCAACTTTTAAATGCTATGATTATGAAAAAACTAAGCTATGATCAAATGAGTGAAATTCAGGGAGGTGGAAATTTAATATGCTTTTTCGCTGTACCCATTGCCTTTGCCAGTCTGGCAAGTACAACATTTAAAATAAGCCATATTGCGGTTTGGGAATCCTGTATGGCCTCATAAATTATGTTCAATCTTAAAAATTCAAAGCTATGAAAAATTTAAAAAAGAGTGAAATGAGTAAAATAAGTGGAGGGGGCTACACCAATAAACAATGTGCTATTGTAGGTGGCGGCACATTTCTGGCACTGGTAACAGGGCTATGGGGAAGTGCCCTGAGCTTAACGACCCTGGCGGCGGTTCAGGGTTGCTTTGAGAATTTTTAATTACCTCGGATTGAATCAAAATTTAAGGATCATGAAATATTTCGTGAAGATTTTCAGGGTTATATTGTCATTCAGCGTTTTAGGTTTCATCCTGTATAATACAATCCCATTATTCGGCATTCATATTAAATATGTAATGATTGCTGTATTTTCAACAATTATAATACTGGGGGAGGTATTCTACAATATACGCAAAACGATCCTGTTAAAAAGCAAATAATGAACATGGTTCTTCTTTTCTGAAAATTCTGAAGAAATCAGGAGCCATCCATAAAGTTTCTACAATCAATTGTCGTTAGGGATTCAATTCATGTTTGGAACCGGACGGGATTCCTTTCCCGTCCCGGTTTCTTCATGATGAATTTTATTGCCAACGGATGCCGGTCATACTAAATACCCGTATTTTTTTTTCAGCAAATGAAAGATCATTGTTAAAATTTTTTTGATTTCAAATATCTTTCTCCCGGAAAATAATTTAATGGTCATTTTTTAATTTATGCCTTGATTTTTTGTACATTGATCATACGAATGGGTACATCAAGTCAATAATTTTTTAATATGGATCGACGGAAATTTCTTCAATTTTCGGCTTTATTTCCTGCTTTTGGAATAAAAAGCCCGTTTAGAACCATTGCCGGTTCAAAAAAACTGAAAAAAATTGGCGTTCAACTGTTTTCTCTTCCTTTCCTGCTCGAGAAAGACTTCAGGGGCACCATGAAAATGCTTGCTGAAATGGGATACAAGGAAATTGAAATGTATGGACCCTATCCCTTCAGCACCCGGTCTGCCGTGGATCGCTGGAATTCGATAACCCCTTCCCTCGGCTTCAGCGGAAGTGGTTATTTCGGACATGATCAACAGGACGTGCGGGATATATTACAGGAAGCAGGACTTAGTGCCCCTTCCATTCATATTGACCTGGAAACCCTTGAGACCCGGATGGAAGAAGTGGGAGAAGCAGCCAGGGTCCTTGGGCACCGGTATGCAGGCATTGCAGCCATACCTGAAGAACTGAGGAAGGACCTGGATGGCTACAAGCGCATGGCGGACAGGTTTAACCGGATTGGTGAAAAGGCAAAAGAAGCTGGACTGAAGTTCCTCTATCATAACCATGGATATGGATTACAGGAAATGGACGGTGAGATCCCAATGAAACTGATCCTGGAAAGGACCGATCCCGACCTGGTGTTCCTTGAGTTGGATATTTACTGGACCACCGCAGCAGGAGCGGCCCCAGCGGAGTACCTGAAAACCTATCCGGGCCGGTATCATCTCATGCATATCAAGGACATGAAGGAAAAGGTCCGGTTTGCCGGGGACGGAGGAAATCCGGCCCAGTGGATTGAACTGTTCCCCTACATGGCTTCGGCAGGAGATGGGGTCCTGGGTTTGCCGGAGATACTGGAGGCAGCCGTTAGAAGCGGGGTAAAACATTATATTGTTGAACAGGATATGGTGGACAATCCTGGAATTGCGCTAAAAAGGAGTATCGATTATCTGAAAACCATATCATAAAGCGAAACATCATGAATTTCAGAACCTTTTTTGTCCTTGCGATCTTCTTCTTTCATTTATCCTGTACAGACCTTTCAAAATCCGATAACCTCTCGGTATTCAGGGAAGGAACTCCTCAGGAGGCAGGTTTGATCGATGCCCGCTTGAATATTATTGATGGCCGGATACAAAAATCCATTAAGGAAGGAGAAGTGGCCGGAACCGTTGCGCTAATTGCAAAGAATGGCGTGATCGGGTACCATAAGGCCTTTGGGCTGGCTGATATAGAAGCTAAAAAAGAAATGAGCACAAAGGCGCTTTTCCGGATCGCCAGCATGAGTAAACTGATGACCACCGTTGGTGCCCTTATCCTGTTTGAACGGGGATATTTTAACATGAATACCCGGCTGGATGAGATTCTGCCTGAATTTGCAGATCCGCTGGTTATGACCGGATGGGATGATGAGAAAAAGGAATTCATTACCGAAAAAGCAAGGAAACCTATTCGTATAAAGCATCTTTTTTCACATACTTCAGGTATCATATACCCTATATTCTCCTCCATGGGGCGGGAAGGTTACCTTGCAGCGAAGGTACAGGACGGTTTTCCGGATATGCGGATCACATTGGAAGAAGATATCAAACGGCTGGCCACACTGCCGCTGGCCCATCATCCTGGTGAACAATGGACCTACGGGATGAACATGGATGTTTTGGGTCGTGTGATTGAGGTACTCGATGGGAGGTCATTCTCCCGGTTTTTGGAAGAAGAATTATTCGAAATACTTGGTTTGAAGGATACGGGTTTTGAAGTTCAGGAGAGCCAATGGGATAGGGTGGTCCAGGTATACACTACCCGTGAAGGCGAATTGGCTTTGTTCGACCAGGAGACGTTCGACCAGGCTGCACCCAATAATAAGGCCCGGTGGTGGACCCGGGATGCCGATATTATTGCCCTTGGAGGAGCAGGCATTGTTACTACTGCCTACGATTACGCAAGATTTCTTCAGATGCTATTGAATGACGGGGAACTGGAAGGGGTGAGGATTCTGGGAAGAAAAACTGTGGAACTGCTTCGAAGGCCTCTTTTTCAAGAATTCGGGGATGAAAGTACCGCCATGGGCCTGTCCGTATGGGTGCGCAATCAAGAAGAGAATGCCTATTCGCCGGCATCCCTGGGAAGTTATGGCTGGGGAGGCTATTTTTATACCTCTTACTGGGTGGACCCGGAAGAAAACCTTGTGGCAGTCATCATGAACCAGGTAAGCCCGACACAATCCTCATTGAATGATGATTTTGTTACCCTCACTTATGCTGCACTGGAATGAGGGGGCCAAAATAACTATGAAATATACGGATAAAAAATAATTTTTTTATACGTATAATCTGCCAGGAATACGTAAAGGTTTTATAATTTTTATACGTATAAATGATCTATTCAACTTCAAAAACCCATTCATTCTCTTCGTCATCCCGAAGATGTAAAAAGAAGGTCTGGATGGTGCCATCCGGCTTATTGATGACGGCCTTATATTTTCCGTAAAAACCCCTGAAAACCACATTGCCATCCTGATCGGTCTGGCGCTCCAGGCCGGTATGCCAGGTGTGGTTGATCAGCGTATCCAGCATCTGGTAGACCGGTTTGGGGGTATAAGTCTCATCCACTACGCCGCCACCGGGCAGCCAGATGTTTCGATCCGAGAAACCCCACCAGTTGATCGAGGCAACGGAAGGATGGCCGAAGCAGAGTTTCACAAACTGTTCGGTAAATTCCCGCTGGGCTTCAGCCGTCCAGGGCCCCGTTCGCCAGCTTCCTGTGATGGGGACACCGGAAGATTGGGGATGCAATTCAGTGATATGGAGGGGGAGGTCGTGCTTCGCGTAAAGATCAAAGGTCTCCCAGACCTCTGCGGGAGGAAACCATTCCTGCCGGGGTTCATGGGCCTGGATCCCGATCCCCCTGAGTGGGGCATTCCTCCTTTTCAGTTCAGAGATCAAGGCATCATATCGTGTCCGTACATCCTCATTGACAATGGTCTGGTACTCATTGATCATCAGGATAGCTTCCGGATTGGCCGTATTGGCCCACTCCAGAGCGTCTTCGACATAATCCGCAACATCCGGGATGGGTTCCTTATGTCCCCAGTCATTGGCATCCTCCAGATCGCTCACCTTGTTATTCCAGGTCTTCAGGTTGACCGGTTCGTTGACCACATCCCATAAACCTATTTGATCACGGAAGCCGCCTGCTATATTTTTAACCCTCGCTTCTGATAGCCGGGTAATTGTTTCAGGTGAATAATCCTTTAACCACCCAGGTGTTCCCGTTTCACAGGCCCAGACCAATGGGTGACCTTTGGTTGTGATGCCATTGGCCTGACACCACTCCAGTGTCGGCAACATCTTTTCCCATCCTTCCCGTCCCTGTTGACTTTCATAGGCCGGCCAGTAAAAAGGGAATACGGCGAGGTTGAAGATCTTTTCAAAACGGCGCTTGAACAGGTCAGGACGGTATACATCCTCCTCCCAGATCAGGTCGAAGATAATGCAACCGAACAGAAAATCATGGGATTGCTGCTCGATGGTCACAACCAAATTGCTCATGGGGTTTCCTTCTTTATCGATAAAGCGGATCGCAGCATCCCCTTTCCGGTATTGTTCGATGTTTCGGTCTGCTTTTTCCATCAGTTCCCGTTCCACTTTCTCAATGTTCTGGGCGGATACCATGATGGGCAGGATCAGAGAAATGATCAGCATTTTTCCTATCCTTTTTGTTTTTTCAATGGCTATGTTGGATCTCATTGTGTTAAGTATTTTTAATGATTAATAAATTCCTCGTATAACTTCTGGATCTCTGATAGCGGCATTCCCGCCTGATGCAACACAAGTCTGTACCTCATGATCAGCTTTTCTCCTTCCGGAATGCTTAGGGGCTCGCTTCCGGGGAATGCCGCGTTCTGCATGCTTCCCTGATCCCGGAGGATCCAACCATGAAAGGGCTCCGGCGAATCCGGATCGCACATCATGGTGATGGCCGTCTGTTTGGGTTTTTCCGGAGAAAAAGTTCCCCTGATATCGATCCAGCCTCCGGCATCAATGGCCGTAACCTTTGGCTCAACCTGACCAGCGCGTGAAAAAAAGTGCAGGTCATCCGGAAGTTTACAGCGAACGGAAAATCCGCTGTAACCCTTTTCATCTTCTGACCCCCCAATGGCGGTCCCCTGATAAAGTGCCGTCAGACTTATCCTATAATCCATGACACGGAGTTCCGGAGATCGATAATTGTAGGTGATGCCGGTCTCTTCCCTGATGAGCCGAACCGGTTCTTTCGAGGTACTCCCGGGCAAACGGCCTTTCCAGTACAGGACAAGGGAAAGCCTTGCCGAATCTGCAAAAACATTCGCATCCATTTGTTCTGTTACCCATTCAATCCCCCAGCATTCCCAGGGATCCCCGACTTTTTCATTCCTTACATAGAACTGGTGCCAGGCCCAAAAGATACCGCGGTGATGAAGATGATCTCCAGGAAAATCTTCCGTTAAAATCTCACTTTCCAGTCCATACAGGGGATGTATATAGTTGGCCCTCGGATAAGCACCATCAATTGATTTTGTCCTCGCCTGGTAGAAAAACAGTTTCTGACCTTCATAAGTCAGCAATATGCCTTCCTCCTGTTTGTGAAATTGAAAGTCCTGACCCCGGGATCTTTCGTTGCAAGAGAGCATTATTAGCAGATAATATGATATGATAATGAAATATTTAATCCTGTAAATGATAAAGTAATTCATAAAAGATCTATTTTCTTAATTCATACCGGTTCAATTCATTCAAAAGCATGATCGTCCCACAAACTGCTTCCATCCAATATTCGGTGGTTTGCCACCAGGCAGGGAGCAGCACCGGCAGATCCTTGTCTGAAGATCCTATTCCTGCCATGACGGCTCCATTGATCAATGGGGTATGGGGCACATATTCACTGGTTTTGAAATACTCCGGCTGATTGAAGCCAATGCCTGTCACGGTACTGGCATTAAATGGATTACAGCCGTAGATGAAGTCGATCTGTTGCTGACCGATCCTTAAAGCCTCCTGGTTATTTGTTAACAGGCCGCCGCGAACCAGGCAGGCTCCCGCATAACCGATGCGCGGGTTGATGCCATTCCACCAATAATCATTTTCACGGTTGACATAACACCACCGGTAATAATATTCCCCCGCTTTACGGTTGCCCCCCGGGTCATCTGCATATAATGCCATGGGAACAATGCCGTAACTGCTTTTTTTATCGAAATATCCTATAAAGTTATTGGCCCATGTATCAAAGGCATTTCTTGCTTTCTTATTCAACGCAGGATCGTCTATAAGCCTGATCGACTCAACAATTGACCATATCGGAAAGTTAGGCGTGATCAACTGATAGGAGAGTTGTCCGGCCGGATAGGTCCTTTCTGCTTCCGGGTTATCAGGATCCCATTCACCCATAAATCCATTCATGGGCCGGTGTTTCGTATTTTGTCTGTTTAGAAGCAGATTAAGGTATGAGGTTGCCTTTTCCAGGTATTCCTGCTTTCCGGTGGCCTGGTATAGTTTCAGTGAAGCAGTCAGTACCGCTCCCAGCTCATGAATATTCGAAATGACCCGGTTCTCAACCGACCATTTAAAACAGCGGATAGCTTTTTCCAGGTATGGGTTTTCCGGGGTCAAACCTTCAGCCAGTGATATATTACATTGTGAGATTACAAACATGTATTGGAATACCGGAGCGTTGGGTGTGGTAACAATCCAGCGGTCATCGGGAGTGCCTGATATATTATCCGTAAACCGGTTGTTGTCTCCATGAGCGTACACATCGCCACCAACCTGGTTCATCAGGTATCCCTGGGGTTCCTGCATAGCATGAAAATATTTGTTTCCCCAGGCAAGTTCATCTTTTATCCGGAGGATCATATTCCTTTTTCCTTCAAAATATTTCAGGCCGGGCGCATTCATCGTAAGATAAATTTCACTTAAAGCCCAGAGACCGTTGATCGTCATGCCCCATTTCCTCAAATCGGCCGCATCGTGCCATCCACCGGAGACATCCTGGTGCTGATAGTTATCCAATCGTACGCCATCATCCTGGTGTTGTCCCCGTTCCCAGCCGTTTTCAGGATCTCCGCAACGTTGCCACAGGAACCAGTTGAGATGAGTTTCGAGGTTTTTGACATATTGCAGGGGGTGAATTCGAAAAGGGATGGAATGTTGATTGCCGCTTGTAATAAAATAATGACCGGGTTTCGTCAATGATGAAAAATCCCCGATGCTGACGGTACCCCAATCACCGCTTTTTATGGTTGTCGTACCATTAAAAACCACCTGTTGTGTTTCCTGATCGATAACTTCGAAATTTACCGGGGTGGACAAGCCGGCAAGCCGGAATGTTTTTACCGAAGAGGGAATAAATCCTGCCTGGTTGATCAGAATGCCGGCAGGATAATTATAAAGAGAAAGCTGATCTGTTTTCGTAACATCATTAACGGTGATCCTTGCATCGGCCCAGTGAGCCAGTGCTTCACCGGGTCCCGAAGGGCCGTGTTCTACAATCAGGCATATTTGTTCGGCAGCCCTGATATCTACCACTACAGGGATTGGTGCTGTTCTTTCCGTAACCCATCCACTTGAAAAAAGTAGCCGGCCGTCACCTTTAACCAGGAACCTTACGGAAGGAATGTCATCCGTACCGGGTAGTTGAAGCAATTCAACAGGCGGGTGATCATTAGTACCCGCTTCGATTGAATTTTCATCATCCATTCCGATAACAGCTTGTAATTTCAGCCCATTCCCATTAATATCCAGGCAGATTTGAGAAGGTGCATGAACCCCTAATCCCTTTTCATAAGTATTTCCCCTGATTGAGATCGGCAAATTGCTCCAGGAAAGGTCATTGTTCGGTGGCCCGAACGGGTTAGCGATAAACCCGGAGGACAGGTCACTTAAAAAAACTTCCTGGGCGGATAAACGGGTGATAACCGATAAGTGGCATATAAAAATGAAAATGGTGGTTATTCTTAAAATATTCATCTTTGATCAGGTTAAAAAATGAAACATCTGTTTTAAAGATAAGTATTAAAATTAAAGTCTTCCCTGCTCTTTTTCCCGGAATCTCTTTTAAGGTAATAAAAAATCTAAAAAAATAATATCTCCGGCGAGTATATCTGCAGATTTTGAATTTAAATAATTATTGCAGTATATTGTTCAGAGCAAGATTTTTTTACACGACTTTTTTCATTCATTTGATTAACGATCATCATGAAATCATCAATTAAATTACCACAGGAATGGCCCGGAATACATTATATCGGACAGGAAGAAATTGATGCTGTTACGGAAGTACTACTGGCACAATCCCCTTTCCGGTTTTATGGTCCAAAACCCCGCTTTGAAACCCGTCAGTTCGAAGAGGAATTTGCCCGGTATATAGGAAAAGACTATTGCGTAGCGGTATCTAATGGAACCACTGCTTTACAGGTTGCCTTATCTGCCCTGGAGGTCGGTCCCGGGGATGAGGTCATCATCCCGGGTTATTTCTGGGTCTCTACCGCGGGGGCGGTAGTCAGATCAGGCGCCATACCTGTGTTGGTCGACGTGGATGATTCAATCAGCATCGATCCTGAAGATCTGGAGCAAAAGATCACAGACCGTACCAGGGCAGTAATTATTGTTCATATGGGTGGTGTTATCGGTCAGATCGATGCCATTGTGGATATTTGTAAAGCGCATAATGTACCCTTGTTAGAAGATTGTGCCCAGGCGGCCGGAGCCTCTCAGTTTGGCAGGATGGCTGGATCTTACGGCGATATGTCGATCTTTTCATTCCAGATCAACAAAAACATGACCTGTGGGGAAGGGGGTGCGGTTTTGACCAATGATAAACATGTATACCAAAAAGCTTTTGGCATCCATGATACCGGATACATAAAAGATGATCAGGGAGGTTTTGTCCTCGACCAACCGGAACTGCAATTATGGGGTATCGGCTGCCGCCTGAGCGACCTGGCTGCCTCTATGGCCAGGGTACAGTTAAGGAAGCTCCCTGTTATTGTGGAACATATGCGGTCATTCAAGCATGAATTGATTGATATACTTTCAAATTATAAAGGAGTCAGATCCAGAAAAATTGCTGATCCGGAAGGAGATTCCGGTGGATTCCTTAAAATGACTTTCGACACCCGGGAGGGAGCCTACCGCTTTAAGGAACTTCTCCTACAATCCGGTATTCAGGTAGCTGATAAAGGCTTTTATCCCATCCATATGGAAGAATGGGGACTTCATATATACTATAATTTGCCCAGCCTTGTCCATAAAAGACCCTCAATGGGCGCATTATCGGTATGGGATCTCACAGAAAACAGCTTTGCCAAAGAATATTCCTATGAAAAGGGGCGTTTGCCCAGGCTGGATTCGATCATAGAAAGAACGGTTCTTTTCTGTATTGCTTCCAACCTGACCGGTGAGCATAAAAAACTGATCAGACAAGCTTTTATCAAGAGTTGCGATAGTATGCTTGAAAAAAAATAGTTTACTGAAATCATATAAAATACTTATTTAATGAAAATAGTTAAATTATGTATAATATATATTTTCATAATTATATTATATATGCCCAATATTGCACAAAGTCAGACATTCTATGGCGAAGAGAGAAATTTTTTTGATGACTCTGATTTTCATTGGCCCGGGGGCAAGAAAATGGCCTTAAGCCTGACCTTTGATGATGCCAGGCCCAGCCAGGTAGAGGCCGGGATCCCTCTAATGGACCGTCATGGCGTTAAGGGTACTTTTTATGTGTCTCCGGACCGGATGATGGAGCGGCTGGAAAAGTGGGAAGAAGCGCTCAGGAACGGGCATGAGATAGGAA
>CAZYDB010000036.1:0-2063 GCA_964645995.1 uncultured Roseivirgaceae bacterium
ACTCATCTCATCCTTCCGGGATCTTTCTTTATAGTATGGATTAGCATTATCGGGTATTATGCTTTCCATATTTTTTCTTTTAAAGGTATAAATATGCAAGCCTGTGTTAAAGTTCAGATCTTGTCCGGCTGAGATATAATTATAGTAGGAGGTAAACCCGATATGATCGTTGAACAATGGAAAATTGATCTGGGTAAATCTTTCACGGATGTAATAATTATCAGAATTGCTCGAATCAAATATGCTATCTGCAGAATAGTATCCCGAAGGGAAATCACCACCGGCAGCACCGTAATAAACTGATGAAACCCATGAAGAAAGGCTGGTAAACGAACGTATATATTGTGCCTGGAAAAAGTCCTGACCAAAGTCATCTATATCATTTTCATTAACATAATTTGTTCTGGGATCGGCTTCAATAGCTGATAGGGCTACAGGAATATAAGCCAGGCCATTTTTGGCCTGGCCAGTAAAACCTGTTATTTTAAGGATATCTTTTTTGCCATAATACCCCCCTGCAAAGAAAAATGAATAGGCATCTGAACTGGTATTATACCGGTAGCCTTCGGCATTTGTTTTTGAAAATCTGGTATAAAATGCGACTTTGTTATCCAACATACCGGTAAACAGCTCTGCACTGGCCCGAAGGGTATTGAAGGAGCCACCGGTCAGCTGCAACTGGGCCTGCCGTTCGGAGTTTTTCAGATTAACAGACTGGAAATTTATTGAACCTGCGTAAGAAGAAGTACCGTTTGTGCTTGTGCCTACGCCTCGCTGGATCTGGATAGATTCCAGGGAATTTGAAAAATCTGTGAAGTTTGAAAAAAAGACCCCTTGATCGATCATATCATTTAGTGGGGCACCATCAAGGGTGATATTTATTCTTGACTGATCGACACCCCGCAGACGCATTTGCCCGTAGTTTGTAAGGTTGGTGCCCGATTCCGAGTAGGAGATAAGGGAAGGAGTTAGTTCATTCATCAGAAAGATAGGATCCTGTCCGGTATAACGTTTTTCTATTTCTTTTTTTTCAATGGTATGTTGGGTAATGGGGTTGTCCCTTTCACCGCGAATTGCCCGGATCACCACTTCATCCAATTGAAAACTGCTTGTCAGGCCGATCATAAGCTTATCCGATCTGTCAACCCTGATCTCTTTCGGTTGATATCCGACAAATTGAAAAACCAAAGTATAGGAACCATCCGGAAGTTCGAGTATAAAGTTTCCTTCTGCATCAGTAATACTACCCTTCTGCTGATTTTCTTTAACTTTTACCGTTGCTCCGGGTAAGGCTTCCTTGGTTGCTTCGTCATATACCTTACCACTGATCATGAGCTGGCCATAGGCATAACCAGTTACAAGCATTAAAACAATGCTTAATGAAATATTTTTCATGGTAAAAACTTTAGGTTAACAATCCGGAAAAGCAGGGGTAGCTTTTCCATACTGTTTACCATACCTTTTTCCTTCGGCCGCATTACCGGCATCAGGTGATGAGGGTATGATCTCAGCCCGAAATATTAGGGCACCCCACTATAAATGATAATACGATCAGGGACAGTTGTTATGGGATGGACCGGACAATCTTCCTTCGACCGCATTACCGGTTTCAGGTTCAAAGGGTCTACTCTCAGCCAATACCAGGCACCCCTGATTTAGGACAAAGTTACTCAATTACCGGATTAACCCGAAAAATATGTGGAGTTTTTCCTGCCTGTGATAACCCGTGCCGCCCTGCCTTTTAAGAATCAGCTCCGGCAAGCGAGGTGCTAAAGGATGAAGTTAAAAATCATGTCAGGCATTTCGGTTATATCTTCGACTTTGGGCTCCGGCTTCCGGTCTCAAACATGCCAGTAGCTTCCAGGAGATCGAGGAGTAATGCGGTGCTGGTGTTCAGGTTTTTTGTAAAGGGGAACTTTATGGAGATAAGTTTGGATTAATATAAAGAGTTTATAGCGGCAACTGCTCGCTGAACCCTTTCAGGCCAAGCTCCTTTTATTTCAACAAAAGGGAGGTTTCTGGAAGTTAGTTCATTAAAAAACACATCATAAAAATATTTCCGC
>CAZYDB010000036.1:2073-16458 GCA_964645995.1 uncultured Roseivirgaceae bacterium
GCATGTCCGGATGCTCCCGCTGGGTGTCTTCCTCCCAGGGAATATCTATATAAGTAAGTAAATGAAGATCGTAATTGCTGTGATTGATTTCATCCAGTATCCATTCTTCGCAATGGCCATATTTATGCTCACTCCAGATCTTTATTACCAATAGGGTTGTATCACAGATCAACAGGTCTCCGGCTTTTTTTGCTAATTCTTTTTCTCGTGCGATCTGCCCCATAGCAATGTTATCCAGATCCTCTCTGGTATAGGCTTTTTCCAACTGGTCGAGGTATTCTCTGGCGTATTCGGGTACCCAGTACGTATGGTAATGCCTGGCTAATTCCCGGGATAGCGTGCTTTTGCCTGTAGATTCCGGTCCGATGACCGCAATTTTTTTTATTCTTGGTTTTTCCGGATTGACTTTTTCCACGTAATATATCCTGATATTGCTAACAGGAAAAATATAAAAAATTGAAAACTGGTCAAAGTTAAACCTTTATAATAGTATAAAGGAATTGAAATAAAGTCACCTATGATCCAGGCCAGCCAGTTCTCTATTTTCTTTTTAGCCATTAGTTGCATGCCGACAAAGAAAATAGCGGTAGTGGCTGCATCGGCCAGGGGAACATCGGAGTCAGTAAAATGTATCAGCAGTTCATAAAGTATTATAAAGGATATAATTAACAGAAAGAAAGTTATATACCATTCTCGCGTCGAGTTCTTTGTAACCGGAGTTTTAGTTTCACCAGGGTTTTTTTTCGACCAGTAATACCAGCCATAGACGCTCATGATAAAATAATAGCCATTTATGGCCATATCCGCATACAACCGGGCCTGATAGGTCAGGTACACATAGAGCAGGACGCTGATGATACCTGTAGGAAAAACAAGGATGCTTTTTTTTCTTGCATAGAGTACGCTGGCCAATCCAAAAAAAACACCCAGGATTTCCAGAGTGTTAAGATGCCTGGCCCCTTCCAGGATTTCTTGAATAATATTCATTTTAAGGCCGGATTATGTTTGAGGTTGACAAAGGTATCCAATGATCAATTAAACCCGGGATTCCGGGAAAAAGTATGAATATTTATTTTTAGTCCCTGAATTTCCGGTCATAGGCCTCTATCTGATCTTTGCGGATGAACTCAACCCTTCTGTTTTTCCGGCGACCATTGATGGTTGCATTGGTAGAAACGGGCCTGCTTTCACCATAACCAAGGGTTTCGATTTTTTCCGGGTCAACGCCTTCGTTTACCAGGTACCGGTAGACGGATTCAGCTCTACGGGCTGAAAGATCCTGATTATATGCCTCCGGTCCCGTACTATCCGTATGTCCGGCAAGGAGTATATTTACAGGGGTGCTGTTCAAAAGGTTCACCACCTGGTTTAGATCCGGATAGGAGTTTTTGCGGATAACATCAGAATCAAAATTGAAAAGGACCTTTATGGATAGTATGCCTTCATTGATTTCAATAGCATCTTTGACTTTATCATATTTTTGACCATCCACCATCACGTAATCACCATCTTCATCTTTATCACCTGCTTGACCCTGGCTTTTTGCCAGCGCCTGCATGGCCATCACCTTTTCCATTTTCATAGGATCGATAAACAGGTCTTTTGAAATTTCTGAAAAATCATCCTCGCCGACCAGGTTTATAGTATCCTGGACGAGTTCAAACCCATCGATATCAACAACGTAACGATATTTAGATCCGGCAGGTAATACGATCTCATATTCACCGGTCAGTGAATCAGACATTGTATAACCGAGGTCTGCATTTTCAGGCAATAATTCATAAGAAATCCTGGCTTTAATAGGTTCCAATGTTTCAGCGTTATATATTTTTCCTTTCATGGCAATAACCGGCGCTGGCTGAAAAAATACCGGGAGTTCTATCCGGTGTATATCGGCGTCGAATTCCGTATTGCTTTTTGAGAAATATGCATATTGACCGGAGGGTGGAATGTTAAAAAAGATATCATCTTCAGTTGAATTGACATCGCTGCCAAGATTTTCAGGAGTTGTCCAGTTCTGCCAGCTATCATCCAGGCGTCGGCTGATATAAATATCTGCCTTGCCATATCCGCTGTAACCCCTTGAGGAGAAATAAAGGGTTTCACCATCTGCCGCCAGGAAAGGAGACGCTTCGTCATCTGCGGTATTAATATCGTTCCCCAAATTCAGTGGTTCCGTCCATTTCCCGTCGGCCATCTGGAAAGAGACATAAATATCCTTGTTTCCATAGGAATCAAATCTTTCTACGGCCATTACAAGAGTCTTCCGGTTCTGGGCAATAAAATAATCCCCGTCATTATTTTCAATAAAAGCATTAACGATATCCAATTCTTGTGGTTCTGACCAGCCACTGCTTGATTTGGTGCTGATAGAAACCCCTGGTTTCATATCCTCGTTTTTTTCATATCTATTGCCGAGAATTACGGTCATGGCGTTTCCGTCAGGGGTAACAGCACTGATAAAATTAGCACCTTTATTGTTTAAGGGTGCACCCATATTCCTTGCTTCAAACCATTCTCCCGTTTCGCTATCATATTCTGCAAACCAGATATCTTCAGGGTCTTCGGTTCCGCCAATATTTTCCGGATGATTCTTTCGGCTGAAATAAAGCGTTTTCCCATCAGGGGCAACCAGTGGTCGCATTTCCTGGTATTCACTGTTCACATTATCATTTAACCTCTCCGTTTTAAGGCTGGATGACACGTTTGGCGCCAGGGCTATTTCAACCTGAACCGGTTCATTTGAATCCGATATACCAATAGCGTCGATCCCGTTATATCCTGGTACCGATATTCCCTTTAACACGAGTTTCACTGCATGAACCGGGTATGTCGTTCTGTCGAAGAATACATTCAGCAGGCGGCCTCTTAATTCAATTGGTCTTGGAGTAAAGGTATTGATCAGGTATTCATTATCCTCTCCATCGTAGACAAACAACTGGTAGGTAGCCGTTGGGTTGTAGGATTCCGCAATAGCGATCTGCTGGATTCGGGCAGGGTAGTCGAATCCGACTTTAATAGATTCTTCCCGGTTAGGATTGGCGGGGAGCCATGCATTAGGGCTGTCGCTACCCGATGGAAGAACGTTGGGCTTTCCAAGAACCTGTTGGGCTGCATATTCTTTTGGTGAAAGTTCAGAAGAGTAACTAATAACTTTTGAGGCCCATTGTACTTCCTGAGCCAGGGAGCAGGTAATCCCCGGGAAGAGCAGAAGAAATGCAATTTTTTTGATCATAGTCAGTATGTTAGCGCTTGATTATTCTTACTTCAACCCGACGGTTTAAGCGTGCGGCTTCTTCAGAGGCTTCTCTTGAAACAGGATTTGATCCTCCAAAGGCTTTGGTGAGAATCCTGTTTTCTTTGATGCCTTTCCTAACAAGGTATTCCTTAACCTTTTTGACTCTATCCTCTGATAACCGGAAATTCTGTGATTGACCTCCCCTGAAATCGGTATGTCCTTCCAGTTGAATGACCATTTCAGGATAATCAGTCATTTGTTGCACCAGGCGGTCCAGTTCTTCAAATGAGCCCGGCTTGATCTCTGATTTTCCGAGATCAAATATCAAATTATCCAATTTGATTACTTCGCCCGGCTCAGGAATATTTTGCATATAGTAATTCTGTTTCAATTCTCCACCTGAGGCATCACGTATAGGGTAGATATAATTAACAATAGTTTCATAATGATCAGCTTTCACCTCAATCCGGTATCCATCATCGCCTTTGGTATAAAATTCATAATAGCCGGTCAAGTCATCGCTGGTGATGATACCTATTGTATTACCATAAGGGAGCTCTTCATAAGAAATAACCGCATCACTAAGTGCTTCCTGGGTGGCCGAATCATAAACATGACCTGAAACCCTGATAATGCTGTCCTGAAAAGTCTCATTAAGTTCGAATTGGGACTTACCCGTTAAAAGGGTTGAATGGTAGATCAGGAGGATTAAAACAATCGGGTAATGCTTCATTTATTATGTTCATTCAATTATTGCTGTAATTAACACTTGAATATTTACAGGCTTATTTTCAATCTATAAATTTAATATAATTATTTTACTAAATTTAATTATTTTGGGATTTCGTATTGCAATTTCGTGGGAGATCATACCGGATAAGCAATTTATAAAGAATCTGTAAAATTTATCTGGCTGAATTTTCAGGGTCGAAAAAGCAAATATATGGTTGGTTTTTTATTCAGATCCGGGAGTTTCTGCTTCCACAGGCGGACCGGTTGGGACCGGATATATTCATTTTCTCCGGTTATTTCAGAAGCAATGCAAAGGGGGGTATCCGGATTCAGAGAGGTAATGATACTTCTCAGCAACTGATTGTTTCTGAAGGGAGTTTCCATGAACACCTGTGTCTGGTTCAAGGCAAGTGCCTGGTTCTGGAGTTGTATTAATTTATCCTTCCTGGCTTTCTTTTCAATTGGCAGGTAACCATGAAAGGCAAATTTCTGGCCATTAAATCCGGATGCCATTAGGGCAAGAGCTATTGAAGAGGGTCCTGCATAGGGAATTACCCTGATACCTTCCTGATGGGCCATCCTGATCAGCAGGGAACCCGGGTCGGCTATTCCAGGCATGCCAGCTTCAGACAGAATGCCTCCATTTCGGCCATTTTTAATTAAACTTAAATAGGAGGAGGCTTCTATATGGCTCGTATCTTTATTGAGTAATTCGAAGTGAAGTGATTCAATATTCTTCACTCCCAGTTTAGATAAAAATCTTCGGGAGGTCCTGATATTTTCAACAAAAAAAAGATCCAGGTGCATTATACGGTCTATTAATCCCCGGCTCAATACTTTGTCAGGAGAAACGTCGGCAATCAGTGAAGGCAAGACAAAAAGTACACCAGTGCTCATGATCACTATGGCTTCAGGAAATTGATTACTGTTTTATAAAATTCTTCCGGTGCTTCCGCATGTATCCAGTGGCTTGCATTTTCAAAATAAGTAATATTGGAATTCAGGAAAAGCTGACGAATATGGGACTCATCCGGTGGTTGGATATAGTTGGATTTTTTACCGGCAATGAAAAGGGCAGGCACTGAAGAGCTATTGTCTGATTGTATTTCCTTGCCAATATTTTCAAGGTTCTTTTTTATTGCCGGAAGATTGATCTTCCATATTAAATGCCCTTCTTTACTGCGGTCGAGATTCTTTAAGAGGAACTGTCTGACGGCCTTATTTTCAATTTTTTTAGACAATGCCTTATCTGCCTCCTGCCTTTTTTTATACTGATCAACATTGAGGTCACATAAAGCGTCAATGATAGCATCATGGTGCACAGGATAATGGCGTGGTGCGATATCAACGACCACGAGTTTATCAACACGATCCGGGTTTTCAAGTGTGAACTTCATGGCTTTTTTACCACCCATTGAATGGCCGATCAGCACGGCTTTTTCAATATTCAGCCTGGAATACAGCCGTTCCAGGTCTTTCCCCATCACATCATAATTCAAATCCTCATGATGAAAGGATTGTCCGTGATTTCGCTGATCGACAGTAATTACATGAAAATGATGGGCAAATTTCTTCGCTAGCGTTTTCCAGTTATCAGAACTGCCGAATAATCCATGCAATATAATAATATGCCTGCCTTTTCCGAATTCACGATAAAAGAGATCCATATACAGTTAAATAAGGGCTAAAAATCATATCCGAGAGAAACAAAGAACCTGGGTTCGCCTATCTCATAATCATCAATCGGATAAGCCATGTCAAATTTTACGTAATAGCCCAGCAAAACTGTTCTGAGGCCAAATCCATAACTTGACAACCAGGGGTTTCTGAAATTCTGTATCCTTGCCTGAAAGGGAGAGCCTTCGTTCTTAATCAATTCTGTATTCACGCTGTTTTCAGTCGCAAAAGGAGAGTTTCCGGTCCATGCTGATCCGATATCATAAAAACTGACAAATAATAAATTTCTGAAAAAATTACTGGTGATAGGACCTCTTACGAAGTATCGTACGACCGGAAAACGAAATTCGAAATTAAGGAGTAAGGCGTTACTGCCATTGAATGTATTATAATTAAAGCCTCTTAAAGGTGTAAGGTATTCAATGAAAAGCTGATCACTATTATTGACAAGGGGTTGGTTGATCAGCGGATCGCCCGGTCCGGATAGTTCGGTTTTATTAAAAAGCCAGTTATCCATACCTCCCAGCAAATATTTCTGTTCGTTGGCTCCGAAGAAACGACCATAATACAACCTGGAGGCAAAAACAAGTTCACGGTGAATTTTCTGATAGTTTCTCAGATCGATAAAGACATTGTTAAAGCTCCTCTCAGCATCAGTTAAACCCTGATAGCTTATAAAACTTATTTTTCCTCTTGTCCCTTCAATTGAATTGAGACCGGTAGTTATGGAGTTGTCATAAACGAACTCCGCATTAAACCCGGCAAATTGGTCAGAGTTGGAAGTAGTGACCGTTGGTGGAGGAGTGATTAATATTAATGGATCCAGTTCATAATATCTGGTAAACGCATAAAATGGCTTGATGGACAGGCGGGAGGTTACATTCAGGGGCAATGAGGCCCCAAGCTCAAATTTATTAAGGGTATATTTCTGGCTTCCTGATTCCGTACCACGGTATAATGACTTGCGGTCGTATCTGGCATTGAAATCAATCGTGTATTTTAAGTATCGGTATTCTCCGAAAAGTTTACCACTTCTCAGATCAGTAGTAGCCAGGATCCCGCCAAAAAACTTATGATTCTCCAAAAGGTCATTCATCTGTGTTTCCAGTTGAATGCCGAAACCCAATAAAGGATCTATCACAAATGAAGTAACAATGTTGTTGGCACTGAACAGCGTTTCATAATCAAAGGGCCCCAGAATTTCACTTTCTCGCCGGAATTTCCTGTATTGTGAAAGGAAAGATTCCTGCTTTTCCGTTTCTTCAACCACTTCCCTGTCGAATACGTAATTATCGGTATCGATAAATTCTTCTGACGGAGGCAGATCCACTTCAGCCTGTTCAGGTTGTTCTTCTTCTCCTGCTGCTTTTTTCAATTCGTCTTTTTGGAACATGATCTCCCTGATCCGGTCCTGTTCTGCGGCTTTTGTCAGGTTGATAGAATCTTTAAGGGCATCCTTTCTTTCCCGGATTTTTTGGGCCACATACTTTGCGCTTATGATCTCCTGCCTTTTGGTTTGGGGGGTGAAGGTATTATCATTGAGGTCGTAATCGGGGTAGTAATACAGGTTGGTGTTCATGTCATTCAAAAGGATGACAGCCAGTCCGTTTTTATTGGGACCGATGTCATATTCCCGTATACTGGTCCTAAATTTACTAATCTGAGTATATATCTTTTTGTTAATATCGTACTTGTAGACATTATAAATACCCTGTTGATCACTGAGGTAGTAAAATTCCGTCTCGCTTACCGGGATCGGGTTAATGTTATGACTGAGTGTATTGGTTACTTTAAAAAGACGGTTCCTGGTCGTGTCAATATCATAAATATATAAATTGAATATGTCGTTCAGCTTTTCAATATTTAATTCAGCCCTGACATTAAGACTGTCAGAAGGTCTGTTTGAGCTGAATATTACCGCGCTGCTGCCCGGCACAAACTTAGGGCCTATATCATCAAAAATATCATTGGTAAGCCTTTTTATGGAATTTCTGCGGAGGCTGATCAGGAATATATCGCTTTGGCCTCCCACGTCTGCACTGAGAACAGCCAAATTTCCGCTTTCCGAAATATCAAAATCTTTTATATTATTTAGTCTTGTCAATTCTTTCTTCCGGGTTTTTCCGGAATGAATATTATAAAACCAGATAAAATTTTTACCATACCGGGTAGCGATTATGGCAAGGTTATCGTTGTCGATCCAGCTGAGTATCGGAAGTTCATAGTCAACCTGCTGGTTAATTACTTTATATCCCCCCTTGAAGGCGGTTCTGGATTTGCCGGATGGCAGATCAATTATTTTAACAAAGTATTTGCCTCTTCTATTTTCTGAAAAAGCTATCTGGTTACCATCAGGACTGAACCTGAGCTTATTGAATTTCCTGTCTCTTTTGCTTTTGTGCAGAAGCTTATCTTCTTCCGGGGCTTTATAATTATCAACGGAATAACCAGATACTTCCTCATAAAAATTCAGCCATTCATCAATAAAGAGTTTAAAAGGTATGCCTAAGGTGCTGGAAATACTTTTTTCCTCATTTCTTATTATTCTTGTGAGATTCAGAATATTGGCTATATTGCTTTTGCCGTACTTTTCAGTGATGAAATTCCATACGGAATGACCAATCAATACCGCCTCTTCTCCGGTATATTTATTAAGTTTTTTTGGCGTTTCATTTGTGAAATGATCACGCATGAAATCATCCAGATCAATATTCCATCCGAATGCAATATAGCTGGCGGCTCCACCGATAAACCACTCCGGTAATGTTAAGAGATAGGAGCTCTGGAACATGTCTGATAAACTTCCCCCGAACATCATATCATTGACAAGCATTTCGGAGATTTTCAGAATAAGTTCGTCCTTGAAGCCAGTCATGGTGCCTGGATAGGCAATTTCAACTTGTGGTTTTACAAAATCCGTCTGCCCCCCAACAGTATAGGTATTTTCGTTTACTCCGACATTACTCTGAAGCAGATCCGAAGTTGAATTATAAAGGAATATCCTTGTTTTTGTATAAGGTGAATAGCCTAGGAGGTCTGTAACCCTTTCAAATTCATCTTCAAGAAATTTAGCCCCTTCCTCTGCTATGTCTTCACCCCCATCATAATAATAAATATCAAAATTCTCAGAGCTTAGAAAGCGCCAGTTGAACATTTTATATTGCAGACGGTTTTTACCGAATTGCTCAATGGTCATCTGCGACTTACCACTCAATGCTGCTAATGATAGAATGAATATAATTATTATGAAACGCTTCATCTGGGATACTGCCATTTCAACTCAAGGTAACTACTAATATAAGTATTTGAATCGGTTTATATTAACTTCTTTTTCAAGATCAATGTTTTTTGTCAGTCTATTAACGAACATTTTTGCAAAATAAGGTGCAAGTGATACTCCTTTTGATCCCAGGCCATTAAAGATACCCATATTCTCAAATTTTGGATGAATACCGATCAAAGGCCTTCTATCCTTGGTGGCGGGTCTGATACCGGCCCGGTGATCTATGGTTTTGTATTTAACGCGTAAAAAGTGCATTAGTTTACTTTCAAGATAATTTTTTGCAGTTTCGGAAGGTAAGGCATTTATCTCGGTCCAGTTATAGGTTGCTCCTATTTTGTGGATGCCGTCACCCAAAGGCAACATAAAGATCTGGCGGTTAAAAATAAAGTCTAGCGACTTTTCCATTTGCACAACAATAATTTCTCCTTTTACCGGGCTAAAAGGAAGCCAGGAGAAATATTTATTTTGTATGGCCCCAATGCCATCACAGAATATTATTCTTTCGGCCATTAAATCGCCATACCGGATACCTTCTGGCGATATGATCATTTTATCAACATTAAAGAAGCCTTTTTTATATGCATTTTTTGATATTAGCAGTGATTGTATAGCCTTAAGGAAGACCGGAATATCAAGATATCCTGTCTTTTTCAGAAAAACACCTCCCAGATCATTGTTGAGGACTGCCGATCGAAGCGGCTGTTGAATAATTTTATCGATAAACGGACCGAGTTCCTGGCTATTATTTCTTGCTGTAATTTCATTTTGCTCTGCAACGCTGAAAAATGGGCGGAATATTGATTTTTTATAAAAGAAATCAGCATTGAGTTTTTGTTCTACAGCCGGATAATATTTCATCAGATAGGGGAAAATATGATCAGCATACCAGGTTTTTACGAATCTTCTTCCGGTAACAGGGTTGAAAATACCGGCAGCTACTGAAGAGGAAATGTTGTTTTCAGCCTGATCGAAAACGATGACTTTTTGGTCCGCCTGTATTAATTCATAAGCCAGAATACTACCTGCCAATCCCTGGCCTACCAGAATATATTTAGCCATTCATAAGGATTTTTATCAGAAGATTTTTCTTATTGCCAACTATACAACAAATTTGTTATTAAACAATTAATCATGCTTTCCATAAAAATATTCTGTTTTAATGACTTTTCTGAGAATACCTTAATCATTCATGACCATAAAAATTGCTTATTTGTTGATCCGGGGTGTTATACAGATGCCGAATTCCTGGAACTCAAAACCTATGTTGAAAAAAAACAATTACACCCAATATCGATAATCAACACTCACTGCCATATTGATCATGTCCTTGGTGTTGAAAGGCTTAAAAGGCATTACAAAATCCCATTTTTTATTGGAGAGCATGAAGGGGACACACTTCGCGGTGTTAAACTATACGCGCCAGCTTATGGTGTTCAGGGTTATTCAGAACCGGAAGTGGATGGGGTTTTAATAGATAATCAAATTATTGAACTGGGCGATCAGGTACTTAAAGTGGTTTTTGTTCCGGGACATTCTCCCGGTCATATTGCCTTTTATTATGAGGAAGAACATCAAATTATTGCCGGAGATGTTCTTTTTAAAAGAAGTATTGGCCGCACCGACCTGCCGGGTGGCGATCATGATACATTGATCGAAAGTATCAGAACAAGGATCTTCAGCCTGCCTGATCATACCGTAGTTTATCCCGGACACGGACCCCGGACTTCGGTAGTAGAAGAAAAACAATTTAATCCCTTTTGTGGTGAAAGAACCGGACTGATATGAAAATTTTTAGGCATTTACCCAATCTATTTACTGCATTCAATTTATTGGCCGGTAGTATTGGTATTGTTGCCGTCTTTAACGACCGGATTGACCAGGCAGCTACCATGATCATTATAGGGGCGGCCTTTGATTTTCTGGATGGGTTTCTGGCCAGGGCGCTGAAAGTACGGTCTGCGTTGGGAAAACAGTTGGATTCTCTGGCGGATATGATCACTTTCGGGCTATTGCCTTCTTTTTTGTATTTACATCTTTTAAGCCAAGTGAGCGAAGGTTTTTATCCTTATTTTGCATTGATTATGGCCGTAGCATCCGCATTCCGTCTGGGCCGTTTTAATATTGATGAACGTCAAACTGATCATTTTATCGGATTACCGACACCTGCTAATGCCTTTTTAACGGCAGGGCTTGTGTTTATATACCTTGAAAACTGGGAATCATTTTCATTGCTGTTTTTAGTCCCGGAATACCTGGCTGTTGTAATTATAATACAATCCTTTCTTTTAAATTCAGGATTGTCATTTTTTTCACTGAAATTCAGGGAGTATCAATGGAAAGGAAATGGCATAAAGTATATTACTCTTTCAGCAGGTTTGCTATTCCTTGTTTTTCTGGGATTGCCGGGTCTATTTTTAACAATCACCACGTATATTTTACTTTCAATCATTAATTTTTTTATGAGGCGAAAGTTGTCAGATAAATGACATCGGGCCTTAAGGAAGCAGGCAGAGGTACCTGCAACAATAAAAAGCCGTGATTAGTGATTACTTTTACTTTCTCTAAATCAATAAATTATAGTAAAATACGTTTTATTTTCGATTTAGGATCAGATTAGACATGGCCAGGGAGTATCTCAGGATTGCATTGGCGGCATGCCTCGCAGCTTTTTTATCCGTTTCAGCATTTGCTGAACTTACACCCGCTATATACCATATTACCTGGCAACCAGATACGGAAATAGCAACTCATCAGGGAGGTTCACAGAAGGTGCCTGGTTTCTTAAGCGCGATACATGCGCAGGAATATAATTATTTACCATTTTTTCCACTCTCTTTTGAGAATTTGATCCTTGAATCTGTGCGGGTTAATATTATTGACAGCATTCTTCTGGATGAAGCAGAATTTCCTTCCCTGAATGTTGAAAAGATTTCTCCGGAGCCGGAGGTGATTATCAGGATCATTCATCAGGACAAATCGGCTACCTCAAGGGTTTGGATACTTCCAATTGTAAAAGATCCGGTTACCGGTAATATTTTCAAGATATTATCCTTTACCCTCGACCTGAAAGAAACGGAAAGTCAGGATTCCGATTTCAACCAACGGCAGACTGAAAAAACCAATTCAATTTCATCCGTACTATCCGAAGGCCAATGGTTCAGGATCGGGGTCACAGAAACAGGAGTTTATCAATTGAATTATGAGTATCTAGAATCGGTTGGCCTTGATCCCGGCCAGGTTAATCCACGGAATATCAGGGTGTTCGGGAACGGTGGGGCTATGCTGCCTCAGCCCAATGACATACCGCGACCGTCCGATCTGATCGAAAACAGTATTTATGTATATGGTGAGGAGGATGACCGGTTCGACAGGAGTGATTATATTCTTTTTTACGGAGAAAGCCCCCATAAGATCAACCTGTCAGAAATGAACGGTGAATTTGAAGTTGATTATCTTCATCATGATTATTCAGATACTACTTATTATTTTTTGAATATATCTGAGGACAGGGGTAAACGAATTGGTATTAAGGCGGATCTGGGAAGTGATTTTGCGGCGATTACATCATTTGATGATATTATCTTTCATGAATCAGATCTTTATAATATTTTATCAAGAGGGGGGTCTGGTTCAGGCCGTGAATGGTATGGAGAGTTATTTCAGATCAAAACACAATATGAATTCAGTTTTGAAGTTCCGGGCATTTTGTCCGATTCGGAAATTAAAATCGTGAGTACGGTATTGGCTAAGACCTACTTCCCCTCCTATTTCACAGTTCATCTTAATAATGTTGAAGTTGGATTGCATGAGATGGAAATCGTTCCTGACTCACGTTACGCCATTAAGGGTAAGATTGACAGAAGGGTTTTTTCAATACCCGTCAACGAGTTGCCCCTGGCAGATAATGGGTTGACATTGCAATATGATTATTTCAAAACGGAGGGGTTATCAGATGGCTTCCTTGATTATTTTAATATTTGGTGTAAAAGGGAACTGGAAGCCTATCCTGAACAGACATTGATCAGATCGGTGGAAAGTCTTCAACATGGGCGCAGCACTTTCCTTGTAAAAAAGCGGACCGGAGCTATCCTGATCTGGGATGTAACAGACCCCCTTCATCCGGAGATCCAGGAATATAATGATCAGGGAGAAGTTTTATCTTTTGGAACGGAGACAGAAATACTTAGAAAGTATATTCTTTTCAATCAGGATAACTTGAAAATCCCCTTTTTTACCGGGAAGGTAAAAAATCAGGATCTTCATGGACTTCAGGCTCCCGAACTACTGATCATTACCCATGAGGATTTTTTAAGTGCTGCCCGCCGCCTGGCTGATCATAGAGAGCAGCAGGGAATGTCCGCTGCCGTTGTCACCGTCAGGGAGGTATTGAATGAATTCTCTTCCGGAGCTATGGATGTGGTTGCCATTCGTGATTTTGTAAAGTATATATATGACCAGGATGACCGTTTACAATACCTTTTATTATTTGGCAGGGGGTCTTATGATTATAAAAACATAAGGGAATTAAATTCAAACTTTGTCCCTACCTATGAATCACGTAATTCATTGCATCCGATATATAGCTATTCATCAGATGATTTTTTTGGTTTTCTAAATGACGATGAGGGAGCCTGGGAAGAATCATTTACCGGAGACCATATTATGGATATCGGTGTTGGCCGTTTGCCTGTAAAAACTCTTCAGGAGGCCAATGTGGTGATAGATAAAATTATTACCTACGAGACTGACAGCCGCTGTTACGGACCCTGGCGCAATGATATTTACTATGTTGCAGATGATGGAGATGGGACTGATGGGGTCCGTCATTCCCGGGATGCAGACAGGCTTTCGGTTCTGGTGGATTCTTCCTATTCCAGTTTCAATATCGGCAAGATTTATGTTGATGCTTTTCCTCAAAATATATTACCCAACCGGCAGGAGTCCCCGGAGGCTAATGAAGCCTTGAATAATGCCATTAAAAACGGGGCCTTGATCGTAAATTTTACAGGACATGGTAGCGAAGGGCAATGGACAAGTGAAAATATACTGAATATAGCTACTATAAATCAATGGGAAAATATATACAGATTGCCTTTACTGGTTACGGCTACCTGTGAATTTGGACGCAATGACGATCCAGCCATCCGGTCTGGTGCTGAATTTGCATTGATCAGCGATCGCGGAGGCGCCATAGGCCTGGTCACTACTGCCCGGCCGGTTTTTTCATCCACTAATTTTATTTTAAATAAATCCTTTTATGAAAATGTTTTTGAAAAAGTGAATGGTCAGTACCCAACTATTGGAGAGATCTTCCGGAAGACCAAAAACGAAAGTCTGAACGGACCTGTTAACAGGAATTTTTCACTACTGGGAGATCCCTCTCTAAGACTTGCTTATCCTGACCGTTCTATTATTATTGACAGGATCAATGAGTCCCTAATGGATGAAAAAGTTG
>CAZYDB010000036.1:16468-21999 GCA_964645995.1 uncultured Roseivirgaceae bacterium
TTGAAAAAAATAAAGGTCTCAGGCAAAGTTCTTGATGCTGACGAGGAAGTGTTAGAACACTATAATGGTATTTTAACAGCCAGTGTTTATGATAAGCCGGAGATAAAATATACCCTGGGTACGCAGGATCCCGTAATGTCGTATGAAGAGAGAAAAAGCCTGATTTTCCGGGGCGATGTCAGTGTCAACAAGGGCGAGTTCCAGATGAAATTTATTGTCCCTAAGAATATATCCTATAAGGTAGGAGAGGGCAAGATCAGTATGTATTCCATCGATAGCATAAGGACTCTTGATGCCGCCGGATCGAATGTCGAGATCAGGGTAGGGGGCAGCTCCAATAATATTGTTATAGATAATACACCTCCTGACATATATCTGTTTTTGGAAGATACCACTTTCCAGGAAGGTGACCAGACCAGCGATCATCCCAGGTTTCTGGCCAGGATATTTGATGAAAGCGGTATCAATATTATTGAAAACGATATCAGCAGGGGTATAGTTCTTGAGCTGGATGGGGAAAGAGAATTTGTGGTCAACAAATTTTATAAGGCTGATTTAAATGATTATAGAAGTGGGACAGTCAGTTATCAATTAACGGATCTGGATGAAGGATATCATACGGTCTTATTGAAAGTTTGGGACACTTTCAATAATATGCGTAAGGCCCAAACTTCTTTTTATGTTGGGGAGAAGAGCGAGTTGATCATCCAGAATGTATTGAATTATCCAAATCCTTTTACTGAGGAGACCAGTTTTTCTTTTGAGCATAATCGTTCCGGGGAATCTTTGGAGGTTAACATCAGGATATATTCAATACGCGGAGAGCTCGTAAAATCGATAGAAGGGGTTGCTAAAAATAGTGAATTCAGAATAAATGATATATCTTGGGATGGTAAAGGAGAAGGCGGCAAAAAACTTGAGAGCGGATTATACATTTACAGCGTATTTGTTCGTTCTTTATTAACCGGAGCAAAAAATTCAGTCTCCGAAAAGCTGATAATAATTAATTAATTATATTTACGTCTAAATAATTTCTTAATGATCAAGTCCTTAAGGTTGAAGTTATTTTTTATTAGCCTTTTCATGATTCTATCCGGTATGTTAGCCATGGGACAGGGCACAGCTATATTGGCCGGGCAAGATACTTCCAGAAGAGTTATAACGACTGCTGTTCCCTTTTTAACGATCGCTCCGGATGCCCGGGCTGGCGCTATGGGTGATATTGGAGCGGCGACTACTCCCGATGCGGCCTCAGCTCACTGGAATCCCGCCAAGTATGCCTTTATTGAAAATGACTATGGTTTTTCACTTTCTTACACCCCATGGTTGGGCAATATAATCAATGACATGTCTGTTTCCTATGCCACCGGATACTATAAAATTAGCAGGGAAAGAGCGGTTGCCCTTTCACTCAGATATTTTGATCTGGGCGATATTACCTTTACAGATATACTCGGAACCACTACAGGCCAGTTTAATCCCAGGGAATTTTCTCTTGATGGCACGTATTCACAGATGCTAACCGAAGCATTAAGCATTGGCACAAGCCTAAGGTTTATCCATTCCAATCTGACAGGCAATGCCTGGAACAGTACTAATGACGCACAGGCTGGCATGAGTGTGGCTGCGGATGTTGGTCTGTTTTATAAAAAAGATTTTCTTCTGAGCGGTAGAAACTCAAATCTTTCCGCTGGATTTAGCCTGTCAAATATCGGTCAGAAAATGACCTATTCAAACGATGAAAACAAGGAATTTATCCCAACAAATTTAAGGTTGGGGACCGCTTTTACCAGTTATCTGGACCCCTATAACAAAATATCCGTTTTATTGGATTTTAATAAGCTGATGGTCCCAACTCCTCCGGTTTATGCTATTGATGAAAATGGCAGTATTATCTATGATGATGAAGGGAATCCGGTCATAAAAAGGGGTAAAGACCCAAACCGATCGTTGATGAGTGGCATGTTTGGTTCCTTTGCTGATGCACCGGATGGATTCAGTGAAGAAATGCAGGAAGTGATGGTATCGGCAGGCCTGGAGTATTGGTATAATGATCTTTTCTCTGCCCGGGCCGGCTATTTCTGGGAGCATGAGAATAAAGGTAACAGGAAGTATTTTACTATGGGCCTGGGTTTCAGGTACAAAGTGTTTGGTGTTGATTTTGCATACCTGGTTCCGCAGCAATCAAATCACCCCCTGGCTGAAACACTCCGTTTTACGATCATATTCAATTTTAATACTTATAAGCAGCAGGAATCAATAACTGATGATGATGAGATGTAATGCCTGAAAGGACTATCGCCCCTCCGGTACATTCCATTGCCAAGGTAAGCATTACAGAAGCCGACTATTATTCACTTGCCAATGGTACTCCCGTTTTTTTAATTAATGCCGGCAAACATGATATCATCCGTGTTGAATTGATCTTCAAATCGGGGAGGTGGTATGAAAATGTTTCCGGGCTTTCTTTTTTTTCAGCCAAAATGTTATTTGAAGGAACCATTGATAATACAGCCGGGGAGATAGCATCATTTTTTGATTCCCGGGGTGCGTACATTCAGATTGATCCGGGGGCAGATCATGTTCATATTTCAATTTATGCTTTAAAGAAGAACCTGAAGGAAGTGTTGTCTTTTTTTATCAATTGTTTAACTACTTCGGTAATGCCCGAATATGAGTTAAACAACTTAAAGGAGATATATACACAGCAAATCGCACTCAACAACCAGAAAAACAGCTATTTGGCAAGTAAGGAGTTTCGAAAGCTGCTTTATGGGGCGGATCATCCTTATGGGGGCTCCATGGAAGCTGATAAAATCAACGAATTTATTGATCAGAAAGCAGTAACCGGCTATTATAAAGGGGATCTATTAAGCGGACTTGAAATTATTGTATCGGGCAATCTTGATTATAAAGTCATACAATCCATGGAAGTCTTTTCGGGTTTAAGCATACGGGTCATTGCCCCCCGGGAGGTACCGGTACATTCATCCCGGACGGAAAAGCATATTGAAAAGGAAGGAAGTCTTCAGACATCTATACGTCTGGGGCGACGGATCATTAGTAAGGGACATCCGGATTATTATGGTCTGGCAGTCCTAAATGAAATACTCGGCGGATATTTCGGCTCCAGGCTGATGAAGAATATCCGGGAAGACAAGGGATACACCTACGGGGTATACTCAACTATTGTTCATCATATTCATGATAGTTATTGGCTCATCGGTGCGGATGTCAGAAAGGAATTCAGGGAACAGGCTATTCAGGAAATACACCGGGAGATGGATCGCTTGATGCTGGACCCGGCGAGTGATGAAGAGTTGATAACGGTTAAAAATTATATGCAAGGAAGCTTCCTGGCCAGCCTTGAAACTTCCTTTTCTCTGGCAGACAAATTCAGAAAGATTCATTTTTTCGGTCTGGGTTATGATTATTACAAAGGATACATTGATACTATCAATAAGATTGATGCCAGTACCATCCAGAAACTTGCCCGGAAATACCTGGACAGGTCTTTGTTCCGTTATGCCCTTGTAGGTTAGAGCCCCGGCTCAAGATGAAAGATTGAAAAAGAGTATACAGCATTAACCCCGAAAAATTCTTCAAATTCTTCTTTCATGGTCTGTGATAGGAGTGCAAAAGCTTCAGGTGACGGCTCACCGGCAGGTTAGGAGTGGACTTTTTATGCTTTTCGGGGCAGTCTGAGCTTATCAAATATACGTTCAATTTGTTTACCCTGCTTCCCTTTTAAAGTGTACTATTTGTTGATGGGCATGTGTATAATTGATGTATATAATGAAAGGCAAATATTTATGGTGAATTATCCAGGAATAAAATCGCCTTTTGTTTATCAGCGTATGGAACCTCATAGAATTCACGCTGAGAATAATTGCATTGCACTTTGTTTTTTATGGATAAGTTCCTAAATTCATTTGGGCATGGAATCAATGGCGATCAAGGGGATACTATTTTTTAACCATATCCAAAATGTCGGGTAACAAAACCGGTTCAGGCATTGTCCGGAAATTTCGGCTGAATCTATCAACTGCCTCTATATTCAGTTTACTTTCCTTTCTGCTTTTTCATGTTATGATCGTTCGTGATGCCAGGGAATTGGCTGGCGGATTTGGATGTAGGACCCGGTCGTGAATCTTAAAAAAAATAATAAAATGAAACACTGGATATTTCTGTTTCTCTTTCTTTCAATATATATGTGCTATTCCTGTCTAAACAGGGGTAGGATTAAGGACGAAGCATCGGTTTGGAAAATCGAAGAGCAGGGATTAAGATATGATAAGTATGAATTTGCACAGCAGGCTCAGGATGGTAATGTAGAGAATGTATTGCTTTTCCTCAAAGCGGGTATGAATCCAAACGCTGTTTTCAAGTCGGAAAATTCGCTGGCGCTGGCGGTTATAAATGGGCATTATGAAGTGGTTCAAATCCTGCTCGAGCATCGGGCAGATCCTGATGTTGGCAGACGGCAGAATGGTATTACCCCATTGATGTATGCCGCTGAAAACGGACACGTCGATATTGCCGTGTTATTGATCGAATATCGTGCCGATATTCATAAAAGACAAGGGAAATATACCGGTGGTTATAATGCGCTGATGTATGCATCCAAGAATGGTCATACAGGAGTCATTGATCTTTTGCTTGATAAAGGGGCTGATATTAACCAGAAGGCAAAGAATACCCGGACAACAGCACTTCATCTGGCTGCCGAGAGCAGAAAAGTTGAGACTGTCAGGTATCTTATTGAGAAAGGAGCAGATAAAAATCTGAAGGATAAAAAAGGAAGGACGGTTATGGATTTGGTGGAGGAGGAAATCGAAGATGGCTTTGAGGTCGCAACGTACCGGCAGATCCTGAAAATGCTCGAAGATTGAAATGATCTTATTTTAAGTCCTTATCTGCTCAGGGCCAACCTCTGCCGGGCCACTGGGTTTTCGGACCTCTTCCCCAACTTTGAAGCAGCGCTGCTGTTCACTTCAGGACAAAAAAAAGCCCTGGAGTGATCTATGATCTACTTCAGGGCTATTAAATAAAGACTGGCAACGACTTACTCTCCCACGTTTTACGGCAGTACCATCAGCGCTGGTGGGCTTAACTTCTCTGTTCGGAATGGGAAGAGGTGGACCCCACCGCTATAATCACCATAAGGTCTTAGTCCTGCTTACGGCAGGATCTGGTATCATTAAATAACATATTGAGCAGAGATACAGCAGTAATGGCGAAACGACAAGCGTTATACCAGAGTAGATGATGGTGACCCCCCTGAAGGAGAACTGACGTTCACTTCAGGGGAGTTTTTTGCGAAGAAAGTGCACGGGTAATTAGTACTGCTCGGCTTTGCCATCACTGACTTTACACCTGCAGCCTATCTACGTCATCGTCTCTGACGACCCTTAAGGGAAGCCTCATCTTGAGGGGAGTTTCGCGCTTAGACGCTTTCAGCGCTTTTCTCTTCCGTACATAGCTACCCAGCGATGCGCCTGGCGGCACAACTGGTACACCAGCGGTACGTC
>CAZYDB010000037.1:0-8993 GCA_964645995.1 uncultured Roseivirgaceae bacterium
GCAGGGACAAACCGGCCACCTGATAATCGGGCCAGGTCCGGCGATCACCCCATTTTACGAGATCGCCTGCATTCAGGACACCGGCATTCATCCCCCAACTGGCAATCAGGTCAATTTGCGGCAGGTACTGTACCCGGTTGTTTTTCATATTCAGTTGGGCCAGTTCCAGATTGGTCTGCAAAACAGAATATTCGATACGCCTGCGGTAGCTGGTTTCCAGTTGCATCGCTTCAACGGACAAAAGGTCCAGGTCGGAGAGTTCTTCAGTGATCTCTATCGCCTGGCCGATCGGCAGTCCCATTTGGAATTTAAGAAGGTCTTTACTGATCTCAACCAGCCTTTCCGTGTTTTCCAGTTCGGTTGTCGCATTGTTGAACTCCACTTTGGTGCGGTTCAAATCAATTTTTTCTGCTAACCCGTTATCATACATGATCCGGGTCTCTTTTAACAGCGTGTCCAGACGATTGAAATTATCCCTGATGAGGTCAAGGCCAACCTGGTTGACAAGCACTGAGAAATATGCTTTCATAACACCTTCCACAACATCGATCTTGGTGCGGATAAGCTCTTTTCTTGAAAGATCCGTATAGGTCTTTGCGGCCTTCAAGCCTACAAAATACGAACCATCAAAGATCATCTGCGACAAATTGATCCCCATATTGCCGTCAAATGGGGTTCCAAACTGCAGTTCTATCACCTCGCCTTCAGGGGCTGTAGGATCAAAGATATTGGCCGGGACAAAGGTTCTCCGGATAATGAAGTTCTTATTGAAATTAGCCGTGACATCTACCTGCGGCAATCCCTGAGCAAGATATTCACCCGTCTCAGCTTTGGAACTGATGATATCAAGATCCGAAATTTTTATGTTTTCATTATTTTCAAGGGCGACGCTTATACATTTTTCAAGCGTTAGGGGCATTACTTCACCGTCGTCAGCCAGGCTTGATCCGGTAAAAATAAAAACGAATAGTATTATTAAAAGTCTCATTCTGTCTATCTTCTTCATGATAGGGTATGATTTTTAAAGTAGTGATTCAATTTTTTATAGCCCGCTTCCGTTACAATGCCATAGATAAAATGGTTGAATAACTGGATCTGTACATTTTTCAGGTCAAATTTTTCTACAGGATACAGCGATTGATCCATGGTGAGCTGAAATTCTTCCAAACGCAGTACAGCCAGTACTTCCACGTCAATATCCCTCCTAAAGAAACCCTCCCGGATCCCGTCATTCAGGGTGCTTATGATGGAATGATAGAAGACCTCATTTTTATAATTGAGGTAAATCTGCCACGCCTTCTTATAGTATTTTCTAAGATCGTAAAGAACTACAGGGTTAATTTTTCCAAACAGGTCTCTGATACAGGAGGAATAGCCGTATAATTGTTCAATCGCATCATTCGCTTCAGCCTTTATTTTATCCATCTTCTCTTTTTCGTTTTTCAGATAGGCATCAGTCACCTTACATACAATCTCATTCTTATCCCTGAAATACTGGTATATCGTTTTTTTGGATATGGATAGCTCTCTGGAAATATCATCCATGGTGACACTTTTAATTCCATACCTCAGAAAAAGGTGCCCGGATTCTTCAATGATTCTTTGGGTTGTATCTTGCATAAAAACTCAGGAAACCGTGAAATTATTCTTAGTTTTCAATATATACTTATGAGAATGGAAAATGTTTGCCGGCAGGTAAAAAAAAACGTTTTTTTTTAATGAACGGTAAATTAAGCCTGTATTCGGTAGACAACCCGTCCTTATTATTGCAGCAACAAGTTTAACAGGCTAATTACAATACGATATGAAATATGTGCTGGTTATAGGTATGTATATTAAATTATTGTTAAGTTAGGGCATGTATAATGGATCAGCCAGGCAGTCAACCTTTCATTTGCATCACCGGTCTTATGGATCAGGCAGCGGGGTGATAATCGCTTTTCATGGCTTTGGTGAGGATGCCGGGCGTTATGAAATTTTTAGTGACCGACCGGGCAATGCCTTTACAATCCATAGTTTTGACCTTCCGTACCATGGCAGGGATAGCGGAAGAAAAGAACAGGTAGTGATTACTCCGGATCACCTCAGGTCTTTTTTTACCGGTTTTTTTACGGCCCATTCAGTGCATACATTCACACTTATAGGATATAGTATTGGGGCAAAATTTGCTCTCAACCTGATTCAGTTATTCCCCGGGAAGATCGATAAAGTAATCCTTATTGCCCCTGATGGGCTGAGGATCAATTTCTGGTACCGGCTGGCAACGGGTACAATATTGACCCGGGCGCTTTTTAAATGGGTTATTTACCATCCGGCTTTCTTTTTCAGGCTGGCAGGCTGGCTGGAGGCAACAAGGCTGGTTCATGGATCGGTTGTACGGTTTGCCAAATCTCAGATGGGCGATCAGGAAAAAAGAGAGCAGGTATATTATTCCTGGACAAGTTTCAGAAGGTTAAACCTTGATCTTTCGAAGTTGAGTAAATGTCTCAGCGAATATCATATTCCTGTTGATATTCTTCTGGGTGATAAGGACAGGATCATACGTTTTAAGGACCTGAAGCCTTTGTTAAGGTCCCTGCCTGCCCCGAATGTAATCCGGTTACCTGTCGGTCACCAGCGGCTTGTGGAGGAAGCAGCCTTGTATTATGCGGGAGGGGAGATGCTTTTTTAGTGTTTCAAGTGTTTTAAGTAAAACGGATAGTATGAAAATCATTTTTCATGATAAAAGAACTTAATACTATTCAAAATACCAGATATTCTGTATAAATTATGCTTTATCCTTAAGAATAATAGATTGCAAGGTATTCAGTCAGTAAACCGGTGCTTTAAGAATTTTAATGTTTAATAATTATTCATGATAAAATATTTCAAAAGAAAAGATATTCACCTGTTTTTTATAAAGAATGCACCAGACATTTTAATCAGATGAATTATGAGAACTTATTTTCCAATACATTTTTTCATAATCATGTTTCTGCTTTTGATCAATAGCAACACGAATGCCCAGAATGCCACAGAATATTATGATAACGGCAATATAAAATCCGAAGGGGTCATGGTTAAGGGCAAGCGTGAAGGTAAATGGATACATTATTATCCTGATGGAGTGCTCAGCGCCATTGAACATTATTCAAAGGGTCAGTTGGATGGGGAAGTTATCTATTATGATCCTGAAGGAAACCGGATTGGTATTGAGCACTGGGAATCGGGGTTACTGGAGGACAGTGCAACCTATTTTTATCCCGACGGCACGATCGAAAAAGCCGGTAAATATCTGGACGGCGTTTATCACGGCATCTGGAAATTCTACTATAAGGATGGAACCCTGAACAGGGAAGGCCGGTATGTCGACGGGTTACCGGAGGGTGACTGGACCTTTTACCATGATAATGGCAGGTTACATCAGGAGGGATTTTTTACAGGGGGAGTGGAGCATGGTGAATGGAAATTTTACAATAAGAAGGGAAGGCTTGAATATATTGGCTCATACAAGAACGGGGAGAAAGCCGGCGAATGGTACTACGTAAAAAGAAACGGCAAGCGGGTAGCGGTAGAATATGAATAGGATTCCACGGTATAGGTAATTAATGGTGATTTCCGGCCCCATCGGCAGGAAAAATTTAAATTAGTTAAAAAAAGTTATTTCCAAATTAGGAAAATACATCAGAAACGATATATTTACAACGGTTGACTGGCCTGATGATAAATTTTATTGTTTTCAGAAGGGTATTTAACTAAAAATTTTATACATTTTTAAAGAAAGATTAGATTTTTATATTGGTTTTTACGATATTTCGGATTGAATGAAGTGGTGGAATTTTTTTTTGAAGTTAATAAATTTATTATTTCTGACGTACAAAATAAAACTTTGGAACAAGTGACCGGGGCAAGGGTATCTTTGTCACGGTATTTTTATATTAATTAAATTGAATTAATTGTAAGTTTTAACCTAATTTTTATGCCATGCAAAAATCTACAAAAGTAATTCAGCGTATTACGCTGATGATTTTGAGTTTGATGTTATCTTTTGCGGTGGTAATGGCGCAAGAGAGAACAGTGTCGGGAACGGTAACGGGAGAGGGCGAAGGCCCCTTACCCGGAGTTAACATTTTCATTCAGGGAACGACTGTCGGTACGATATCCGACCTTGATGGATCATATAAACTCGAAGTTCCGGGACCGGATGCAGTATTGATTTTTTCATCCGTTGGCTATGAGACACAAGCCATCACGGTTGGAAGTCAATCTGTTATTGATGTAATACTGCAGCCGGACATTACCGCCCTGCAGGAAGTAGTGGTCACAGGGTATACATCGCAGTCCAGGAGGAATATCTCCGGGTCAGTGACTTCTGTTGAGCCTGAGGACATTAAGAAGATGCCTGTTTCCAATTTCGGACAGGCCATGCAGGGACGAGCTCCCGGTGTTATCGCAACCACATCAGGAGAACCCGGAAGTCCTGTACAATTACGTATCAGGGGTTTTGGTACAATCAACAACAACAATCCGTTGTTTATACTTGATGGTACACCGGTCAGTTCCTGGGATATCCAGCAGGTAAATCCGAATGATATTGAGTCCATTCAGATACTGAAGGATGCTTCCACCGCTTCCATTTACGGTGCGCGTGCTGCTAACGGTGTTGTGATCATCACAACGATCAAGGGATCGACGAAGGAAAGGTCTGAGATATCGGTCGACGCTTCATACGGTGTTCAACTGGCTTCCAACCTTCCGACGCCATTGAACCCCGACGAGCTGGCTTCGGCTATCTTCCAATCACAGCAGAACGCCGGGATCAGCCCTTCCCATCCGCAGTATGGATCAGGAACTTTTACCCTGCCGAATTATATTATTCCGACAGGAGCCGGTTCTGTTGATGAGTCTACCTATGACTTTGAGAACAATCCGATCACCAGGGCCAACAAGAGCGGAACCGACTGGTTGGATGAGATCTTCCAGACCGCGCCCATTCAGCAGGTCAATATGACCGCCACAGGCGGAACAGACAAAGGACAATATGCTGTTTCACTGGGTTATTTTGACCAGGAAGGGGTCGTTATTCACACCCCTTACCAGCGGCTATCATTGCGGGTCAATACCAGTTTTAATGTTAAGGAACGTGTCAGGATCGGTGAGACCATGATGGTTACCTGGGAAGACAGGCAATTCATCTCCGGCGGCCGTCAGGGAACGGGGAATGCCATCCAGATGGCCATGCGTATGCCGGGTCTTATTCCAGTACATGATATTCAGGGCAATTATGCCGGTACCGGAGCTTCCGGATTCAACAATCCCAATAACCCGGTTGCCTCGCTGGAAATAGGTCAGGATAATATCAATAACCGGATGAGGCTCCTGGGTTCTGTTTTTGCAGAGGTGGACTTCCTGAAAGGATTTACTTTCAAATCCAGTTATAACTATAACTTCAGCCTCTCCTTTGAAGAGCAGTCATTCAATTATCCACAGATATGGAATGCCGAACCTTCAGTGACAGAGTCCTTAAACGCCAACCGGGATAATTATTTCAACTGGACCTGGTATAACACCTTAACCTATAACAAGACTTTCGCTGATGTTCATACCATCGGGGTGCTTGCCGGTACTGAAGCGATCAGTAACTATGCTTCAGGATTAGGCGGATCAAGAACAAGTTTCTTTTCCAGAGACCTTGATTACCGGGTATTAAGTTCAGGGGAAGCCGGACAAAATAATTATGGCTGGAGAGATGAATGGACATTATTCTCCGTATTCGGTAAGATTGATTATGATTATCTGGGTAAATATATTCTTAGCTTAACCGTCCGCAGGGATGGTTCTTCCCGGTTTGGTGAAGGTAATAAATATGCTACCTTCCCGGCCGTCAGTGCAGCCTGGAGGCTTTCTGACGAAGGCTTTATGCAAGGTATTTCCGCTATTGATGACCTTAAGCTGAGGGTTGGCTGGGGACAGACCGGTAACCAGGATATTGGTAACTATACCTTCTCCAGTACCTTTGGCCCAAGTATCGACTACAGTGCCTACAGTATTTCCGGCGCTCAGAATACCGTTGTAACCGGTTTTGACCGGCAGCGGATCGGTAACCCAGATGTAGTCTGGGAAACAACCACTTCGCTGAATGTTGGAGTAGACCTCACCATGTTGAACAACCGGTTATC
Source organism: uncultured Roseivirgaceae bacterium (assembly GCA_964645995.1). Lineage (GTDB taxonomy): Bacteria > Bacteroidota > Bacteroidia > Cytophagales > Cyclobacteriaceae > JAGTVG01. Next base: position 6,159 of record CAZYDB010000037.1, read on the forward strand.
AGTAGAATTTGACTGGTATCAGCGGCAGACAACCGATATGTTGATCCAGGTACCAGTATCGACACTTGCCGGTATTGCTACCAACCCATTCAGGAATGTGGGCGAAATGAACAACACGGGTGTTGATCTTGGTTTGCTGTGGGATGCCCGCTCAACCGGAGACTTTAACTGGTCGGTTGGTGCGAACCTCACCATGTATACGAACGAAGTCACCACATTATTTAATGAAGACCAGTTCTTCTTCAGTGGCGGATTCAGGCAGTATCAGGCAACCCGTACCTCCATGGGAGAGCCGATCGGTGTATTCTACGGGTATAAGATACTCGGTGTATTCATGACCGATGAGGAAGTGAATAATCATGCGACACAAAACGGAGCCGGTGTTGGCCGCTGGAAATTTGAAGATGCCGATGGAAACGGTGTGATCGATGCGGATGACCGCCAGATCATTGGAAGCCCGCATCCGGATCTTATCTTTGGTATACCTTTGAACTTCAGTTACAAGAATTTCGACCTGAATCTTTTCTTCAACGGAACAGTGGGTAATGAATTGTTTAATACGACCTATTACTTCAACCATTTCGTGCATATTTTCCAGAATTCCGGAAAAACCGAAGAGGTTAAGAGAGCCTGGGGCTGGAATGGTCAAAACCAGACTGCCGATGCCTATCTGCCACAGATCAGCCAGAACTCTCCTGACATAGAGGTGAACCCGAGTACACATTATGTGGAAGACGGATCATTCCTAAGGATGCAGCAATTAACCCTTGGATATAACCTTCCGCAGAGCACGCTTCAGCGTATAGGTATTGAGCGTATGAGGGTATTCTTCCAGGGCATGAACCTGTTAACCTTTACCGGATATGGCGGAATTGATCCTGAGATCAGTACGGTAGGTAATCCGAACAGCAGTGGATCTGACCTTGCTATGGGTGTTGATATCGCCCAATATCCGGTTGTTAAAACCGTTCAGCTTGGTTTAAATCTTACATTCTAATGATAGAAATGAATGGTTTTATGAATTTCTTGAATGTTTTAATAGAAAAAGAATAATTATGAAAAGAATATTAATATTACTCATTGGTTTAGCGACAGGATTCAGCCTTCTGGTGACCTCCTGTAGTGACGACTTTCTGACGAAAAATCCGCAGGGGCAGTTGAGTGAGAGTGTGCTTTCAACCGTTGATGGTGTGGAGGCGCTTCTGATCGGTGCCTATGCGGAACTGGATGGAAATGCCGGCTGGAGTGCCGGAGATATGTGGCGTTCGACGACCACTAACTGGGTCTTTGGCAATGTTTATGCGGACGATGCCTATAAAGGAACAGACGTAGGTGACCAGCCTACGATCAATCCGATTGAGCGGTATGCGCATGATGCCAGCAACCCGTACTTCCTGACCAAATGGCAGGCTATGTACGACGGTGTATCACGCTGTAATGATGTATTGATGGTGTTAGCCGAGGCCGAAGAGAAGGGAACAGTAGATGCAGCACTTGCTACAGCCGTAAAGGCGGAAACAAGATTTCTGAGGGCTTTTTATCATCTGGAATTGGTTAAGATGTTTGACTATGTGCCCTACCTGACAGAGGACCTTGAAACAGACCTTATTCCCAATACCCCTCCATCAGGCGCACCTGTTGATGGCAACCTGCCCTGGAGTGGCCAGGAGTTTGGTGGTGGTGATATTCCCTGGGAAGCACTGGAATCAGATTTCCAATTTGCTTTTGATAACCTGGGTGTTGATCCAAGAAAAGGTGAGGTAGGACGTATCACCAAAGGTGCTGCGGCCGGCTTCATGGCGAAAACGCTGATGTTCCAGGGAAAGTATTCAGAGGCTGTTCCGTTTCTGGATAATATCATCAATAGCGGGAAATATTCATTGCCGGCTAATTTTCATGAGAACTTCAGAATTGAAGGAGATAATAATTCCGAATCCATTCTTCAGGTACAGAACTCCGCCAATGATGGATCAGGTTCCGGGTATAATGCCAATTATGGTGATATCCTGAACTTCCCTTATACCGGCGGACCGGGTCAATGCTGCGGATTTCACCAGCCGACCGTAAACCTTGTCAATGCTTATAAAACCGAGAATGGTTTGCCTTATCTGGATGCATTCGGGCTTGATTTTAATGCTTCCGGTGATAATGTGATAAATGACCAGGGGATTGCCTCCAGTGATGCTTTTACACCTGATACCAGACCGCTGGATCCACGATTAGACTGGACGGTTGGCCGTCGTGGTATTCCGTATCTCGATTGGGGACCTCACCCCGGCGCTGACTGGATTCGTGACCAGACCTATGGCGGTCCGTATGCACCTAAAAAAGAGACTTATTATCAGTCAGATATAGGATCCGGTGTGCATGCCGGTGGTTGGGGAGGTGGACTTTCCGCCAATAACCACAGCCTCCTGCGTTATGCCGAAGTACTCCTGCTTAGGGCCGAATGTGCTGCCCAGGCCAATGATCTTGGCACGGCCAGGACTTATGTGAACCAGATAAGGTCAAGGATGGTTGATAATCCTCAGTATTGGGTGAAAGATGCCGACGGTAATGATGCTGCCAATTATGTGATCGCTACCTATCCGGCTTCCGGCGCCCCCTTTGACACTCAGGCCAATGCCCTTGAAGCCGTCAGGATGGAAAAAAGACTGGAGCTTGCCATGGAAGGACACCGTTTCTGGGATCTCAAGCGTTATGGCGGTATGAAGGATTATATCAATAATGAGTATCTGCCACGCGCCATTGAGGATGGAAGGACTTATCTTCAGGGTGCTGCTTTTGGAGATGAAGATATCAGGTTCCCGATTCCACAGACGGCCATTGACCGTA
>CAZYDB010000037.1:9003-18394 GCA_964645995.1 uncultured Roseivirgaceae bacterium
AGTGAAGGATCACTGGCTCAGAACCCGGGATACTAAACGTTTAATGATAAATTAAATTTAAAAGGCCCCGATGAAAATCGGGGCTTTTTTCATGACATATCATGACCTGAAATGTATTCACCTTATAATGCTATGACAACTGCCCAACCAGACGACCGTCCAAATTTACCGTCTGAAGACAGGCCGCTGCACGGTCGATGAAAGTGCGGGTGTGAGCATAGCGTATAATTTCTTCATCAGCTTCCGACTTCCTTCGCCCTTCGTAATTTCAGCGCAGGAGGATGACTTCCGGCTTCAAGCTTCGAAACCCACAACTGAACCGCGAAAATGCTGAACTATTGAACCTTGTCCGTACTTGCTGGCTTAGTGAGGAATGTATGTGCACAGGAACTCAAATTTATTTTTACACGACCCCTATCTTTTATCAGAAAAAAGTATTTTCGTAGGGCTTATTTGCGAACCGGGGTCTGTTATTGTTAATAATTGAATTTTTCCGTCAATTGGGATGATCAGATATCATTTCTTCCTTGTATGTTTAATGCTAGTCCTCCTTGTCTTTTCATGCCAGGAGGAAAAAAAGATTTTTAATTTAGTAAAACCGGAAAGATCAGGTATAAACTTTATCAACTCAATACCCGAAAACGATACTTTTAATATCTTCATTCATGAATATATCAATAATGGTGGAGGCGTCGGCATTGGTGATTTCAATAATGACGGACTGAAAGATATTTTCTTTTCAGGCAATATTGAGAATAACCGCTTATTCCTTAATACCGGAGGATTAAAATTCAGGGATATCTCTGAAACCGCTGGGATTGCCATGCCGGGAATTTGGTCGTCAGGAGTTACTGTCGTTGATATTAATAACGACGGATGGGACGATCTTTATATTTGCGCCACTTTCTGGGATGAGTCCCATCGCAGGAAAAACAAATTATTCATCAACCAGGGGCTGGATAAGGACGGGCATCTTCGATTTTTAGAAGAGGCAGAAAAGTACGGTATAGCAGACGCTGGTCATTCAACCCATGCAGTTTTTCTTGATTATGACTGTGATGGAGATCTGGATCTGTATATTTTAACCAATAAAATGATTGTCAAAAGAACGCAATCCATAGAAAGCAGGGTTACGGATGGCACATCGGAGACTACGGACCGGTTTTACAGAAATGAAGGTGGCGGCACCTTCGTGGAAGTAAGCCGGGAGGCAGGTATTCTCTATGAGGGATTTGGCCTGGGCATTGGTGTGTTCGATTTTAATAAAGATGGTTATCCGGATATCTATATTTCCAATGATTTTATCACCAATGATGTTTTTTATGTCAATAACAGGGATGGGACTTTTACCAACAGGGTCCACGATCTGACGAAACATCAGAGTTTTGCTTCTATGGGTAGCGATGTTTCTGATTTTAATGATGATGGCTACGTTGATCTTTTTACCCTGGATATGTTACCCACCACAAACTATAAGATCAAGCAGATGTACATCGGCACGAATATCAATATCGATGAATTATATGCAAGGAAGAATTATGAGCAGCAATACATGAGAAACACCATGCAGGTTAACAATGCAGGCCGTTCATTCAGTGATATCAGCCAGGTTGCGGGATTGGATGCCACGGATTGGACCTGGAGTGTATTATTTGCTGATTTTGACAATGACGGGCATAAAGACGTTGCTTTTACCAATGGATTCATGCGGGATATTACAGATCATGATTTTTCCAATTTCAGGTCACGGCTGGAAGCCTCTTTTTTGGATACCCTGGAGATCCTTGGTTATTGTCCTGTCTTTAAGGCCAGCAATTATATGTATAAAAGCCAGGGGAACTATCGCTATAAAAATGTAACAAAGGATTGGGGAATCGCAAGGCCTTCTTTTTCAAATGGAGCTGCCTTCGTGGATCTGGATAACGATGGTGATCTGGATTATATTACCAATAATATCAATGATCCGGCCTTCCTTTATGAAAACCGGTCGGATAGAAAATATAAAGACCGAAACTGGATCAAAGCTAATCTTTCGGGATCACCCTTTAACCGTGATGCCTTTGGCACAAAAGTAGAAGTATATTTTAAAGGCAGAAGATTATATTATGAACATCACCCCAACAGGGGATATATCTCTACTCTTGATAAGACTGTTCACTTCGGATTGGGGAGATGTGATCTGATAGATAGTGTTAAAGTTGTCTGGCCTACCGGTGAATATCAGGTTTTGCGACGTATAGAGCCGGATCAAACCATTACCCTGGAATTCGGGGATGCCCGGAAGGATGGGTTAAAGCAGACGAAACGCAACTTTACCTATTTCAAGGAAGTTGAGGATACTGCCTCATTTGATTTTATCCACGAAGATAAGAAATTTCAGGATTTCGTGATTCAGATGACCATGCCCATGCGTTATTCGCAGGAAGGTCCCGGCATTGCAGTAGGAGATATCAACGGCGATGGGAAGGAAGATTTTTTTGCAGGGAATGGCCGATTCAGCACCGGCGTATTCTTTATTCAACAGGATTCAGGTTCCTTCAATTCTTTTCCTTTAATCGATACACTCGACCGGGAAGATATGGGTGTTCTTTTCTTCGATGCCGACAACGATGGGGACCTGGATCTATATCTTGTCAGCGGCAGTTATGAAATGAAAGCCAATACTCATTTTCTGAATGACAGGCTGTATACTAATGATGGGAAGGGTAATTTTACTTACCGGGAACACGCTTTACCCAAGATCACCACTGCAGGATCAACGGTTACTGCTGCCGATTTTGACCGTGATGGTGATCTTGATCTGTTTGTCGGGGGACGAATTTTGCCACAGTCCTATCCTTTACCGGTTAAGAGTACATTATTAATGAATGAGGACGGCCATTTCAAGGATGTGACCGCAGTCTGGTGCCCGGAGTTGCTGGAGGCAGGAATGGTTACCTCGGCTTTGTGGAGTGATTACGATAATGACGGTAATGTAGATCTGATCATTGCCGGGGACTGGATGCAGGTCAGGATATTCAGGAACACAGGAAATAACCTTACCGAAATTACCGGTGGTGCCGGGATGGGTGAAACGGGTGGTTGGTGGAACAGCCTTGCAGCCGCGGATTTTGACAGGGATGGCGATATGGATTATGTGGCCGGGAATCAGGGATTGAACATGAAATATAAACCACTTCCTGATAAACCGGTTCTGGTATATGCCAAAGATTTTGATAATAATGGGCTTATCGATAATATTATTGCTTCCTGGAGGGAAGGAGATTATTACCCGGTTCATCTTAGGAATGACATCTCGCGCCAGTTGAATTACTTCAGCCAGCAGTACCAGGAGTATAGTGAGTACAGTACCAAAACCTTTAAAGAACTGTTTGACAGGGAATCACTCGAAGACGCCTACCGCGCTGAAGCACATACTTTTGAAAGTATTTATATTCAAAACCTTGGAGAAGGGAAATTCGCATGGGAACCTTTGCCCCGGGAAGCCCAGTTTGCTCCTGTTTATGGGATGTTAGCAGAAGATTTTACAGGCGATGGGAACCCCGATCTCTTAATGGCTGGTAATAATTACGCTTTTGAATTATTTACCGGCCACCAGGATGCTTTTATCGGTTTACTTTTATCCGGTGACGGAAGGGGGAAGTTTCATCCTGTACGGGTAGACGCCAGTGGTTTTTTTGTTGACGGAGACGCAAAGGGCATGGTCTCACTGCTCCGGGGAGACAGCTCCAGAGTTATTGTGGTGGGTCAGAATAAAGATAAAATTAAGGTTTATCAAAACCGCGTCATAAAAGGACAGTTTATCAAGCCTGAAGCGGATGAATACCGGGCAAAGATTGAGTTTTCAGATACCTCATTTATGATCCATGACATATTTTACGGGTCTTCCTTTCTGTCCTCAACCACAAGATCTTTCCATATTCCGGATAATACACGAAGGATAATACTTTACAGTTATACTGGAAAACAAAGAGAAATTATCCTAAAATAGCAAGATGGATATCAATTATGCCTTCGATTACCTGGATTTTACCACCGTCTCAGCGAACCGGCAATCATTTTATCCTTTATTGTATTTGTCCTTTCTGTATTAATTGTAATTTTAAGAATTCTAATTTGAATCCAGGAGATATGAGGTCTTATCGAAGCAGAATATGGCAGATATCAGGTATCCATTATCCGGGGTTTCAATTTATTTTGATACTTGCTCTATTGTCCTTTTCATGCGATCCCGGGCATAAAATTTCCGATTTAACCATTGATAATTCAAATGCTTTGCAGGTCAGGATTGAATTTAAAACATCACCAATACCTGACCCCATTATCCGGTACTGGAAGAACTCAAAGCCCGAAGAGGTTTATGAGAAAGAACTATCGGGTTATATGAAACTGGAGGTCATACTCTACAGGTTAAGCCCAAACACCTCTTATGGATTTCAAATTATCGAAGGCAGTGAAGAAAGTGTCTGGCAATCAGATACAATGTATTTTGAAACCCCTCGATTACCTTTGACCCTTCCTAAGCTAAATATAATGGTTGATTCAGGCGATGTATTTGAAGGCTACCTCATGGTGCGCCATGTCGCCGATCCTTCCTATCAGATACTTATCAATGATCAGGGGGATATTGTATGGTATCATCCGCTCGACACCCTTGTTTCCCGGTTTTATTCATGGACTGATGATAAAACCATTTTATCCCTTCATAGTGAAAATGAGATTATTGAATTCGATCTTTCAGGTGAGACGGTTAATACCATGAAATATGGTGAAAACGGATTTGACCAGTATCTGCATCATGAGATCATACAAAATCATTCGAATCAGGTTGTTTCGCTTACACGGAATATGAAGCTTTTTGACCTAACCGAATTCGGCGGAACCGCCAATGATACTATCTTCGGTGATGGAATATTGGTGCTGGATAAAGAAGGCAATAAGGTCTGGGAATGGGATATTTATCAGCATGAGGATCCTTTACTGGATGAAAATATCAATGAGATGAAAAAGGACTGGTCGCATGCCAATTCACTTGAAATTGATTCTGATGGACATTACCTTATTTCCTTCCGTAATTTTCATCAAATCTGGAAAATCCATTCTCTTACAGGGGATATTATCTGGAAGATGGGGATGAATGGTGATTTCGATCTTTCCGAAGACGAGATATTTTACAGTCAGCATGCTGCATACATCAACATTTTTGGTGAATTGATGATCTTTGATAATGGCGGACCGGAAAGAATGTATTCGCGGGCAATATCTTTCAATATCCGGGCAAAAGGTGAGTATGATCCGGGAAGGGTATGGATCACCCTACCCCGGGAATTTTATTCTTTCAAGGAGGGAAGTGCTTATTTAATTGGTGATGACAAGGTCCTGTTCTGCAGTTCACGAACCAATAACCTGATAATTACCGATTTGGAAGGACATATATTATGGCAGCTTCATTCCACTGAATCTTTTTACAGAGCTTTTTATATTGAGGATATTCCGGCTTTTTAGCATAATAAGCCTTTACATTACAAAATTTATATGCAACCTAAACCAGGATATAAATACCTTTTTATCAAGTTCCTGAAAATCGGCTCTATTGCTTTTGGAGGATTTATGTCCCTTATTTCGATAGTCCAGCGTGAACTGGTTGAAAAAGACAAAACGGTAACTGATGATACGATCCTGGATGGAATTTCACTGGCCAGTGTATTGCCCGGTCCAATGGCTGTTAATGTGATCACCTATCTGGGGTATAAGTTAAGGAATTTTAAAGGGGGATTGATCAGTATGCTTGCGGTTACCATCCCCTCCTTTATCCTGATACTCATCCTGTCGATGGTTTATTTTCATTATGGGAATGTGTCGCAGTTAAATAAATTTTTTGAAGGGGTACTTCCGGCGGTGGCAGCTATCATCCTTTCTGTGTCGGTAGGGATGACCAGAAAGAACATAATTGATTACCGGCAGTTTATCCTTGCAGGGGCAGCTTTTGCAATGGTTTTTTTCCTGGGTGGATTCTTTATTACCCTGATCCTGGTAATATCAGGAGGTATTGCCGGCCGTGTGTTTTTTTATAAAGCAGGCAATGAGGCTTCTGCCATGGCCGGAAGCCGGATTAACTTCAGCCGTGAATTACGCATGGAAATCTCCCGGTATTATAAACCTATGCTGATCACCATTTTTATTTTGTTGATCCTCTATCTCTTTCCTCTGTTATTTAAAGACCGCTTACCTGAACAAATAATAAAATTACATACCCTGTTTTTTACTATTGGCGGAGTGAGTGTTACCCTGTTTGGCGGCGGGTATGTATTTATACCCATGCTTCAGGAGCTGGTGGTTGATAAGCTGCACTGGTTAACAGCCAATGAATTTATTGATAGTATTGCACTCGGTCAAGTAACACCCGGCCCTATTATGATCAGCGCCACTTTTATCGGATATAAGGTTGCCGGCATCTGGGGGGCCATTGCCGGAACTATAGCCATTTTTCTGCCCCCGGGAATATTGATCATGATTTTTGCACGCTTTATCGATTTCTTTAAAAATTCTCCCGGATTAAAAGCTATTTTCAAAGGCATTCACCCGGTCGTAATAGGCATGATATATGCTGCCTGCTTAATAATTATTATGAGCATGCCACACGAAGTTTTACATTTTAGTATCTTTGTACTTTCTTTTATACTGGTGTTTTTTATAAAAGTAGATCTTTTAATTATTATACCCGCAGCAGGCCTGGCCGGTTTGTTTTTGAGTTGATGAATGAATTCATTTGATAGAAGCATGTATGAAAGTCTGATCCCTGTTCAGATCATTGGTACACAGAGGAGTGGATCGAATTTACTTCGCCTGATGTTAAACCAGATCCCTGAAGTGATTGCCCCTCATCCACCCCATATCCTAAAAACCTTTTTTCCTTTGATGAAATATTACGGAGATCTATCAATGGATTCAAATTTCGATCTCCTTATATCAGATGTTTGTGAATTTGTTAAATTAAATGCTGTTCCCTGGAATAATAGTATCCTTGATACACAAGCCATACGCTCTCAGTGTCTTGAGCGATCCTTATTCGAGGTTTACCGCAAGATCTATGAGGTAAATGCCATTCATAAAGGCAAAAAAGTATGGGTAAACAAAAGCATGCGGAATGTATACCATATTGATTTGTTTGAAAAAAACGGATTTTTACCCTTACTTATTCATCTGGTAAGAGACGGACGGGATGTCAGTTTGTCGTTTATGCGGACAATAGTGGGTGAAAAGCATATCTATCACCTGGCGAAGCAGTGGAAGAACGACCAGGAAATTTCCGATTATTATATAGCGAAATATGGACCCTCGCGTGCTATTAGGGTTAAATATGAAGATCTTATTGAGGATCCATCAGGTCAGATTAAAAGTATCTGTGCTTTTCTAAAGGTGCCCTATACCGATGATATATTTAAGTACTATACCTCCAATGAATCCATATTGGCGGCCCGGTCCGGCGACATGTGGGTTAATCTTGTTAAACCGATCATAAAAAACAACTACAACAAATATAAGAAAGGGCTGGGTTCAGGGGAGATAGAGATCTTTGAAATGATAGCCTCGGACTTATTATTGAGGTACGGATATCAAATCGAAAATAATTTTAACGGGAAGGATTGTTCTTTCTCTGAAGATACTATTCGCGAATACAACCGGCTTAATGATCATTTGAAAAAGGAAGTACTCAATAGTGTTCCTCGTGAAGAATTGGAGCGCCGTTTTCAACAGCAGAAACTCATAGGTTCTATTAAGGACCGGATGAAGATCAGTTGATTATTCTTTCTTGCTGCCAATATCCCTTGCTTTTAATCAAAGACTTTTCCGGAATGTCTTTTTTTTTCGATAAACAATATCAACCCCGCGGTAGGTTTGTTCTTGGGAAGTTTTTTAGCCTGAAAAATTCACGAATTTTTCAGGTTAGAACACTATCAGGTTATTTTACCTCAATAGTTCATTATTTCATGACAACAAGGAAAAGGGGAAACGGGGAGACGCAGTGTGGGTGTGAGCTCATTCCTCCATCCTCCATCCTGATATTATCTCTCCAAAAGTCTTCCCACGCACAAGCCCACGTAAACTTTTGGAGAGCCCCATCCATCCTCATTCCTCCATCCTCATTCCTCATACCACTTACTGCCCCCCGCAGCAGGGAAAATTCATGAATTTTCCGAATCAGTATGCTATTAAGTAATACAAAGTTTCATACTTCCCGCCATCAACTTCAAATCCATTATTTAAAACCGGTAGTTCCTGCCCCGTTTTTACTCCAATATGATCAAGGATATGTACTTGTATATTATCTCTGGTTTTGGAGGTAATAGTCGCTTTAACGCCTTCAAGCAGTGCAGGAGATTTACCTGTTGCCAGGATCCTGGAATGGTCCTTATTATATTCCATTCCTGTATTTTTACCTTTTGCCAATGTAGTGACCAACACCCTTTTCGATTCTGCTAATGAGGCTTTTTTATCCAGACTGCTGATCAGGATGATGCCGAAAGGATTATCCATATCGATTGTAAAATCATCTAGATCGATGGTTTTTCCTCCGGCAAAGCCTACCACACCCTGGGTAGCTGCGGTATTGATCGTAAAATAACCACGGCCGTTGTAATCCCAGCTCAGTTCACCGGTCCGGGAGTTGATCTTTCTGCCCGGCACATCCCAATATTCTATTAGATCAGGGATCAATGTTTCCCCGGATTCTTTCGTAAACCTGATCGCTACCTTCCCGATAGCGAGCGCTTCCTGCGGAACATCACCGCTGAAACTCTTTACATCATAATCCTGGCTCACCTGTTCAACAAGTCCCAGGTCTCCGGCCATTAGCCCTGCAGGGGATACTTTTCTTACAATAAAGGGATCGCTTTCCCTGACATCACCCCGGTAGATCATCCTGGCAAGGGTGGGATAGAGTGTTAGGTGTAACGGTGACTCTACATTATACACGCCATGGTTTTCGGATTCTATAGTATTGGTATAAAAGGTCTTGTTTGAAGCAAAGGCATAGGAAGCATCCCATCCCTGCAAGCCCATGCCATAAACTGCGATGATGGGTGCTGCTTCAGCAATCCACTGGTTGGGAGGAAGGCTCATCCACTCGGAGAAAGCGAAAGGTCTGCCGCTCACCATTTGGAGTCCCGTGCTCAATAGTCCCGAACCTGGCAAAGAAACCATGGCCTCATTCCTGACCATGCCGGTATCCAGCCGGTGTCCGGTACCACCGCCAAAATAATTATGCCTGTCGATGAATCCTGTCATGTAATCAGCATATAGATTGTAAAGGTGTAACAAGCCGCTGCCGGCCTGCCAGCAGGAACCCACAATTGGTCCCTTATATCCGGTTTCCCGGATGGCCCTGACA
>CAZYDB010000037.1:18404-21880 GCA_964645995.1 uncultured Roseivirgaceae bacterium
GAGCGGCCAGCCGACCATGGCGCCGTTCGACCCGCGACGCCGGAGCGGCCAGCCGACCCTGGGTTGACCGGCCCGCGCTCGCGGAGGGGTCACGGAACGCTGGGGCGCTCCTCGCTCGACGGGAGAACAGCCCACGTCTCCCCGGACGGCGCGATGCTGCATCCCGCCTTCCCCGGGGGTCGCGTCTGGCGCCGCCCATTCCGCCGGCTCGTCCCGGCCCTATGCTCGGGCCATGGCTGTCTTCTTCCAGGGCCAGGTTATATTCCTCTGAAAAGACATGATGATTGGGTTGAGGATAGATATTCATCCGGTCCAGGAACTCACCTTCTGCCATGTTCTCCTTACCCCAGGCTTTGTCCAAGGCTTCCTGCGTACCATATTTCTCTATTAGCCATTCGGAGAACTGTTTGCTGAGAAGATCTTTATACGTAGGCGTCTGGCTAAGGGATGCTTCAATGGCACCCCAGAAGATGTTGTCTTCATTCTGTAGCTCGATAAAATTCAAAGCGGGGTCGTCCGCATACCTCAAGCCGGTATAAGGATTTGTATGTCCCAGTAAATTAACCGTTAGTTCGATATTAAGATCCTGGAGGTCCTCAGCGAAATTAACAAGTCCTGATGTGGCGCTGTTCAAATGCGACCAGGGTACTTCGATGTTGACAACCTCATCATAGGCAAGCAGCCGGCCCCGGTCACCCGGCTTCGGTTTATGGCCGTAAATATGTGACCAGCCTGTATATATGCCGTTTTCTTTGAGCATAGCATGAAAATAATCCATCCTGTCAAGCATATCCGGGTCGAGGAGGGTACTGGTTTCGCCTTTCAGGGCATGACTGGTAAATTTATGGAACCGCACGGCATTAACTCCGAAATTGGTCAGGTTGGCAACCCATTCATCAGCCTTTTCATTTTCAACATAAGGTTCCCGGCTGCAAATATTCACTCCCCAGAATTTTACCGGTGTGCCGTCTTCAAAGACAAAATGCTCACCATCCATCTGCACAAAACCATGATTTCCCGCCGGCGCATCGAGCCAGTCATTCATCATGATCTCACTGTCTATATAATTCCTTTCAGGGGAAAATGTATAATAGGATGGTTGGTGCTCCTCTTTCTGGGTACAGCCGGCAACGACAAAAAATAGCAGGAATAATTTTTTCATATCATTGTCAGTTAAGAATATTGATCTCTATTGAAGCCATTCACTGAATAGGTCATCAAAGGAATGGCCTTCAGTATTCATAATATATAATTTTCCTTTCACTCTTTCTTTATTAAAATGCTCAATAACCGGCAATAGATCCGGATGGGCTGCGCTATTTTCAAGGATCGATCCCTGCTGATCACAGATGTCGATCATAAGCAGTTTCCGCGGGGCAACGGCAGCGGCCAGATCGGGCAGATCATATTCAGGAACTGATGCGGGAACGGCCGATTGAATATATTTGGGATGGTAATCCCTGTTCATTACCAGCGCTTTATAGGAGACCAGCGACCTGATCATGGCCAGTTTGCCGAATCCGGCGCCGGCGGTCTGGTAGTGGAGAAGGTCAGCGGTCAGAACATCCCTGGCAATGCCGTAAAGATCTCCGGGCTTAACCGGTAGAATTTTTTCAGTAAAGATATTGATCAGGTGCATATCTTCCATGCGGATACTTACGGGGCACTTACCGGTCAGTATGCCGGCAAACCATTGGTTGTAGGAGGTGTGTTCCATATAGGCATCTCCTTTCAGGTAGCCCGGGCCCAGTTCCCCGAAACCGGGAATATCAGGCAATACTACTGCAAATCCTGTTGAAGTAAGCCAGCCAGCCAGCGTTTCCTTTGTGACTTCGGCGATCTTACCTTCGGGATTATAGATCACCACAGCTTTGCCGTTGAAATTCATTACAGGTCTTAACAGTATCACTGGCAGAAGATGATCACCGCTTCCCGGTAACATATATTTTTCAAGAGTATACTGATCGTAGCGTTCCTTTCCTGAAAAAATATAGTTTGTATCCGGAACGGGAATGCTGAAACCTGTACGATCAATTATCTTTTGGCGAAGGCTATCCGGATTGTGGCCGGCTCCCTTACGTTTTCTCGCCAGCTCATGGAGAACAGGTTCGACTTCCTTTTTATTAAGGGTATAGATCGTTTCACTTTGATAGGCTGTAAGTACCTGACCTGTTCTGGTGATCAGCAGTTCTCCGGGATCAAAAAGGGTTACCTCCCTGTCTGCCGGACCGCCCGGCTGGTGCAGCGCTTCCTGGAAAAATGCATAAAGCGCTTCCCGGTTTCCGGAAGTGGATTCATGTCCGCCGATATCTTCCGCCATTTGTATTCTTTCCGGATATCCATAGGTTTCATAGGCCTTTTTTACTTCCACAAATGTTTCTCGTGCGCCCTGGATGCTGAAAAAATCATTGGTAGTACTGATGATCAGGGCAGGCCGGGGCATCCTCACTTCCAGGAGATCGGCAAGGTCAAGCTGCTCTTCCAGGAAGAACGGGAGGTTCTGCTCGGCATCCTGCGGACCGATCGTTTTGAAAAGGTATTCAAAGCTGGTGATATAACATTCCGGAGCTGCCGCTTTAACGCGGTCATCAAAGGCAGCAATATAAGCAGACTGCGTACCACCGCCTGAACGGCCTGTAATGCCGATCCGCTCCGGATCCACCTCCGGACGTGACACCAGGTAGTCGATCGAACGAATACCATCCCATATCATATGCCTGGCGATAGAACTGCCGGAAATAAAGCATTGTCCACCGGGGTAGGAGTGTTCATGGGTCGGCGTATCGAATATTGAACGGTTCTGTTCCTCATTAAGGTATTGAAGCCTTTCTCCCTGGCCGACAGGATCAAAAGCCAACACGATAAATCCCTTGTTCACAAGATTAATGATCATATGCTGATATACCTTTGATCTGAACGATTCATAGGTGTGTCCGCTGCAGTAAAGGATGGCCGGTGCTTTTTCCTTAAGGTCGTCCGGGATAAAAAGAGCTGCTGTTACGTAAAAGCCTGGTTGCGATTGATAAACAACCTTTTCGACGCTGAATCCATCGCCTTCAACGGTGCCTGTAATCTCCGCGTTTAGGGGGTTTTTTTCCGGAAAAGCCCCCATGATTTTTACAAGTTTTTCCCTGACGGTATTTATTCTTTGTTCCCAGTCGTCCCTTGTGAACCATGCGCACCATCGCGCGATCGACCTCACCGATCTCGTCGCGCCGGTCCGAGGGCGGGATACTGCCATCGAGATGACCGTCGCCGATTGCCGTGATCCGCGCGATTCTTGAGGCCGAGGCGCCCGGGGAACTCGCGGCCCGCCTGCGACAGGCTTTTTGCGCAGAACCTTTGCAGTCGGGGCGGGTTGACGATATTGAACACTGGTCATCAAAATAGGGGACGCACGCACGTCTTGAGAGGTTTTTGCTGTGGCGGAATTAAGGGCTGTCGAGGGCGCCGATAAGGGGCGACACTGGACGCTT
>CAZYDB010000038.1:0-15230 GCA_964645995.1 uncultured Roseivirgaceae bacterium
CCATGCAATAGAAAGTCCGTCGTAAGTGCTCGTTCCCCTGCCGATTTCATCCATCAGCACCAGGCTGCGGTCGCTCAGGTTATTCAGGATACTGGCTGTCTCGGTCATCTCCACCATGAACGTGGATTCTCCTCTTGATAAATTATCGGAAGCGCCTACCCGCGTAAAGATCTTATCAACCATTCCAATCTCAGCATGAGCGGCCGGTACGAAAGAACCGATCTGGGCAAGCAGAACGATCAGAGCTACCTGCCGCAATAAAGCTGATTTCCCGGCCATATTGGGTCCGGTGATGATGAGGATCTGATGGGTGTCGTTGTTCAGGTAGATATCATTCGGTATAAAGGGCTCTCCGAGGGGTAACTGCTTTTCAATAACCGGATGCCTCCCATCCTTGATAATGATGTTGGTTGAATCATTGACTGCAGGCCTGCTGTAGTTATTTTTTCTGGCGGATATTGTAAAGGATGAAAGGCAATCAAGCTGGGCCAGCAGACGGGCGTTCTGCTGGATATGATTCACATATTCAGCCGCTTCCTGGATAAGGTCGATGAATATCTTCTGCTCTA
Organism: uncultured Roseivirgaceae bacterium; assembly: GCA_964645995.1. Lineage (GTDB taxonomy): Bacteria > Bacteroidota > Bacteroidia > Cytophagales > Cyclobacteriaceae > JAGTVG01. Next base: position 570 of record CAZYDB010000038.1, read on the forward strand.
TATGAATGATCTTCTCTTCCGCATGGAGGATTTTCTCCTCGTAGGTCTTCAGTTCCTCCGTGATATACCTTTCCGCATTCACGAGTGTCTGTTTCCTGATCCAGGTTTCGGGCACCTTTTCCTTGTGGGCGTTGGTAACTTCCAGGTAATATCCGAATACTTTATTATAGGCTATCTTCAATGAGCTGATACCTGTGTTCCGGACTTCCCTTTTCTGTAGCTGCAGCAGATAATCTTTCCCGGAATAGGCGATCTCCCTCAGTTCATCCAGTTCACTGTTCACACCATCCTGTATCATCCCACCCTGGTGAACGACCGCCGGGACCTCATCCTTTAATGTCTTTTCTATGGTCTCCAGCAGATATTCACAGGCATGGATCTGATCAGCGATCTTTTCGAGTTTCTGGATGCCTGATCTCATTAAAAGTTCTTTGACAGGAAGAGTATGCTGTAAGGCCCTTTTGAGTTGCACCATCTCACGGGGGCTTACTCTCTTTACAGCCACCTTAGAGATAAGTCGTTCCAGGTCGCCAATCGATTTAAGATATTTGAGCAGTTCTTCATGCAGTTCTTCATTTTTAAGGAAGATCTCCACTACCTGGTGACGCTCTTCAATTTTTTCAATCTCCTTCAGCGGGAGGAGCAGCCATTTTTTGAGGGTCCTGGCACCCATAGGTGTTTCCGTATTATCGATCACATCGATCAGGGGAACACCGTCTTCCTGCTGGGCCTGGATAAGTTCGAGATTGCGTATGGTAAATTTATCGAGCCATACCGATTTTTCTTCCTCTATCCTTGCAATCGAGGAGATATGGCTGATCTCTTTATGCTCCGTCTCCTCCAGATAATAAAGAATTGATCCGGCAGCGATGATCCCATCCCTCAGATTCTCAATGCCAAATCCTTTGAGCGATGTGGTTCTGAAATGATTGATCAGCTTTTCATAGGCGAACTCATAAGTGAACACCCAGTCCTCCAGGGCATATTGAACACATTTTTCTCCGAAATGCTCATAAAACTGGCTGCGTTGCGGTTTAGTATAAATAATTTCTGAAGGACTGAAATTCTGGATCAGGTTTTCAATATAGGAAAAATTGCCGGCAGCCGTAAGGAATTCACCGGTGGATACATCGAGAAAAGCAACTCCGGTATTTTCCCCGTTAAAATAAACGGAAGCCAGATAATTGTTCACCCGCCTGTCCAGGACGTTATCATTGAGTGACACCCCTGGTGTAACCAGTTCCGTTACTCCTCTTTTTACGATCCCTTTCACTGATTTGGGATCCTCGAGCTGATCACAGATAGCCACCCTGAAGCCGGCTCTGACTAGTTTGGGGAGATAAGAATCCAGGGCATGATGGGGAAAGCCGGCCAACTCCACATGGGACGCGGCACCATTCGACCGCTTGGTCAGGACGATGTCAAGTACTTTACTGGTCTTAATGGCGTCTTCACCAAAGGTCTCATAGAAATCCCCTACCCTGAATAACAACAAAGCTCCAGGATACCTGGCTTTTACAGTGTTATATTGTTTCATCAGGGGAGTTTCCTTGCTGTCGGTAGCCTTTTTCCCTTTTGCCATAAATCACCTTAAATTTAGGAGAAATTATCGACTAAGTTAAAAGTTTCATTCCGGGAATGATAGAATTTAGTTAATTTTCAACCCGGTTTTTTATCCTGTAAATTTACTGCATGAGAAAGCTGAAAAATGAAGAATTAAACCGGGCGACGGTGGAAGAATACCGGGCGATCAAGAAAATTCCTGTCATTATTATCCTGGATAATGTTCGAAGCCTCCATAATGTGGGATCGGTCTTTCGGACCTGCGATGCCTTTCTTATAAAAAAAATTTTTCTCTGTGGCATTACCGGGAAACCTCCCCACCGGGAAATCAATAAAACCGCGTTAGGCGCAACGGAATCGGTATCATGGGAATACCGGGAGAATGTGCTGGGGGTAATTAAGGAATTGCAGAATATTGAATACCAGATCCTGACCATCGAACAGGCGGACCGGAGCCGAAAATTACCTGGTTATAAGCCCCCGCATGATAAACTGGCCCTGGTGTTCGGTAATGAAGTTTCCGGCATAACAGAAGAGGTTCTGGACCATTCTGATGAAGTAATTGAGATCCCCCAGTTTGGCACTAAACATTCACTCAATATATCGGTAAGCATCGGAATCGTTATATGGGACCTGTTATCAAAATTGAAAAAATTTTAAAATTGCATTTATACAAGGTATTCCTATTTTTATAAAAAATTGGCTGATGAAGAAGTACGTTAAAGAAGATGATCCCTTTATTGTGCCGACTGATGATCTTAAGCTTATCGAGGAACATTTCGGTAATGCGAGCAATAAATACCCCCATTGCAGCATATCACGGATCGAGATGCCTCCGCGTTGGAACGAACCCGTTCAGAATCCGGAATTTGATGAATTTGTCCTCCTGGAGACAGGCAAACTGGAACTCATCGTCGACGGTGAAAAGCTTAACATCGGTGAAGGTGAATCAATCCTTGTTAAAAAAGGTGCAAGGGTGAAATATGCTAATCCTTTTGACTTTCCTGCCCGTTACTGGTCAATCTGCCTTCCTCCATTCACCCTCGACACCGTCCACCGTGAAAAAAGATAACGATTGTTTTTTGTAGATCGCACTTTCCCCATCGGGTTGTCTGGCGTTTCAGCGGTCCTTGTCCTGCCACGAACGACACCAACCCGTTCTGCCTCTGTCAAACCAAAACCTTTTTTAATAAACCTGCGTTATTATTGATCAATCTGCCGATAGATAATAAACTCCCTTGATAGCCAATTTAACATCAGCAGGCACATTACCGGGCAGGCTGATTTCCACAAGGTCCTTATATTCTGTCCCGGTTTGAACCTGGATCCGCTTTAAATAAATATTATCCTGATCCTCTTCTGCAACTACATAAACGAATGACCCATTCTCTTCCCGGACCAATCCGGCAACAGGAATAACAAGTGCTTCTTTGTTGGCCGTTAATATTCGGCCTTCTACATACATGCCAACTACCCAATTGGTATTGTCCGGGATATGAACATGTACATTAATCGACCGTTTCTCCATATCCATATCCTTACCCACCAGAAAGACCTCCCCGTAAAAAACAGCATCCGGTGCCTGGTTTAGTATTATTTCCACACGCTGACCTTTTTTTACTTTTAAGATATCTTTTTCAAATACATTTAGCTCCGCATGCAGATGTGCTGGGTTAACCATACTGGCCAGCTCATCTTCAGTTTGGGCAAAGGAAGCCGTTGCCGTGTTAATTCTTGTAATATATCCATTGATCGGTGCCCTAATCTTCAGAAAAGGAGAAATTTTATCCGAGGTAAGCTGGCCGGGATCAATATCCAAAAGCTGTAGCTTTCCTTGTAAAGAAGCCATTTGCGCTTGTTTGACATGATAATCACGTTCTGCCTGCAAGAGTATCTTTCGTGCATTTACCTTGCTTTCATCAAGTGTTTGTTGCCGTTGAAACTCATTTTCAAGATAGGAAAGTTCACTTTTTACTTCAAGATAATCCCGCTGAAGGTCCAGGAATTCCGGGCTTTCCAGTCGCAGGATTTCCTGCCCTTTCCTTACGTAATCACCGGGAAGGAAACGGATATTGGATACTCTCCCGCTTATCATTGAACTGATGGTGGCTTGTTGTTGGGGCGGCGTATCCAGGTAGCCATTAGCCAGAATACCTTCAGAGATCGTTTCTTTACGAAGAACTCCCAGTTCCAGACCAATATCCTCCATTTTATCCCGTGAAATACTGATCCGTTCATCAGCCATTTTTCCGGTAGCCTCATCGCCAGCCTCCTCAGCGCCTGAGCAGGAAGCTATAATGATAACAAAGGCAAAAAACAGTTTCTTATATGGCTTCATAACACAACATTAAATGTCTAAATAATAATATAAATCAATTACAAGCAGGTTATATTCATTTACCAGACGCCAGTAATCTTCCTGGATCTGTATGGCCGTATTCAGGTTCTGGACATATTCGAGGTATCCTATTTCACCCGATTCATACAATAGATTGGCATTGTCTTCAATCATCCTGGCATTATCTATTCTCTTTTGCTCATAGAAACTGAGGTTTTCTTCCAGTTGATTAAAACGGTTCATAATATTCCTGTATTCAATTTCCATCCGGCTCTTCTGATACCAATAGTTATTTTCTGCTATCGACATATCAATAGAAGCTGCCTGGATCCTTGCTTTCTGTGGCAGGAACCATAAGGGAAAAGCAATTCCTACAAGCCAGCCATCAAAACCGGATACCTGGTCCAGTTGCTGATTGAAATAACCTGCTTTAAAATAAGGGCTGATCCTTGAACGGGTCAGACCAAGATAACTCCGTGCCACCTGCATGCGTTGCCTTTCCACAGATACATCAGGGATGGAATCTACAATACCGGAAACCGGCTGTTCGGGATCAGGAACCGGCAACTTTGTTAATTCACGGGACTCGGGTAGAATTTTCTCTTCATAATTAACGATTACATTAATCTGATTGACCAGATTATCCTTAGTTACCTGTATCCTGCTGGCAGCTAGACTGATCTCCTGCATCCTGGAATCGATCAGGGCCTTGCTTAAGAGATTGGTTTCGCCGGTTTCATATTGAAGTGTTGCATAGTGACTTGCATTTTCAAACAATGAGAGAGCTCTTTCTGCAATTTTCTGCCTTTGGTTCTCATATAACCACTCATAATAATATTTTCTTAACGATCTTTTTACCGATCGCCGGATCTTTTCGTAATGACCATTGAATAAACCTATCTCAGACTGGTAATATTTGCTGGTAGCAGCCATTTCAAAAGGCGAGCCTATCTGCTGCTCTATCGTCCATTGATTATCGATCAAGGCACTATTGATCTGACCGCGGTTCAGATCGACGGATGTCATCCCCAGGTCCCATGATGAACTTTTCATTTTCCCCAGGCGATCAACCTGAAGGCGTGCATTTTGCAGGTCAGGGTTATTTTCAGCCGTTAGTTCCCACATTTCATCAAATGCCCTTTCTTCCTGACCGCTGACAATTCTTGGCGTTAACCATGTCAGGATCAATAAAACTATGATTTTATTAGCAGTTTGCATTTTCTTTCTTTTTGGAAAACATACAATAAAGTACCGGCAATACAACCATCGTTAGAAAAGTCGCTGTGATCAACCCACCGATTACCACCGTAGCCAGGGGCCGCTGCACCTCCGCACCTGCCGAAGAGGAAAAAGCCATGGGCAAAAAGCCGAAAGCTGCAGCCGAGGCAGTCATTAAAACAGGTTTGAGGCGCTGCCGGGTACCCGTTAGTACCCGTTCCTTGAGATCATCGTATCCTTCCGCTTTCAGATCATTAAAAAAACTGATCAATACCACACCGTTCAGGGTTACAATACCAAACAAAGCAATAAAACCAACGCCGGCTGATATGCTGAAAGGCATGTCCCGTATCCAAAGCGAGAGAACACCCCCAATGGCAGCCAGCGGAATGGCAGAAAAGATAAGAAGGGCCTGCTTGAATGAATAGAAAGTGAAGTGTAACAGGATGAAAATGATCAGCAAAGCTACAGGGATAGCGATCTTCAGGCGATCCCTGGCATTCTGGAGGTTTTCAAACTGACCCCCGTAAGTGATATAATATCCTGCCGGCAGGTCAATATTGGTGTTGATTATACCATTCACCTCCTGTACGAGGCTTTCCACATCCCTGTTTCGTACATTGATGCCTATTACGATCCTCCGGCGGGTATCATCTCTTGAGATCTGTGCCGGCCCGAAAGTATAGCGAACATCAGCCAGTTCATTCATCGGCACACACCCGCCATCAGGAAGCCTCACCAGCAGGTTCTGCAGATTATCTATCGATTGACGGTTAGCCTCATTAAACCTGACAACAAGGTCGAAACGCCGTTCCCCTTCAAATACAGTACCGCTCTCCAATCCGCCAAAAGCCACCTTGATGATGTTGTTCAGCGTTTTTACATCGATCCCATATTCTGCCAGCCTGTTCCTGTCATATTTGACTGTCATCTGGGGTAAGCCTACGATCTGCTCGACGGTAATATCGGCAGCGCCTTCCACCTCTCCGATCAGGTTACGGATACGCTGAGCATAGTGGTATAATACATTCAGATCTTCTCCGAATATCTTAATCCGAAAAATTCATAAATTTTTCGGGTTAACAATAGTATTTCAGGCAGATTTCCACTTAATGGAACAACCAATTGCCTTGGTTTTCTTTTCAGGCACTTCATCCCCCTTGAGTAAGGCATCAATAGCATCTTCGAGATAGGCTTTACTTACATTTTCGGGTTCTTTCGGATTATTATCGATCGCACCGATATACTTCACAATATATTGACCTGATTGTTTTTGGAGAACGTACATATGGGGTGTATTGGTAGCTCCATATGCTTTTGTAGTCTCCTGTGTTTCATCCATGAGATAGGGAAACGGATAGTTCTTTTTCTTAGCCAGTTTTTTCATCTCTTCGAAAGAATCACCAGGTTGTTTGACCGGATCATTGGGATTGACCGCGATAACCGGATACCCCAGGGGTGCATATTTATTATGAAGATCTATTATACGTTGTTCATAGAACTTTGCATACGGACAGGTATTACAGGTAAATGCTATAATAAATCCATTGGCATCCGGGTAATCAGACAATGAGATATACTTTCCATCTACATTTTTTAATTTAAAATCCACAGCGGCATCACCGACTTCAAAACCGGACCCGTCACCGGCAGAAAACACATACATCAAAATTGAAATGGATAAAAAAAGAATCGCTTTCATAAGAACAGTTATTTATGGTTAATATTGGTTTCAGAATTCAAGAAGTAATTGTTCCAATTCTCCCTGGCGGAATTGTTTCTCATAAAACCGCCTTTCTCCCTGGCCCGGCCGAAGGATTAAAGTGGCCGGAATGGCTCCTGACCAGGAAGGATCAACCGTATCGATCCAGGAATTATAATCGGTGTTTTTCATTAACATTACAATGGACTGGATATTCTTCCGGTCAATGAATTTTTTCACACGCGTGTCAAGGTCTTCGATAAAATCTACGCTTACCAATATAATTTCTACATGATCAAAGCGGGGATCTTTATTGATCTTTTCAAAAAGAGGTAATTCTTCTACACAGGGCTTACACCAGGTTGCCCAGAAATTGATCACCCTCACTCCCGGATATTCCTCGTCCATCAGATCAACCAACTCGGGTATATCAATGACCGGGATATCTGTAGGATTAACCGCAAATGCGCCCAAATCATTTTTATGCCCAGGGAATAATTGGACAACAGTACCGTTTTTCATGGTTTCTGACCCCGGAAATGAAGAATCAACCTTTCCAAAAGATAAAAGGAAAAATAAAATTAAGCTCGTAAATAGCATACCTTATCAACATTTTTGGGGTAATTGTTGTTTAGAAAATATCTTCCCAAATTAAATTTAAGAAGAAAATCTGAAGAAATCTTGAATATGGAAGCTTAAAAACGAATGCTTATGACATGCAATTCATTTTCATAAACATAATTGATGGTATAGCTGCTGACATCCGCAATTTTTTTTACGATAGCCAATCCCAGGCCAGGGGATTTCTCTGATTGATTATCTTTCTTGAACCGGTTAAATAAATGATCCGAAGGGTTTTTTAAGGCCATTCCCGTATTTCGGATGGAAAACTCTTTTTGATTAAGTTCCACGGTGATCATTCCTCCTTCAATATTATGACGCAATGCATTATTCAATAAATTATTGATCAGAATCCTGAGAAGATTATAATTGTTATTGATCATAACTGCATCACTGATATCTGTGGAAAGTTTAATCCCTTTCAGATCAAGTAATTCTTTAAAATCATCAATAGCCCTTTTTACCATTTCTGAAAAATTGATTTCCTTAAAATCAGAAAATTCCTGATTTTCTATTTTCGTCAGGAGGGTAAGGGACTGGCTGAGCTTTGATATATGGTCAAGCGATTTATAGGCGGATTCAATATGCTTCATATCCTGTCCTGATAAATCATTTGATTGTAACATAAGTTCAAGCTTACCCTTGGCAATTGCTATTGGTGTCTGGATTTCATGGGAGGCATTCTCGGAGAATTCTTTAAGACTTTTGTAATCATTACTAACTTTCTCAGTCATCTGCTCTATGAAATCATTCAGAATATTGAATTCACTGGTATTTGATTTATTTAATTTCAGCGGTTTCAAATCCTTTATATTAAAAGCCCTGATCTGCTCTAGCGTCCGGTTAAAGGGTTTAAATATATTTCTTGAGATCATAAAACTTGATATCATCATCACAATACCCAGAAATAAAAATAATCGCCATAGTCCGCTGAACACGCCATCCATGATATCATCCGTTTCGACAATCACATCATACAATGAAATTCGCAGGTATACGCCATCGATCTCTTCAATACCAATCATTTTACGGTTATTCTCCATTCTCCGGAGGTACTCATGCATCACCAGCGTATCGGAGAAAATATGGGTTGGCCTTCCGGTTGCCGGAGGTTGGTAAGATAAGGTATCGATGGTAAGTTTAAAACCATCCAAAGAATTGAGTGTACTGTTTGATTTTAAGGTGTTAACAGTAGTCAGAAATCTTTCTATAAGATAAAGGTCCGTTTCTTTTTTAATCTCATTCAGAAAGATATTGTAAAGGATAATACTGCCAATAATAAAAACGATAAAAGATATTATGATATAATAAAATGATGTTCTAAGTAAGAGCTTCATAATCAGGAATCAATTAATTTGTACCCCAGGCCGTAAACCGTCCTTATATAATCCTTCCCTCCGGCATTCAATATTTTCTTTCGTAAATTCTTTATGTGCTGGTATACAAAATCGAAAGAATCATAAGCATCCACATAATCCCCCCAAAGATGTTCGGCGATGGATTGCTTGGTGATCACCCGGTTTTTGTTATTCAGTAAAAACAGAAGCATATCAAACTCTTTCTGCGTTAACTCGAGAAATTGATCCTTAACCTCAAGCGTTCTGTTCTCAATATTAATCCGGAGTTCATTAAACTTGAATTCCTCATTGCCATCCATATTCTTTCTACGGTAAATCGCCTTGATCCTGGCATATAATTCGGATAAGTGAAATGGTTTGGTAAGATAATCATCAGCTCCCAGGTTCAGGCCGCTGATCTTATCATCCAGGGAATCCTTCGCAGAAATGATCAGAATACCTGCATTTGAATTCTGTTTTTTTAACTCCCGGATAACATCAAGACCGGTGCCGTCAGGAAGCATAATATCCAGAATGAGCATCTCATAACCAAATGAAACGATCTTATCAATAGCCTCTTTATAGGTACCAGCCGATTCACACACATTCCCCTCCTCCTTCAGGTACGTTTCAATATTCTGAAGCAATTGAATATTGTCTTCGACAATTAAAATTTTCATCGGTACAAAGTTATTATATGATTTTGAAGAAATTTTGTTCTAACAATATCGATGTTAAAACCTCTTTCACCTATAAAATCGATAAATTTTCCCGGTTGACAAAATCGCCGGCCATCTTCCCGTATTTGCGCACATGTAAGAAGAAAATTAAAATAATAGAAAGCGACAGGAATAAGGATAGCCCGTTTCCCTCTCTACCTGTTCCCCACTGATCAATTATTGGGATATACGATTCAAAAATCGCCCGGATATGTCAAACACAAGTCTCACATTCACCCTGTAATTGCTGGAAGTCCTGTCAATGGCAAGGACAACCAGGATTATAACGGTAATTTGTTGCCTGCAGGCGCGTATTATTACATAGCTGAGGTCAACTTTGTGGCTATCGACCCTGAATTGTCCAGACATATTTATAAAGGATGGGTTCATATACTCTGGTAGAAAAATCCCGGAAGTATTAAACCGGGCTGCTTCAACACAAAACGTTCCCCTTGTAACCTTTACAGGAGTTCGGGGGTTTTTAATTTACAATAGATTTGTGAATAATCGGGATTAAGTATTTTTATTCCCAAAGCCTGCCAAATTTTAAGCCACTGAATTAAACAAGGTAACAGAAGTTTCCTTTGAAATGTAAACTTAGGGATGAATCCAGGTTAAAGTTATTTGTAGAACTTCTTGCGTTCATGCTCTTTCAGGTAGATCTTCCTCAGGCGAAGCGATCGTGGGGTTACCTCGAGGTATTCATCCTTTCCGATATATTCCATCGCTTCCTCCAGCGAAAATTTAACGGCCGGTGTTATGAAAATTTTATCATCGGAACCGGCTGCCCTGATATTGGTCAGTTTTTTTGTCTTGGTCACATTAACAACCAGGTCATCAGGCCTGATATGTTCTCCGATGATCTGCCCTTCATATACCTCTTCATTAGGATGTATGAAAAAAGTGCCCCGATCCTGAAGCTTATTGATTGAATAGGCGATTGCCGTACCTGCTTCACTCACGATCAAAGAACCATTCCGCCTCTTGCCGATTTCCCCCTTCCAGGGTTCATAGGCCTTGAAACGATGGGCCATGATCGCTTCACCTTCCGTGCTTGTAAGCATCTGGTTCCTTAATCCAATAATTCCTCGTGAGGGAATCGTGAATTCAAGATGTACCCGGTCTCCTTTCGTCTGAAAACTGGTCGTCTCCCCCTTACGCTGTGTGACCAATTCTATAACCCGCCCGGAAAATTCTTCCGGAACATGTACGGTCAATGATTCCATGGGTTCATGATCAACCCCATCAATTTTTTTGATAATAACATTGGGCTGACCTACCTGTAACTCATACCCTTCCCGGCGCATGGTCTCAATTAGTATTGAAAGATGCAGTATGCCCCTGCCAAAAACCGTTAATATTTCCGGCGATTCGGTTTCTTCCACCTTTAAAGCCAGATTTTTTTCGGTTTCCTTGAATAATCTTTCTCTTAATTGCCTGGAAGTAACATATTTACCCTCCTTCCCATAGAAGGGTGAATTATTGATCGTGAACAGCATACTCATCGTAGGTTCGTCAATTTTCAACGGCTTAAGGCCCTGTGGATTTTCAAAATCCGCAACCGTATCTCCAATATCAAAATCTTCGAGCCCCAGGATGGCACAGATCTCTCCTGCATAGACATCGGTTTTGACCTTTTCCTTGGCCAGCCCCTCAAAAACATAGAGTTCCTTGATCCTTGACTTTAGTACCTTCCCTTCCCTCTTTAATAAAGATACATCCTGTCCGCTGCATAAGGTTCCCCTGATCAGCTTGCCTACAGCTATCCTGCCCACATAACTGGAATAATCCAGCGAGGATATCTGCAGTTGCGGTGTTCCTTCCACAAACCGGGCCTTGGGTATATGTTCAATAATAGCATCCAGAAGGATACTAATATCTTTGGCCGGTTTTTTCCAGTCATCAGACATCCACCCGTCTTTGGAAGAACCGAAAACTGTGGGAAAATCCAATTGTTCTTCGCTGGCGTCCAAATTGAACATAAGGTCAAAAACAGCCTCCTGAACCCCATCAGGATCACAATTGGGTTTGTCTACCTTATTAATGACTACGATCGGTTTGAGGTTGAGCGCCAGGGCTTTCTGCAAAACAAATCTTGTCTGCGGCATTGGCCCTTCAAAAGCGTCTACCAGTAAAAGCACGCCATCAGCCATATTTAAAACACGCTCCACCTCCCCGCCAAAATCACTGTGCCCGGGTGTATCGATGATATTGATCTTTATATCCTTATAACGAACCGATACATTTTTGGATAGGATCGTTATCCCCCTCTCCCGTTCAAGTTCATTGCTGTCAAGGATCAGATCACCCATCTCCTGGTTGTCCCTGAATAATTTTACCTGGTGAAGAATTCGGTCCACCAGGGTGGTCTTGCCATGATCGACATGGGCGATAATGGCGATATTACGGATGTCATGCATACAGAGAATTGATTATTTAAAAAACGGAACGCAAAAGTACGGATTTAAGTTTAATAAATGTCTCAATTCAAATTTGTATACGCAGGAGGGGGTTTAACTGATCAACATCATTTCTCCTATTTGGAGGATATGATACCTTTCCTGCAGGTCTTTTGATAACCTGAGTTTTACCTCGTAAGGATAGGCAGAAGTCCAGAACCGGTTTTCCGGTGTTACTTTGAAAGTATCTCTGTGTTGCGGGAAAATATAATCCGGAGCAAGGGTATTGATCAGGATCACCGACCGGTCAATATAGGTATTGTGTTCGGTGGGTGAAAAGAAAAGTACGTCCACATCTTCCAGGAAAAGCTGATCCTCCAGCAGGACGGAATCCCCGGGCTGGAATATTCGTTTCCCTCCAAGGGTGATCAGATAACCGCAATCCTCCAGATTGGCCTCATAATAAACGGCATATCTTTCATTGCCGTGAATAGCCCTGACCGGCTCAACATGAAGCCCGCCGACATCAAATGGAACACGCGGAATGGCAATCCTAATCCTTTCGCCCGGGATACCCACCTCTTCCCGGGCCACCTTTTCACAACTTTTGGGGAGTACGAAAAGACAATTGCCTTCCTCCAGCAGGATCTTTGAGGTCTCCCGCTCAAAATGATCACTATGTTCATGGGTAATAAAAGCAATATCCAGTTCAGGAGCCAGTTCCTTTGCGATTACAGGCGAAGGCACCTCTCTCGCCCTGGTTTCCAGCGGCAGGTCAATACTGATCAGGATGTCCCCTGATTTGATAAGCCAGCCGTTATGACCCACCCACCAGACCGCCATCCCAGAACTGTGGGCGCGGATCTCATCGATCAGCCGACTTTCGCTGCTGAAAGCAGCATGAGAAACCGGTGATATTATTCCCGCCGATAATAATCCCGAGATCCGAATGAAGGTACGCCTTGCTATTTTATCCATTGCTTCGTGGAAATTTATTCTTTACGCCGAAAAATTAATGATCGGTATTAACAATACTTTCTCTATTCATTAATGAGTATTGTGCATTCTGCTTAACCCTGATTAATTTTTTTAAACCGGTTATATTTTCCTCCCTGCATGAACACAATCCCCAGGGGCATAATTGAGAACATCCTGACCAATAAGAATTATATCATAAATAAAAATATCCTGACCGTTGTTAATTTTGAGCCTCCAGCTTTCCAATTTCCTCAAAGAGCGTCTTAAAAGCTTCCACCTGGTTGCCTCCACGTTGCTTATTGTCAGATTCGGTCCTTCCGTAAAATTGATCAAGGAAATTGGAGGCGCTCGTCCACACCGTATGCAACATCCCCTGGTAACGGTCCTTTGCGGTCGCTGTAGCCGTTTTTTTGAATTGTACCATCATATGTAGTTGCTTTCTGGTCACGTCAGGAAACCGCCAGGGGCAAGTGACAACATTGAATCCCTTGAGCGCAAAGTAAGCTGCAGTGGGGTCAGGGCGTTCATAATGCCAGTCATTTATGACCACGTCCTGAGGTATCATATCGATAGCCCGGTGGGTATTGTTATAACTCGCTTCCCAGAAACCAATTCCCGTGGTTTTGCCGTCAATCAACCGGTCACCCCAGATCCATAGCTCAACATCATTGCCGGCCAGATGATTCCTTATTTTGGTGATTTCCCCGGCAAATAATACAGCCTTATCCATTCCCGCACAGCGCGGACACTTTTCATCTCCCAGGTAAAAGACCTCATCCATCCCGGCATGAAAGGCATCGGCTTCAAAAACCTCGACTATCTCATCGACGATATCAAAAACGACCTCGTGAACATCAGGATGCAGGGGACAATAACTCAGGCAATACAGCCCCCATTCATTCGGCCATTCCAGATCTCCTGAACCGCTCTCGGTAGGTACATGAGGCGTCTCGTTAAACTCAGGATAAACTTTCAGTAAATTGCCAACACGCTGAAACCAGGACTGATGTCCAAGAAGATTGACCTGCGGAATAAGCCGGATACCGCCCTCCTGACAGGCCTTTACCAGTTTTTTTACATCCGTCTTGGAAAGAGCTTCTTCATTTGCCAATTCCGGCCTGGATTTATATTCGTAATTATAGTCAATGCGTAGAACAAGTGTATTGACTTTCCTGGGAACCAGTTCATTATTAATGAAATCGATAAAAGGATCCACTGTTTCCTTATCCGGAGCCGCGATACATAAACCTCTGACAGGTAAGAGATCATCAAGTGTTTCCTGAGCATTCGTAAGGAACACGACAGCTATTAAAAAATACAAGGTGAGGTAAAGCTTTTTCATAATTGTCTTTATTTAAAAAAATTTGAAATGATAGCAGTTGGTAATTTGATATAAAAACCCTTAAAATGCAAGGGTAATTGTTATTGAATTGATCGTATACACCAAATCATTACTGATAAAACCGCATCCCTCGGATATAATTTTTATTTAGAAACCAAATAAAAGCTATTAGTTTTTTTATTTTATAAACATTAATTTATTTTTATTTGGAGTATAACATATCATTTTTTTTTGTATCTGATCGTTTAAACATTTTTAATATTATGAAAAAGATTACCCTGATTGTTTTTGCATTGTTAATGAGCCAGATCTTATTCGCCCAGGAATTCGGCAAAACAATAATTGGAGCGAAAGGAGGATTGAATTTTGCCAACATCGGAGGGGATGAAACCGATAATGCCATGAAGATCGGTGCTCATATTGGTGGTTATGCTGAATTTTATT
>CAZYDB010000038.1:15240-21712 GCA_964645995.1 uncultured Roseivirgaceae bacterium
GAAAAATCAGGTAACTTCAATGAGAATATGTCTTTTTATGAAGACTGGGACTTCCAGGCTGAGTTATTATTTTCATGGCAGGGGCATGCTCCAAAAACCGATTTTGACAATAAGCTTAAACTGCTATATCTCAATGTCCCAATAACTGCCCGTTATTTCCTGGTTGAAAAAGTAAACCTTCATATTGGCCCGCAACTGGGATTTCTTTTAAGTGCCAAATCGGAATTTCAGGATCAATCCACGGATATTAAAGAGTTCTTTAAAGGAATTGACCTGGGGATCGCCCTGGGCGGTGGGTATGATTTTGAATTGTTTGACCGCGACATGAATGCTACCCTGCGATATATTCATGGGATCACCAATATTTCAGACGGTCCGGAAAAACGTTTCAACCGGGTAATACAGATCTCCCTGGGGGTAATGCTGGTGGAATTTACCGATTAATCAAAAAATCCATGATTAGTTTTCGGGTTATTCTTAGTTTTTATATATTGTACTTTATTAATATTTATTTGATTTTTATTGATCCTCAGATGTTTTATTAACTTAAATTCTTCCATAATGAAAAAAATGCTGAGACTTTTTTTTGCCATGTTTATGTTCTCTTTATTAACTGTTTTTGCTGTTCAGATGTCATCCTGTGATGAAGATACCCTGGATGATCTTGCCGGTTGTTCGGGTTGTCCTGATTCTTCTCCCTGGTCAAAACCGGGTTCTTCAAACTGCTATGCCACACAAGCTGAATGTGAAGCCAGTGAAGGATCGGGGTGTATTTTATGTAATTAAGAAAATATAAACTGAAAGATCGCTGTTAGCGATGATTTTTGATGAGGAAAAAAGTGAACCATATCTGGTTACTTGTACTTATATGTGTTTTTTTTATTAGGATACCTGTATTGCATGCCCAGAAACCACGTTTAATACTTCAGACAGGTAACACTGACCGGATCAATCAAATTGAATTCGACCGTGAGGGGAAACTCCTTCTGACGACCTTCGGGGGTGAGTTATTACATCTTTGGGATCTCTCTACATCCCGGGTGCGCAATACGTATACTCATGATGGTAGGGTTACCGATGCCTGTTTTTTTTCTCATTCTCCGGTAATCGCCTCATCCACTACCCATGGAAATATATTTTTGTGGAAATATGAGGGTAAGGAAGATAATACCATTCTCTCCGGCCATTCGGGATCTGTTAATGCCATTGACCTATCCCTGGACGGTCAGATCCTTGTCAGCGCAGGAGCTGATTCAACCATCAAAATATGGGATCTGGTTTCGAATAAGGTGCTGAAGACCATCAGTAATGGTTATAATCCCTTTGAATGTATCTCCCTCGGGACTGGCTCATCGCTGATCTTTGCCGGTGATATGGCCGGCAACCTGCTAATAGTTAATATAGAAAGCGGTGAAGAGGAGTACTTTTATAACCTGACTGGCACCGGGATCAGGGACATCGATTACAACCCGGTTACTAATGAATTGGCCATAGCGGATAATAAAGGTCTGATTCATATCGTCTCCCTGGATCCCGTAACAATAAAGCTGAGCGTAAAAGCCTTTGCACACCAAGCTTACAGTATCACCTTTCAACAACATCAACTTATCGCCACCGGCCGCGATATTACCAACAATATCAGGCTCTACCAATATGAAAATGATACTCTCATGCCGGCATTGCAGGAGTTGATACCTGAAAACAACAGAGATCCCGATTTCATCTATGGCGTTTATGACCATACCCTGGCATCAAACAACCTTCTCGCCGTACCGGCCTATGACGGCAGTTTTACTGTTTATGATCTTGTAGATGAAAAAGTAGTGAAACTGGTCAAGGGCCTTGCCGCCCCTGTCCGTGATATTTCCATTAATGAAAATACCCTTCTTTTCGGTACGGCTCAGCATGCCGGTTTTTTCGATCTGAGTGGCTTGCAGGAAATGACCTTATCCCTTCAAAGCCATCCTCTGCAAAAAATAGATTTCATTGATTCTGAAAAATATGCAATAATCAACCGGAGAAATAATTTGATGATCTTTAACCGTGGCTCCGGTGATACGCTGCTTTTGAAGACATTGCCTTCACAGGCTTTATTGACGAATGTCACCATCCTTCCTGGCGTTGAAAAGATTATCTACCGGAATGATATTAAAAAGGTGTATGTTGAAACGCCACGATCCGGAAAAACGAAAAAGATAAAAGTGCCTGGATGCAACCAGATCATAAGCTCCGGTTCCCGTACTGTTTTCGGTTTTCTTTCTGAAAGATCGGATATTCTGGTAACCGATGGTGATAAGTTCAAAAAGATCTTTTCGCTTTCAGACCCACCCATTCGATCTATTTCCATCAGTTCTGACGGGAAAAGGCTCGCCTACCATAAGGACCAGGATGGGAATAAGTCGATTAAGGTTGTAAGCATTCCTAACGGCGGAAATATCGCTGAAATCAAACTGGAAGATTCTGTTACCATTGATAGAATGCGTTTTCTTCCTGGTAATGATCATCTGGTAACCTATGCACGAAGTGTTGGTAAGTATAATCAAAAAGAGGATTACTCGCTGAAAATATGGCGTGTAGGTGAAAATCCCCGTTTTGAAAAAAGCCTGAAGGGCCATTCCGGGTTCATAACCAGTATTGAATTCTCAAAGGACCGGCGATATATGTTTTCCTCAGGCATTGACGGCACCATTCGCTGCTGGTCACTTGATGAAATGATAGAAAAAGTTGCCATCATTCCCTTTACCGATAATGAATGGGTAACCATCAGCCCGGACGGACGTTTTGACAGTTCTCCTCGGGCCATGTCAAAAATTCATTTTGTCTTTAAAAATGAAATGCTGCACCTCGACCAGTTGAAAGAAAATTTTTACGAGCCCAGGTTGTTACAGAAAATCCTTGGTTATACGGAGGAAGATTTTATTACAGACATCAGCAACAATCAATATGAGCTTTACCCGGAGATATATCTCACTCCTCCCCAGATAAATGATGGTATCCTGGAGATCCGGCTGGAAGACCAGGGCGGCGGCATCGGTAAAACCTCCATCCTGATCAATGATAAAGAAGTACTGGAAGATATCCGGTCGGCATCTTCCTATGACAGCCTTACTAACAAGTTAGGCTATCCGGTGAGGGAACACCCGTATTTAAAAAAAGGAGAACTAAATAAACTTACGATCGAGTCATTTAATGATACCGGCTATAGAATCAGCAAAAAGAAAAATGTTTACCTGATCGATGACCGCAAAAAATCTGATATGATCATCCCGCATCTCTACGCCATTACAATCGGCGTATCCGATTACAGGGGAGATCAGATCGATCTGAATTTTGCTGCTAAGGATGCCTCTGATTTTTCCAATGCTGTCAGCATGGGAGCCAGGAAGTTCCTGGGAGATGATCATGTGCATCTTTATTCGCTCACTACCGACCAGGAGGATAGTGCGCTCCTCCCCACAAAGGAAAACATTGAAAAAGCCATCCTGCATATCTCCACCCTTGCCAGTCCGAATGATATTCTCATCGTTTACCTCTCCGGCCATGGGTTGGATACCGGCACCGATGATGCGTTTTATTTTCTCACGGCGGAGGCCGAAAAGGCTACCGTCCAGGATCAGGCGGAGATCAGGAAAAGCGCTATCTCGAGTAACGAATTGATCCGTTTGATCAAGCTGATACCGGCCCTTAAACAATTGCTGATCGTGGATGCCTGTCATTCGGGAAACCTGGTCAGTTCTTCTATGAATTCAGATGGTCGATTGAATTCAAAAAGCATCAAAGCCCTGGAATACCTGAAAGACCGGACCGGCACTTTCATCCTGGCCAGTTCGGAAGGGACGGAAGTGAGTTATGAATCCAATGCACTCAATCAAGGTCTTCTTACATATAGTCTTTTATTTGGCATGAAAGGCGCCGGCCTGATGGAAGGCGATATGATTGATGTATCAAATCTTCTTCAATTTGTAAATAAAAATGTGCCTGAACTGGCCGGTGAAATTGGCCGTACACAAAAACCGGTGATCAAGGTTCCGGTTGAATCAAGCTCATTCCAGATCGGGAAATTATCCCATGAAGAACGTGAAATGATCGATATTGCTCCGCCAAAACCAATCGTGATCAGAAGCCATTTCCAAAATGAACAGAAATTTATTGATGACCTTCACTTTTCAACAAGCCTCAATACTAAGATCCGTAAAATGAGAGATGACTCAGGCCAGTCATTTATTTTCATCGACGAATCCGATTTCAGCAATGCCTATGCCGTTTATGGTCGCTATACCCTTATCAATGAACAATTGAAGGTAGATTACCGTATTTTTAAGAATGATAAGGTGATTTTTAATGAAACACTGCTTGAAAACAAGGCGGATGCGGCAATTGAAAAGATAGCCGCAGAAATGATCCGGATGATATCGGAATTGGAGGATAATAAAATAATTGTTGATAATTAAGCCATAAATCAGGATTATGCCGGAATAAAATAGGATAAGCAATTCACAGGTTTCTTAAGGGTAAATGAACTAACACTTAGCAATAATCCCTGGATTTGAGACCTTGCTTGATAGAACTTATGAGATTGGGTTCTTCCCAGGAAAACCATGGATCGGAAGGGTCTCGATTTAAACCTATATTAATCCCCTTTGCGTAAAAAAATTATTGCGTATGGTCTATTCATGAGTGAGATTATACAATACTTACAAACATTAAATTATTATCCTATAACTGTTATTTAATCATTTCTCAATTTATTACGTGAATCTCATGCGTTCTATCCCCGTTTATTCATCAAATGTTTATATTTGCAAAGGATATATATTGTGATATGATAGGTAGCGATATCCGTAAATCGCCAAATCATACCGACCCTTCGGTTCGGGCCTCCTCGCAGTTCTGGAGAACCCAATCACTAAATAAAATACATCCGGGGTCTTAGCTCAGTTGGTTTAGAGCGCATGCTTGACAGGCATGAGGTCGCTGGTTCGAATCCAGTAGACCCCACACGCTATGATCAGCAATGACCGGAAGGTTTTTTGCCCTCTGACCCAGTTGTTTTTTATTTATAAATCTCTTAAAGAAAATAATCTTAAATTCCCGTTGTTTATCTGCTAAAAACCCACATCCGAACTCAAACGCATAGCTATATTTTCATTGCACAGACCTGACGCTATACTTTTCATATCAACGGATTTTATGGGATAACCAGTTATATAATATAACATTCATACGCTTCAATAACAGATGAAATGGAAATACCCATCTGACGGCCCCTCACCCACAAATACGACTCGCCGCCGGATGGGAAATTCATTCCGTCAGACCGCTGGT
The DNA here is from genome assembly GCA_964645995.1 of uncultured Roseivirgaceae bacterium. Lineage (GTDB taxonomy): Bacteria > Bacteroidota > Bacteroidia > Cytophagales > Cyclobacteriaceae > JAGTVG01. Next base: position 20,566 of record CAZYDB010000038.1, read on the forward strand.
TGGTGCTGCGGGAAGGCGGCGGTCCGACTTGTTTGATTCCGTCAGACTGCTGGTTGGTCCTGCGCGAAGGCGGCGGTCCGACGGATATGGACTATACCCCTTCTACCCATCTGTCCGCCCCCTTCGCGCTACCCATTGTGTCGTCGGATGAGAATACCGGTAACCGCCATTTCGCAGATGTTAGGACATGAAAAAGTAAGCACAACCCAGACATACCTGGATAAATTATGGAAAAGGAAGCTGGATAAATATCAGGAGGAAGTGATTACGGGATTGAAGTGAAAAAATAAAATGGCTTTTGATTATTATTACTAAATTTGCGTATATAATATAAAATACTTTTAAATTGATATTTATAAATAGTTCAATAAAATGAGTAAACGAACTCCATTCAGAAAGAAAAGAAGCGATACCAAAATGCAAACCATAGAAAAAAAATATGGCAAAGATTTTGGAGTTCGTTCAGATAAGAAACTTGGTAATTATCTGAAGGAAAAAGGCTATGACTCACTTAGCGATCTTTTGAACTCGAAAAATGCCACTGCAAAAAGATGATATTGAAAGAATAATTCCGGAAGTAAATTTTTTAGAGGAAAGATTCGAATTTATATCAAATAAAGTATTAAGGACCAATCTTGCTATTTCTTTCCAGTATATTATTTTCTTAATCACCCTCCAGGAAGAAATTGAATTACAGGGACCAATTTCTTATTCTATTAACAAGAATATTATTCTGCATACAGCATCCATTATTGAAGGCTCACTTCATCATTTGCTGGGTACATTATTTAATCGAAAAGTGTTGGATGTTACTAAAGTGATGGGATTTGAAGAGGTATACAGCAATAAAAAGGTTCTATATACGGCAGAAGATGGCACCCAAATATGTGGAATATCTATCAGGAAAAAGCCGCTTAAACTTAAGCCAAATACAAATTTTATTGATATCAACCGTGCCTGTAAAAGAGCAAAAATTCTGGATCAGGAATTATTTGAAAAAATAGAAGATTTACGTGATAAAAGAAATAAAATTCACCTGGCGGGTTTATCCCGAGTGGATGATTTTTATGATAAACAAGATATTCAAAATGCATTCGATGTTGCCAATAAAGTTTTAAGACTTGTTGAGGAAAAAATAAAGGCCTTA
>CAZYDB010000039.1:0-12323 GCA_964645995.1 uncultured Roseivirgaceae bacterium
CCTCGGCAAACCCAATAAATCGATCACACGTCCCGCATGGATGAAGAATTAGGGGTATGCGCATCGATAAATCATATATTTTTCATTATATCCTATGCCGTATTGGTATTATTATACGTTTTACTCACTCTGTATTCCGATTGAATTATGAAAATGTTCAAAACACTTATTTATTATATTCTGCCAGTCCTGCTCCTGCCATATCATCCCGGCTCCGGTCAGGATAATGCTTTTCCACCTAATCCTGTCGTTCCATCTGCCAGGCAGATTGCTTATCAGCAACTGGAAGTGATAGGTTTTATTCATTTCGGCGTAAACACTTTTACCGACCGTGAATGGGGTACGGGAAAAGAGGAACCTGCTATTTTTAATCCCGTCCGGCTGGATGCCGGTCAATGGGCTGGTACGGCCAGAGAAGCCGGCATGGGAATGCTGATCCTGACTGCTAAACATCATGACGGATTCTGTTTATGGCCTTCAGCTTACACGGAACATTCAGTGAAAAACAGTCCATGGAAGGAGGGGAACGGTGATGTCGTACGGGAATTATCGGAAGCCTGTCAGGAGAACGGGTTGAACATGGGATTGTATCTGTCACCCTGGGATATGCATGAGCCGAAATACGGAACCAGCCAGTATAACGATTATTACCTGTCACAACTGAAAGAGTTGCTGACCCAATACGGAACCGTTTCTGAAGTCTGGATGGATGGGGCAAAAGGTAAGAATGCAAAAGATATGGAATATGATTTTGGAGCCTACCATGCCATGATTTACCGATTACAGCCGGAAGCGCTCATTTTTTCCGATGTGGGACCGGATATTCGCTGGATCGGCAACGAGCATGGTATAGCTGGTGAAACCAACTGGTCGATGATCACCACCGAAGGAATGAGTATTGGCGATGCGGATACCGGCTACCTAAATTCAGGTGATCCCAAGGGAAAGGAATGGATTGTCGGCGAATGCGATGTGTCAATAAGACCTGGCTGGTTTTACCATCCTTCACAGGATAAACAGGTAAAAACGCCCCGGCAGCTTGTCGATCTTTATTATAAGTCGGTCGGCAGGAATGGCACCCTGCTCCTTAATCTTCCACCGGACCCGCGGGGACTGATACATGAAAATGATGTGATGGCCCTGAAGGCCTTTCGAAACATTCTCGATGAGACTTTCAGGAATAATCTCGCCAAAGACAGCAAGACAGATGCCAGCAGCCGGTGGGACAGGTCGGGAGCCTATGATCCGACCATGGCCCTTGATGAAAATCCGGAAACTTTCTGGGCAGCAGCTAAGGATGATAAACAGCCGGTGCTGACCATACATTTCGAAGATATTCAGACATTTGACAGGCTGATGCTTCAGGAGCCCATCCGCTATGGTCAGCGGATCTCTTCCTTCAGTGTTGAGGCTTGGAAGGGTGACCGGTGGCTTCAGGTGGCAGAAGGGACTACCATAGGGTATAAACGATTGTTACGTATCCTGCCGGTCAGCACCGGGAAAATACGAATATTAATATCCGGGTATAACAATACACCTGCGCTTAGTAATGTAGGATGCTATCAGTCGTCCCCTTTAGAGACGACTGACCCTGAATAAAATTCAAAGAATCCCCCGTACTCCAAGGAAACTTGAATTATAAATTAAGTTTCCCTTTTTTGTTGTTAAGCCAAATTTTATTCTGCCAGCCTATAATTAAAGCATGATGATTAGGAATCATTTGCAATTATCATAATAACCTTTAATTTTACTGCCTTAAATAACCAAGTAAGCAAGCGTTACAGTACTATGAGCCAACAGGTGATTTTTTGGTGATGGTACTGGGGATATTTCTGACTATGATGAATTATTTTTTTTATTTAATAAATCAATAATGAAACACAAATTTGATATTAAGGGATGGGCGGTGCTGATTTTACTATCAGTAACTTCTCATATATCTGTTATGGCCTCAGGTTACCAGGTATTATTACAGGGAAACCGGGCGACGGCCATGGGTAATCTGGGAGTCGGTTTACGACCCGATGCCTCCAGTTTGTTTTTTAATCCCGGAGCCATGTCGATGATGACAGGCAATGAGATCATGCTGGGAATCAATCTCATCAGTTCCAATGTTGCCTATTGGGATTCTGAAACACCCAACAGCACCTATACTGCTGTCACTGATAATCCTCTGGGCACTCCTTTCCACGTATACGCTGTTTGGGGGCCTGAAGCGAGCAAATGGAAGTTTGGGATCGGGGCATACACTCCTTTCGGTTCCGGTGTAAAATGGGGGCAGGAATGGCAGGGAAGATTTCTGCTGGATGAAATTTCATTACAGGCTATTTATACGCAGGCTACAGCTTCTTATCGTATTACTGATAACTTATCGATCGGTGCGGGATTCGTAGCTATGTTTGGCAATGTTGAATTAGCCCGGGTACTTGACGTGAACAGTGATCTCGAGGCTACGACCATTGACCTGGAGGGGAAATCGAATACTGGTTTTGGTTTCAATGCCGGGTTATACTGGGCTGCCAGTGAGCAGGTACAGGTAGGCATAAGTTACCGTTCCCGAATCGATGCTGTACTTGAGGATGGGACGGTTTCCTTCTCCAATGTTCCGGTTTCCCTTGCCTCACTGCTTACCGACAATACTTTTGATGCGACCTTACCCTTGCCTTCCTCAACCAATGCAGGGATTAATTTTACACCCAATGAACAATTGACTCTCGGTGTGGAGGTCAATTATGTTGGCTGGGGTGTTTATGAAAGCCTTGATTTTGATTTTGCTGATGAGAATATCGCTCTTCAGGATTCCGAATCTCCAAGAAACTATGAGAATTCCTGGGTTTTCCATCTTGGCGGAGAATATATTGTCGGCGGTCTGCAATTGAGGGCCGGTGGTTATTACGATATCACGCCAGTGAGTGTGGGTTATATGACTCCTGAGACTCCCGATGCCAACAGGATCGGCTTAACTGCCGGTATCGGATACAGTATCGGAGAAAACCTGCAACTGGACCTTTCTTTCCTGTATATCATGGGGAGTGAGCGCACACAAACCCTTCAGGACGCCCTATCCGCCGGCACCTATCCTTCAGCGACGAACAGCACCTATGCTGTCCAGCCAGGCACCTATAAGCTCAGGGCTTATATCCCGGGGTTATCTATTGCCTATAAATTTTAATATTTAAAAGGGAAAAGAAATGAAAACAATAAATAAAACAATCCTTGCATTCCTTTTTATCGGACTGATACTGGGATGTAAGCCTGAGATAGAAGTTCCTGCGCCCAGTGCCGGGACTGCACAATTCACCGAATACCTCGCCCTCGGCAACTCATTAACGGCAGGCTACTCGAACGGAGGTCTTTACCTGGAGGTTCAGGAGCAATCCTTTCCTGCCTTGATAGCGCATCAGTTGCAGGAAGTCAATGCCGGCCTGTCTTTTTCACAGCCGGACATGCCTGCCGGCAATGGTTCCGGATACCTGCAACTGAAGAGTCTTGATTTGGCTAACCAGATCTTTGATTTTGATGTTATTCCCCCGGCGGCTGACTGGACAAACAAGATCCCGGGCACCTATCATAATCTCGGCATACCCGGTATCCGGGTTCGTGATATCACGGTAAACGGCTACGGCGCCAATATTACGCAGGGCAATCCGTATTTTTACCGGATACTGGGAGAGAATGAGGCCAGCAAGTCCTACCTGGACGTGGTAGGTGAAAGCAATCCTTCCTTTTTTACGTGCTGGCTGGGCAATAACGATGTTTTGGGGTATGCTACCAGTGGTGGTGTTTATAGTCTTGAAGGGCAGTCCGGTACCGGTCTTAACGGCCTTACTCCCGTACCGGATTTTGAAGGATCCTTTGATGCCCTGATGAATGTGTTATCTTCCAAGGGAGCCAGTGGTGTGCTTATCACGATCCCCCAGGTAACCAATATTCCTTTTTTCACCCTGGTTGGCTGGAACGCCCTGGTATTGTCTGCCGAACAGGCTGCTGCCGCCATTGCCGGCTACCAGGCCATGATCGATCCCCAGATACAGGAAGCTGTTGAAGAAGGAACCATTGACCTGGTAGCTACCGACACCGTTCTTTCAGTAGCGGTCCTTCCGGACTTAGCCGATACGGCGGTCTTCCAACAGGCCTATGCCGAGGCCCTCGCCGAAGGTTACGATGAGGCTACTGCCCTGAGTTTAGCCACTGCCTTCGTAGAATCGGATGATGGTGAGGCTGCCATAGCTGCACTGGAAGCACAACTAAATGCTGAATTACCAGCTCATTTACTGGGGCAGGCCACCAGCCCGGATCTTGACCCCCTCTTCGCTATTATTGATCAGGAGCTGGTAACCAATACGCAATTGCAGCAGGCAATCGCTCAAACCAGGGATCAGATCGCCCAGGCTTATGAAGCCGGCCTTTTACCTGAACTGGAAGCAGCCGTAGCACAACAGACCGCAGCACAGATAGAGGTATTGAAGGGAGCAGGTATTTATCCGACATTTGCTGCAGGGGCTAATGGTTTTGTGATTGAGGTACCACAATCCCAAACCAACCCATTGGGTATCAGGCAGATGGTTGCCGGCGAGCTCCTTCTCTTCACAGCCGTTGCCGATGGTTTGCTTAACCCGGACCAGGCCGCTATGCCGAAACCTGATCAATATATCCTGACGCTCGATGAGATCAATACTATTGAGGCCTATAGGGGCCAATATAATGATATTATTGAAGGATATGCCGGATCTGATATTGCCGTGATCGATGCAGATGCTCTGTTGAACAAGTATAATGAAGGCGCTTTTGTCAATGGCGTGGAGGTTACCGGTGATTATATTCAGGGAGGCATGTTTTCACTGGATGCCGTTCATCTGACTTCGCGCGGTTATGCTGTTGTCGCCAATGAGATAATCAGCGTGATCAATACCAAGTTCAATGCTTCAGTGCCGCCGGTGAATGTAAGTGATTACCAGGGTGTGATTCTCCCCTGATTAAAAAACTATAAAAACCTGCCGGGTAATGGTCATTGACTATCCGGCAGGTTAAATCCACCCATTGATCTGCAATCATAAAATCCGGGAAATATAAATTGTGGAAGGAGTCGCTGAGGATTCACAGGCCGGATCACTTTTTCAGATTATCAATTGCAAGGGCAGTCAGGTAGAAATTAATTTTGATTTTCATCTTATTTTTCATTAATTCATAGTAAATCATTCATGTTCTATGGATCTCGGGTTAAAAAATAAAACTGCCTTTGTGACCGGCGCCTCCAGGGGCATTGGTGCAGCTACGGCCCTGTTGTTAGCACGGGAGGGGTGTGATCTTTTTCTTGGGTATCATTCTAAATTTGAGGAGGCGGAGCGGGTGGCGGTGGAGATCCGGCGGGCCGGACGTAAAGCATGGCTGGTAAAGATGGACATGACTGATGTTAATGAAGTATCGGTTGGTGTTAAAGAGATCCTCGAAAATATTAATACACTGGATATACTGATTCTTAATGCCGGACATAATATCCTGACCCCTTTCGATGAGTTAGATAATGTAGAATGGGATGAGATCATACGCATTAACTTAAGCGGACCTTTTTATATTGTCAATGCACTGAAAAAGCATTTCAGCAAAGAAGCAGCTATAGTACTTGTTTCCAGTGTCGCCGGACATACGGGTGCGCCCCATCATGTCCATTATGCGGCTGCCAAGGCAGGAATGATCAACCTCACCCGCAGCCTTGCCAAGGCAATGGCTCCTGCCGTGCGGGTTAACTGTGTTGCTCCCGGGCTTACTAAAACGGATATGGGTAATGAGACCATGGCTTACCTTACAACCGATTATGTAAACAAAAAACTGCTGGCCGGAAGAGCTGCTGAGCCTGTTGAGATCGCCAATACAATCGTTTTTCTTTCCAGTCCGGCAGCAGGGTTTATTCATGGTGAAACCGTTAATATTAATGGGGGAAGGGATTTCAGATAAAACCACAGCATGACATGGCAAGGATAGACCATATAGCCCTTTGGGTTAAAGATCTGGAAAGAATGAAGGATTTTTATATAAAATATCTTGGTGGGCAACCCGGAGAAAAATATATTAATCCCGGAAAGCATTTTTCATCTTATTTCATTGTTTTCAAGGAAGGAGCCAGACTCGAACTGATGCATACAACCATCTTAAAAGAGGTTAAGAACGCTGAAGAAGCTGTTTTTGGATGGGCTCATTTGGCTTTCGCCCTGGGATCAAAGGGGAAAGTCCTTGCATTAACAGAATTATTAAGAAAGGAGGGATACCCTGTAAAGGGAGAACCCCGGGTTACCGGCGATGGATATTTTGAAAGTGTTATTCTCGATCCGGAAGGGAATAAGATTGAATTAACGATCTGAGAATTTTTATACAGAGGCATTGTACTTAAAAAAGCCTGTAAACAGGCATTTCAGATGAGTGCATTAAAAAAAACTTTTATTTTAATTTTCCTGGGTACCCTGGGCTGGCTATTGAGCGGATCGGTTTTTTATGTTTCGGAACTATTATTCAAGCAATACCTGGCGATACTATTTCATTTTGTTTTTGCCCCATTCATTTTTGTGGGTGTTTCTATTATTTACTTTAAGTATTGCGCCTGTATAAAGCCGATCTATACAGCCCTTGTTTTTACCCTGATCGTTATTTTGTTGGATTTTCTTGTGCTCTCCTTGCTTGTTGAGAGAAACCTGCGACTTTTTACGAATGTTATGGGAACCTGGATCCCTTTCCTGTTTATATTCCTCGCTACTTTTCTGACAGGGCTTCATTATACCGATCAAACGCTCGGCAAGTAAGGCCTTTTGTTCTTTTTTCCTGGTTCACCAGATGATTGGTTCATCGAATAGGTGAAAGGTGAATGTCGTAGGCGAAGCCGGAGGCCTCAGGACGGAGATCCCGCTGCAAGCAGGGGTGAAAGGAGATCTCACGAAATGCGGGGCCGGGACCGGATCGCTCCAAAAGTTTGCATAGTCTTGGGTGTAGATGACATTTGGAGAGATAATATCAGCTAACCTGAAAAATTCAGGAATTTTTCACCCCATTAGGGTTGTTTAGTTGTGGATTTGTTTAGTTGTGGATTTGTTCAGTTGGAGGATCTGCCCGATTCATTTCTTCATCTACACCCGGTTACCTGGAGGCTGAAAAAGGGTTTAGGGTATAGGATGTAGTTCTGTTTATTTGAGGATGTGATATATCTCACAGTTTTTTTTAATCCGGAAGGAGTAAATTTGTATTGATCATAGCTATTCGCTTAAACAATATTACAGGATATTTGTAGTTCTTATTACAAGATCATTTTTATAAGCATGAAGGGGCAGAAAGCAGTAACGTACGGGTGGTTAATAACCGGATTTATTCTTTTATTGATCCTGGTTTCCTTTAGTTCCTGTGATCCTGACGAGTCTGTTCCTGAGCCGGTACCGTTGGGGCCAACACCCTACGACTTTCCCGAAGTGCAGCATTTTCCTACCAATCTGAATATCCCCGAACAAAACCCCATGACGGAGGAAGGTATTGCGCTCGGCCGTTATCTCTTTTATGATGGAAGGCTTTCGGGGCGTACCCATCCTGATTCCCTGATGTCCTGTGCCAGTTGTCATATTCAATCGAGAGGTTTTGATGTAGGCATTGATCATCCGGTATACCCTGACGGCCATCCTTTCGGATTACCGACTCCTGAATTTCCTGAAGGCAAGCCCACACCACATTATCCTATGCATCTGATTAATATGGTTTATAATTCCAGCGGGTATTTATGGAATGGCTTTATTCATGAGGATAATGAAAAAAGAGGGTTAGAGGGATACGCGTTCATGGGCCATGATCATCTGAACTACAAATATCTGGAGTCGCTGGTCTGGATGAGTATTGTTGCGGAGCATGAAATTGCCGGCTCAATCGATCAGACTGTCGATCTTATCGGCTCGATACCCATGTATGCTCCGATGTTCAAGCGGGCTTTCGGCACCGAAGAGGTGAACATAGACAGGATTTCCAAGGCGATAGGTCAATTTGTTAGGACCATTGTAGCAAACCGATTCAAATTTTATAAATATGTAAGAAGAGAAACAGATCTTACGCTCTCTGAATACCGGGGGTATGAATTATTTTTCTCGGAAGATGCCGATTGTTTTCATTGTCATGCAGGATCGCTGCTGATGACGACCAATGATTTTTATAATAATGCGAAGGATTCGATTTTTAATGACGGCCGTGACCGTTTTGCGGTGACCGGCGATTTAGTGAATAAGGGTGCCTATAAGGCGCCATCTTTGATCAACTGTGAGCTAAACGGGCCCTATATGCATGATGGACGTTTCGAGACGCTGGATGAGGTCCTTGATTTTTATTCGGAGGGATTGGTCTATTCCGATTATGTGGATCCGCTGATGAAATATGTTAAAGATAACGGGGTTCAGATGACTGACCAGCAAAAGGCCGACCTTAAGGCTTTTTTATTGACGCTCACGGATCATGAATTATTAACGGATCCTGCCTTTGGCTGTCCTGATGAGTTGGGTGTTTTTGGTATTCAGGATATTAAATGATTGCCTTCCAGAAGAAAACCGGGTATCTTGACCGGAAATTTTTCATCCCGTTGAAGCATGGCTAAGATAATTATTGGTATTCATGGTTTAGGGAATAAGCCTTCGGCGGAAGTGCTTGAATCCTGGTGGAAGGCGGCTATCGATGAAGGTATAAAAACCCATCTTAATGATGCAAGAGCATTTACCTTCCATATGGTATACTGGGCGGATGTTTTTTATGAAAAACCTTTAAATGAAATATTGAAAGACAGGGATGATCCGTTTTACCTGGAAGAAAAATACATTCCTGCCTCGGACATGGCTGAGGCGGAGGAGCATCCACTGCGACAAAAAGTACTTGATGTGCTGGAAAAACAACTGGATAGTATATTCCTCAATGATGACTTGACGATCAACTTTTCTTTTATCGGTGATTCGATCATCAAGCGATATTTCAGGGAGTTAGACTATTATTACGCCAGGGATCTTTCAAAGAATAATGAAAACGGGCAAAGTGCACGGGAGCTTGTTGGTAAAAGATTAATTAATATCCTTAAAGCACACCAGGAGGACGAGATTTTACTTATCGCTCATTCGATGGGATCCATCATTGCCTATGATGTACTTAATTTTTTTTCTGATGGCATTAAACTGCATACTTTTGTTACAATAGGTTCTCCGCTGGGCTTTCCGGTTATAATGGGCAAGATTGCCACCGGCCGTAATATAGAATATCCTTTTCCTGTAAAGCTAAAAACACCCCGTGCGGTAACGGATAAATGGTATAATTTATCAGATCTGGAAGATAAAATTGCCTTGATATATAAACTGGGTGAAAATTTTGATCCTAATGATCAGGGTGTCAATGTGATCGATAAAATAGTTAACAATAATTATTCGATCAACGGTGAAAGGAATCCTCATAAATCCTTTGGGTATCTACGCACCCCGGAAATGGTGGAGATCATCACTACCTTTTTGAACAGCAGATCAACAGGCAACTTCGATAAATTCATCAGAAGGATTTCCAAAAGATTCAGCAATTTGCTGGGGAGGTAATAGCGGCTATTTAAACAACAATTATCTTATTTGTCCAGTAATCTCCGATGATAATTGATCTGGCCCAGGTGATAGTTAAGATGAGCGATAAGGTGCATCAGGAAGTAAATGGTGTTCATTTCAAATCCAAATACATTGATCGGATATTTCTTTTCAAGATCTTCGAACCTCAACCGGGCAAAAGTATTATGGATCATGGTCTTTACGTTATCGAGATCATGGATCAACTGATTCCGGGAGATGTCCTTATCAGTAAATTCGAGGTCCCTTTTCCTGATGTAACCAGAATCGCCCAGGGTAGCTCCAATGAAGTGATTTAAATTGCCGATAATATGCAAGGATAAGTTGCCGGCAGAATTATTAATATTTTTTTTGACTTTCCAGATATTTTCTTCCTGCGAATAGGACGACAATTCACTTTTCAATTTTTCAATATCGCGGTCAAAAATACTCTTCAGTGAATCCAGCACCATGGTCTAGCAATGTTTTTTTCTATCGTAAATTTAAATAAAAAAGGAATGCAGTATACCTGACATTCCTTTTTTTACGGGATTTATTTGGATCATTTAAAGCTGATCGAAAGATTGGCGATCTCCCTCGGGTTGTACGGGCTCAGCGAGGTTACTCTTCCTTCAAGGGCATCATATTCAGCACCCGGGCTGATGCCACCCTGTACGAATCCGCCATTATTGAAATATCCGGGAGCCTCGGTATTATGAAGATAGGCATTTACGATTTGTTCGTCAATAAATGGCCAAACGGCATAGATTTCATCGGTAAATACGTTTTTGATGGAGTAATCTTCAAGCAGGATACTGCGTCCTGTTGCGTCGAGTTGGCTGGGGGGAAGGCCCACTTCAGCCACGCCAAGGTTTTCATTGTCATCTCCTGCAGCGGCGAACGCCCAGTTGAATCCGGCCTGTCCGCTGAAGAAAATGGCATTCGGATGATCGGAATTGCCGTACACATCTACCATGTCGCCTGTTTTACCCACAAACATCTTCAGGGCCTTCATGGAATAAGGGTCATCCAGCGGTTCTGCAAGAGGCAATCCGGCAATCTCGACGATCATATGCCGGTCGTAGCCCTGGTCTCCCGTCTCACTGTACGCGATCCGGAACATGGCTTGTGTCCAGGCTTCATCATTATCCCGGTCGATATTGTATGGCTTCAGAATGGCCACACCGCTGACAGGATCGCGGTTCCAGAATACCTGTATGGCTTTCCCGCCATCTTCGTTCCCTTCCGATTCCGCATCGGTAATGGTCAGTTGGTACTCCCAGCTATCGCCTTCAAAAAACACATTCTCAATTACCTCGAGGTTCTTGATGCGGCCGTCATCCTCGCCTTCAAATGACAGTACCATCGGCTTGTTGATGTTATAGATCCCTATGGAGGTGATGATGTCCTCTACGATCTCTGCTGCTTCTTCCCCGATGTGTATGAAGGTTGTCAGATGTTCATAAACCGCATTGCCGTCAAGGGTATCCACGGCAGTTCTTGCCCCGGGATTTCCCTGCCGGCTGATGGCGCTGGGGATATCGACTTTGAATTGACCGGGCAGTATGGATCCTTCAGGCATAATGATCTCGTCGTTGTTCTCGCAACCTGCAATCCAGAAGGCTACAATAATTCCTGTAATAAGGCTTAATAATTTTTTTGTTCTCATGATCTTCAATGTTTAGAGTTCAAGATGTATTGATCTATTACTTTTACAACCAATACACTGAAGGTTCCTGAAACCCTGATCCCACAGGCAGTATTTTTGGATTTTTTTTCATCATTCGATAATAAAACTGTCCGACACCACCGTCGATGCGGCAAAATAACCGATCCCGCCCTGGCTTAAATTTGTGATCACATTACCTCTCTCCACATCGAAAACACCACCTCTCCATTCGGTTTCCATTAATAAGGAGCGTATGAATTCCTGATGCTCCGGGTTGAGTGAATATTTTTTTCTTGTCACCATGGTACCGGACGGCACACATACGATCTCCTTCTCCGGTTTAAAAAAATCATTCACATCAATTGTGTTGAGATGATAATGATTGATCACCGCGCTGCAGTTATCTTCCGGACTGCAGCCGCCGGTACCAGACCAGTCAGCCCTGATCTGAAGCATGAAGGGATCTCCGGTAAGTTCGGGTATTATATGGAACCGGTTCTCCTCCTCCCCGCAGGCAGTAATCAACGGTTCTTTAAGCGGTTCGGCAGGTACCATGTACGAGCTGGCGGTGAATTCAAATTCCCCGATTCTAATATAAAGGGTATAGCGTTTGCCGGTCACGCCCTGAACATCGGGTTCCGTGAGATAGTATCCTTGCCGGTCCGGGTCCTCTTCAAGGGTGAAGATCCTTTCCTGATCAGTGATGGCTACCAACGCACCGCTCACCGGTAAGGGTTGCTGATTGAGCTGTGACACAGGTAGCGTTAACCGGACCTCATGCCGTGTTCGTTCGTTGGTGATCATGCCCTCTACAACCAATCGGTTAATAATGAAGGTCTCCGATTCAATGTCGGTTCTTTCTTCACAGGAAAAAAGAACGATAATAGCGATGATATTGATAAAGATCCTTTTCATCTGAAATCAAATTCATAGGTTAATGAAGGGATCAACCCGTAAATAAAGGTCTGTGTGCTGACCAGTTCCGGGAAGTTTGCCAGGTTACCGGGTATCCGGAACGTGTTATCCGCCGTCTCGATCTTGTTGTAGTTGTAGAAGATCGGATTTCTGCG
>CAZYDB010000039.1:12333-20830 GCA_964645995.1 uncultured Roseivirgaceae bacterium
TTATAAAGATTAAACAGGCTAAATCCCAGATAATGCCGGAAATCCCTTTCCTTCTTATTCAGCCGCAGCGTAAGCGAGACATCCAGGCGGTGGTAGGGAGGGAATCTGCTGTTATGCTTCTCGGGAAAAAGGGGTACGGTATGTCCCTGGAAATAATAAAAACCGGGAGGTGATGTAACCGGAGCGCCGGAAGCAAAATACCAGTTGAATGATGTTTTCATTCTTTCGGTAAGCATATAGGAGAAATAGCTGGAAATTTCATGGGGCCGGTCAAAAAAGTCCGGGTATTTATTTCCATTATTAACTTCAACGAATTTCCTCCAGGTTCTGGAAATGGAATAACCTGCCCACCCGTTCAGTCTTCCCCGTTTTTTCTCAGCGCTGATCTCCAGCCCGTAGGCCCATGACGTTCCAAAAAGCAGTTCGGATTCAACATAGGGATTCAGCAGCATTTCGGCATGGTTGGCATAATCGATCTGGTCATTCATTCTTTTATAATACCATTCGCCCCTGAGGTTAATTCCCGGTTCCTCCCAGAAATACAAAAGCCCAGACGCAAGCTGGTGGGCGGTCTGTTCAGGTATATTGGGGCCGCTGGGCAGCCATATATCCAGCGAAGTGAAAGGGCTGATGCTGTTGTTTATCATCTGCAGGTATTGAGATGTCCTTGTATAAGAGAATTTCAGGGACATTTTTTCAGTCAACAGATAATTCAGGCTGATCCTGGGTTCAAGATTGATGTATTGATGATAGGTTTCCCCGGGAGCATAATAGGCAGAATCTACCGGGTTTCTGTTTTCATCGTATGCGATCTCGAAGGCCTCTCCGGTGTTTTCCCAAATGCTCAGTCTGATGCCATACCGGATATTCAACCGCCTGGATATATTGTGGTCATCCTCCGCATATAACGCCCATTCCCGTGCATGTTTGGGAGAAACATAGGGGATGCCGGGGATCAGGCGCCTGTCGAGATAGAAGTTTCCGGGATTGATATTATGTCCTGCAAACCGGATCCCTGTATAAATGGTATGATCTGCGTTTACGAACCATGAAAAATCGGTTTTGAATGTCAGGTTCGATATCCGGGAGTTCCATTCTGCATTGCCAGGCCTGAAAAGTGAATAATTATAACTGCTGGCGTAAAGGGTTGTATTGGAGAAGAGTTTTTTATGAAACACATGGTTCCATCTCAGGGTCAGGGCATTATTCATCCACCTAAGTCCGGCTGTGCTGATATCATTTTGCCCTTCGCCGTACAGATCTTCACCTGAATAAAAGGTGAGATAGAACCGGTTTTTTTCATTGATGATCCAGTTGAATTTGGCGTTCAGGTCATAAAAGTAAAAATCAGCTATATTGGGATTGGCTGCTTTAAGAAACCACTCAATCTGTGACCGGCGGCCAGATACCAGTAAGGCACTTTTTTCTTTAGCCAGGGGGATCTCCAGGTTCAATTTTGAAGAAAGAAGGCCTGCCGATCCATTCATGCTGAACTGATTGAGGTTTCCATCGTCAGTCCGGATATCTATTATGGAAGAAAGACGCCCGCCGAAAACGGCCGGCATATCTCCCTTGTAAATATCAATATCTTTGATGGCGTCGGGTACAAAGGAAGAGAAAAGGCCGATCAGATGGGTAGGATTGTAAATAGGGGCATCATCAAGCAGTATCAGGTTCTGGTCCCGGTTACCTCCGCGGACGGAGAACATGGTGGAGCCGTCCCCGAACATCTTTATTCCCGGAACGGATTGAAGAGACTTAATGATATCGGCTTCTCCCATCAGGGCTGGCATCTGAAGAATATCTTCAGCCTGAATGACCTGGGAACTCATCTGGGCAGTGCTGAGGGAAACCAACTCATCTGCGGAGGATATGATGATCTCATCGAGCATCCCCTTGTCTGCCTGCAAGCCAAAATCAACGTGGATGTCCTGATCAAGTTCAAATTTCATCATGGTTTTTTCATATCCCACGTATGAAATAACAGCATTATAATCACCGGCAGGCAAGGTGATAGAAAAAAAACCATAGGCATTGGTGATCGTACCAGACCCGGGGCCAGGGAAATATACAGTAGCGCCGATCAATACCTCGCCGTCCCGCATATCCCGGACGTAACCGTTGAGGGTAAAACGCTCCTTTTCGACTTCCCTCGTAACTGCCGTGTCCTTTTGCTTTGTGATCACGATTTGCTTTTCTACCAGGGTGAATTTAAGATTCTCCTGTTTTTCGATAGACGAGATTATTTCTGAAACCAGCAGGATCTTTTTATCCAGGCGTATCAATACGTCGGCAGGAATAAGATCGGGCCGGTAAGAAAGTTGTAGCCCTGTTTCTGCGGAAAGGATCCGAAGGAGACTGTCGAGCGTAATTTCTTTGTCCGGAAGCTCAACCTGGTGGTCGGCAATAGCCAGTTCATTCTGGGCATGAATACTGCCATGGATAATCACTAAAAAAAGAAGAAGTATTAAAATATGTAATAACCGGCCAGCCTTTCTGATAAAAACCATGACAGACTAATGACAATTATCTCCTGAAATCAGATACCCGTTATCATGCTTTTCAATCCGGATCTGCAGTGTGGCTTCAATCACCTGGATTACGGATTCGAGGGATTGCTGATCAAAAGTGACTGTTAACCTGCAATTTTTGAGCTGGTTATCCTGAAAAATGAATTCTGCATCATAGATTTCACCAATTGTTGAAAAAACGTTTTCAAGCTCCTCGTTTTTAAAGATGATACTCCGTGTTTTCCAGGCCAGGAAGTTAGGATCAGTATTCTTCTGTTCATAGACTGCTCCTGATTTTTTGATCAGGATACCCTTTTCTCCGGCTTCAAGCACCACCTTGTCTCCCAGGTCCTCTTCATGGGAGAAGGCTACAATACCATCACTCACAATTACCTGAATTGCAGGTTCTGATTCGTATGCCTTTACATTGAAGCTTGTCCCAACGACCCGTATAACGGCATGGTCCGTTATCACGATGAAGGGTCTTTCCGCATCCGGTCTTACCTCAAAATATGCCTCTCCGTTCAGTTTTAGCTGACGCTTATTCCTGCCGAACCAATAGGGATACTCGAGCTGGGTGCCATGGTTAAGGCTTACGACCGATCCGTCAGAAAGGGTTAATTCCTGCCTTTCACGATCGGTGATCTGATTGGTTATGCCGAAAGAAGGGCCGAGGTAATAAATGACCGCTGCGGAAATAAAAATGAAGATAAAAACTGCAGCAACCCGGGCATAATTCCAGATAGTATTCCTTTTCTCCTGGAGTATCATACTATCATTGATCCCGGTGGTATTCTGCTGTCTCTGCCACTCCAATTCCAGATCGACCGGGGCGATATCCGCTATCTTATCCAATGACTTCCAGGTACTTTCAAGTTCTTCAAAGGTACTGCGGTTATCCGGATGCCGATCGATCCATTGTTCAGCAGCATCCTTTTCTCCGGGAGAAAGGTCATTGCTCAGATACCGGGCAAGCAACTCAAATGGGATGATATTTTCTTTGTTATTACTCATAGCCATTTCCTGTAACTATTACACCTGAATTACGGTTTACCCTGATCATGGCCAGAATTTATTTAATAATGTTACTATAAATATGATAGATTTGATATACTTTGCCAGTTTTTCCCGTAGGATCTTTAGCGCTTTTGTCATCTGGGTCTCCACGGTCTTAAGGCTGATCTGCAGGTCTGCGGCTATTTCCTTGTACTTTTTTTCTTCGAACCGGCTCATGATAAAGATCTTCCTGCATGCCTCCGGTAATGCATTCAGCGCGTCGTAGATCTCCTTTTGCGTTTCTTCAGACTCCAGTTGATCGCGGCTATCAATATATTTTTCGAGGGATCCTTCCGTTTGCGGAAGATCATGATCTCTGAATTTCTTTTTGTCCCGGATATAATTCATGGAACGGTTATACACTGCAGTGAAGAGATAGGACCTAATAGACCTGTCAGTATTAATAGTCTCCCTTTTTTCCCAAACCTGTGTAAAGACCTGGTGAACAATATCCTTCGCTTCATCCAGATCGCCGGTATATTTCCTGCAAAAGGAAGTAAGCGGAATAAAATATTCCCTGAATATTCTTTCAAAGTGCTGCTGATCGATATATGGAAATGGGCGGTTGATATCTATGTTATTTTTGGATTTTGCTCCAAAATATAACAATAATGAATGAATAATAAGATGATGAAGATAAAAAGATGTTGAAAAAAGATTACAGGGACCATTAAAAGGCCCGGCCGCCCCGGATCATTGCGGAGCAACCGGACCTTTTAAAGAAGGAAATGCGAATTTCGCGATCTTGCGTGTGACTAATCCGTATGAAGATGCACGGGTATTTTTTCAATGGAGTAATTCCCCTGCCGGTCGATCACTTTGACCTTTAGAACGAGATGGTCGACTTCTTCCGATAACAGTTCATCGGCTGCTGACTGATCGAGGGCATAATTTACCATTCCGGAGATATTCAAGGATCCGTCAGGGTTTTCGTAATCTCCGATATCCTCATGATGGATCTCAATTTCAAAAAGTTCGCCTTCCATTTTTCGTCCATGGTCATGATCATGATGTTCTTCATCCGATTCTCCCAGCGTGATCATTATTTCCTCAAAACCGCTGAGCGTGGGGTGTTCCGGGTCTGTGATCGTCCCCTCCACGACAAAGGGCTGACCTGCTTCTATTTCCAGTTCACCTCCCTCCAGGTTGGTTATGTTGATAACTGCCATGGAAGTATTGGTGACTAGTATCTCTATCTCAACGGTAGAATTATCCTGATAGCTGGTGGCATTCCCTTCCGCATCAATTGCCTGTACGATAAAATGGTAAGGCCCGGCCACTGCCGTTTCCGGTATGAGAATTTCAGATTGGAGGTCTGCGACATGCACTTTTTCTGCAGGAAGGCTGAAGTTTTTCTTGTAGGTAAACCTGACCAGTGCGGGATCGTCCATTTTCCTTCCATGGGCATGCTCATCAAAATTATTATGGATGTCGATGCTGTAGGTACCCAGGGCGCGGTCATCGGTAAATACCGCATTGAAAGGAATATTTGATCCGGCGGGAAATGTTTCATCAGCCACAGGGTCGCTTACCTCTATTGCAGGCGCTTCGGTGTCGGGAGCAACCTCCTCATCATCACAGGCAATGCCGAACAGCAGTAGGAAAACAGGAAATAACAACAGTTTCTTTTTCATGGTTTGATCGTTTTTCATGCAATAATATTTTTTTTACACCACATATGCAACAATGTTGCATAAAAAATTGTTAAAAAAAGTGGCACAACTTAATCATGTTGTGCCACATTCCATGTTATTTGAAAGTATCCTGGCTATCGATAATCCTAACTGATTGTACATTCAGCCTGTATTGTGCTACGGCTTCGTCTTCCGCAATAACTTCAGCCGGCAGGCCTTCCCTAACCAAATTAGAGTAGCTCATAGGTGAATGATCATTGCTTTTCAGGCTTTCTGCCAGGGGTTGTGCCTCACTTTTATCTGTAATGATCGTTACATACATGTTTTCGGCCTGCAGGTATTTTTTTATTGCCCTGTTTACATCCTCCCTGGTGAGTGCGGCCAGCAGTCTGTCCAATTCACTAATATAGTCATCCCTTCCATAGAACCTTGAATCCATCAGAAAACCGAGTTCTCTTGATGGTGTTTGAATATATAGCTTGACATAGCTTCTGAGGAATTGCCTGGTCAACTCGAAGTCTTCCTGACTTAATCCCTGGTCTATCATCATGTCCAACTCCCTTATTGCCATCCGTAGTGCAAAGTGAGCATGACCTACTTCAACATTTTTCAATTCAGGATATTGTTCCCTAAGCTGGTAGGCAATTTGCACAGGTCTTATCCAGATAGAAAAATAGTTGGTATGTCGGGGCACATGAGGCAGGGGCAGTTGTACCTGACCACCCCGGTCATACCATTCGATATAGGAATAATCCCCATAATTCATTGATCGCGTGGACCTGATCTTCTGGTATAATTGCCCATAGGACTTCCGGTGTTCGCCGAGCCAGGAATTAGCGACCATAAGTGCCGCGAAATCGTCATCAGCCCTGGTGATATCCAGCGGGAATCCCATATAAACAGCCGATCCGAGGGTATTATTCTTTTCGATGATCTCGATCTGAAAACCTTCGGGCATGTCAACTGCGGGAGGCTCAGGCAAATTTACCTTCAAATCAGGCAAGGCGCCGGCATCCGCTAACACCCGGGTTGCAAAATCCTGGCTATATTTGCCTGCAATACCTATAAGCAGATTATCCTTTGTGAAGTAGGTCCTGTAATGATCCCTGACATCATCGAGGGTAATTGCACCAACTCCCGAAGAGGTACCAGCCACCATATGTTGATAGCGTGTATCCCTGAATAGCAGGTCTTCCAGCGCCATTTTACTGTAATCTTCATCCGATGAGGCTTTTATTACCTGATCCACATAGTTCTGCTGATTGTTTTTCAGCCGTTCAAAATCTTTCATATCGAAGGCAGGATCAAGGACCAGTCCCCTGATAATCTCATAAAAATCATCGGTGAAGTCCCTATGGACTTCGAAAGTAAACACGGTTACTTCTTTATCCACTGAATTATAATACTCACCTGCCATAGGATAAAGCAGGTCATCTATTTCACTTTTGGAATATTGCAGGGAGCCGCCATCGGTGATAAGGTCAGCGGTAAGTTGTGTCAGTCCTTCTTTCCCATCCGGGTCCATCATTGACCCGGTATTAAACATATATTTCAGGATAACGCTATTGGATGTTTCTTTTTTCAATTCAATCAATTCCTGCGCACCGGCATTCAGGAAAAGAACAGAGAAGAAAAATGTCATGGTTAATGTTTTGAATAATTTCATGATACGCCTCCTTCTTCTTCAGGTGAGATTGTTGATATGGTCAATTTTTCAGGAACGAGGTATTTGCCTGCAATTTCCCGGAGATTTTCGACAGTCAGATCCTGGATCTGCTGATAATACTGATTCAGTGAATCAGGGTTGCCTGAAACCCAGATCATATAGGAGAGGGAACCGGCTATTGACGAAGAGCTGTTCAGCGAGGTAGCAAAGGAGTATTTCATATGTGATTTTGTATCTTCCAACAGTTGAGGGTCGATACCATTGGCCGTAAGATCTTCAATGGCTTTGACGATCTCATCCTTAACATACTGAAGGTCTTCCGCTTTACGCAATGATGCCGACACGGTGAATAAGTACGGGTCTCTTGTCAGCATATTATAACTCCCAATATAGCGGGCAATACTTTCATCTATCACCAGTTTTTTATACAAGTCAGATTTCTGGCTGAACAATATCTGTGAGATCACGGTCAATGCCGCGTCATCTTTACTTGCCGGGTCGAAGGCCGGCGATTTATAATTCAATGAAATATACGGCGGATAATTGGCATTTTGAACATGTGCAAATCTGGTTTCCTGCTGATCGGGTTCAACGGGTATTTCCGGGATATAATCCCCTCTTTCCCATTCGCCAAAATACGTATCGGTGAGTTTTCTTACCCGGGCATGGTCTACATCGCCGACAACGAGTACCGTTGTGTATTCGGGTCTGTAAAACCGGTCGAAAAACTCAAGGGAGTAATCATACTGGTTGGGCATGTCAACCACATCCTCCCAGAACCCCATGGTCGTATGAGCGTAGGTATGTTCCCTGAAAGCGGCGGCAACCGTTTTTTCATTAAGCTGCATCATGGGGCTTGCATAGTTTTTGGTATACTCACCCTTTACGGCCCCTGCTTCGGTTTTGAAATCATGGACCGGATAGTTCAGGTTCAAAAAGCGATCAGATTCGATCTCAAACATTTTTTCCAGCATGGAGGCATTACCTGTCATATGGTAAACGGTTCGGTCAAGCCAGGTATTGGCATTGGCAGCGGCCCCAATGGATTTCAGCACCTCACCATATTCATCTTTAGAATAATTGTCGGTACCCCGGAACATCATATGTTCGAAGAAATGAGCAAAGCCTGTTTTACCGGGTTCTACTTCTTCTCTGGAACCGGCCCTCACAATGATATACAGGGAGGCTATTCCCGGACTTTCGTATGGGACGGTTACGACCTGTAATCCATTGGAGAAGGTCTCTTTGTGGATCTCATATGGGAATACCTTTACAGATGCCTCTTCCGTATTTTCAGTGGAACAGGATATCAGCAAGGTTACCAAAAGTGTTATTAGTATTAACCTCATATTTTATAGTTTTAATTTTGATGTTAATTTTATTATCGTTTACAAAGATAGTCTATGAAAAATTCAATTCTTAAAACTTTTTGATTTTGCCTGGATCCAGTACTGATTTACCGGTAAATAATAATACATCAATTATTTTTTGGCATGAAAATCCATCGAATTACTTCTGGTTTTCTTCAATCACTTATTCCTGTTTTTTTCCCTTATCGTGAACGGAACTTTAAGTGAAATATTGATATTCCTTCCGGGTTCCGGCAGATTGATCCACCGGTACCGGCTCAT
>CAZYDB010000040.1:0-20674 GCA_964645995.1 uncultured Roseivirgaceae bacterium
CTTTTTCCCGAAGACCAGCCGGATGGCACCAACACCTTGCAGATGATCTCCAGTATGATCAATGAACTGAAAACCGGTGATCAAGCCGGAAAAACCCTCTCATTGAAGCATAGCCATGGTGTATTGGTTCAAAAGAAAATCATTCTTAAAAATGCAGGCAAGGGTTTTTATCAAATGAAAATTCCCATTGAAGAACAATCGCTTTCTGACGCCTTTATCAATAAGATAGCCAGCCGGGATCCCGCTATTGCGGATATGATCCAGTATGCGCCTGTATTGTTCAGGATGAGTAATGAGAAAAATGAATTCTATTATTTCAGTAAACAATGGCTTCAGTTTACAGGTAAAAAACTCAAAGAAGAATTAAAAAGTGGTTGGTCCAAACATATTTTACCGGCTGACAGGGAATTGGTTGCCGGCGCCCTTGACAATGCATTCAGAAAACTCTCAAAATATGAAATTTCTTACCGGCTGATCCGTCATGATAAGAAACCCAGATGGATTTATGAGTCGGGAATACCATTGTTCGACCGGGATGGCAATTTTATCGGATTTTTATCAGTATCCGTCGATATTACCCGTTTGCGGGAAGCCGAACTTCATCTGATTGACCATGAAAGCACCTTCCGGACCCTGACTGAACAATCTCCCGTTATGTTCAGGATGTCTGACGAGCACAACCACGTCTATTATTTCAGCAGGCAATGGCTCGGGTTTACTGGAAAAACGCTGAGGGAGGAGGTGCGCTATGGCTGGATGAAGGATGTTCATAATGACGACTACCGGTTGGTGAAGGAAACCATTGATCTTGCCTTCAGAAAAAAGAATAAATTTGAACTTTCCTACCGCATAAAAAACCATAAAGGCAATTACCGTTGGGTTCTTGACAATGGCATGCCTCTTTTCAGCCAGTCAGGAGAATATACCGGTTATATTGCAGCCACCATCGATATCAGTGAAAGAAAGGCTGCTGAGGAACAGAAAAGCCTGGAAATCGCTTTGCTTGAATCTGAGAAAAAACTGCTCTCCTCCTTTGATAAATCAGACCTTATCGCCATTTCAATTGAACGGCCTGATAAGATCATTTATTCAAATGCCTATTTCCTGGAATTATTGGGACTTGCCAAAGAAGAGGTATTCGGGAATGACATATTTACTTATATTGACTTTTATGATTCAGAGGGACGGTCCGTTAATCCGCTAACCGACATATTTGACAATAAGGGTTATTCAAAAACTGTCGAAGCCAGTCTGAAAAGCCCTTTCAGAGAAAAATTTATCGTCAGATTCAGTTCTTATGTATTTTATAATAAAGGTGAAGAATACCCGACCATCACCCTGATCGGTGAAAACATAACTGAAAAAAGAAAAGTGAGGGAGGCGCTGGAAAAATCAAATGCCCAGCTTAAGGATCTTTTTGATAATGCCAACGACCTTATCCAGATATTCTCCCCTGATGGCAACTTCCTCTTCGTTAACAAAATATGGAAAACAAAACTGGAATATACCGATGAAGAGATCCCGGGCCTGACCCTGAAAGATATATTGGATACAACCATCAGGGAAGAAACGCTTGATTATGTTCATAGTCTTACTCCTGATCGGTCATCCACAAAGATCGACACCACCCTGAAAAGCAAATCCGGGAAGAAGATCATCGTTACCGGAAGTGTCAACTGCAGCTTTAAAAATGGGAAAGTTAAGGAATACCGGGGTATTTTTTATGATATAAGCGAACGGGTAAGAGCTGAAAAAGCCCAGCATATCTATTATCGTATTTCAAACCTTGCCTTAAATAGTGAAAACCCTGATATTCTCTATTCCAGGATTCATAAAGAATTAAAAGAGATACTGAATGCCGATAATTTTTACATCGCATTAACTGATAAAGAACATAAAGAACTGCATTTCCCTTTCTTTCTGGACCGGGAAATGAAAGGAAAGGAAACTTCTCTCCAAAGAAAATTTGAAAATGGCATCACGGAATATGCGATACAAAAACAAATCCCTCTTTTCCTGACAAAATCAGATCTTGGATCTCTTCATGAAAAAGAAAATCTTAGTATAAAGGGTGTAATTCCGGCCGTCTGGCTGGGCGTTCCGCTTAAAGTTGGCGGTGAAGTAATCGGAATTATTTCTGTACAGAGCTATACCAATGCCAAAGCCTATAGTAAAAAAGACCTCGACCTTCTGGTATTCATATCCGGACAGGTAGCCAATGCTATTGACCGCAAACAAAAAGAAGAGAAAATCAAAGAACAAGCAGCCAGGTTACAGGCTATTTTTGAAAGCGGCACGCATATGATCTGGTCGGTCAACAAAGACCTGCAGTTTACCTCCGGGAATAAAAAATTTATTGACTTCATACAATCACATGCCCCGGCAGGTGATGAATCTTATTCTGTTACGATCGATCAGGTAAACCTGAATGCCTTCTGGAAGGAACGGTATGAAAAAGCTTTTCAGGGAGAAATTGTGAGTTTTGAAAAAAAATTCTACCATACGAGAACCGGAAAAGAGTCATGGAAAAGCATTGTATTAAGCCCTATCTATATCGACTCCGAAGAAGTAGAAGAAATATCCGGAATTACCTATGACATTACTGAAAATAAAAAATCCGCAATAGATCTCGCCGAAAGTGAAGAAAAATTCAGGAATATCTTTGAATCCTTCCAGGATATATATTTCAGATGTGATTTCAAGGGAAGAATCCTGTTACTGAGCCCCTCGGTAAAAGATATGCTTGGTTACGATCCTATGGAATTGATTGGGAAGAATATTACCAATTACTACCTCTACTCAAAAAAGACTAAAGACCTTCTTAAAAAAATAGTGCGTGAAAAAAGTGTAAGAAACTTTGAGACTTCCCTGGTTGATAAAAAAGGGGGCATCCAGCAATTTATTTGTAATGTAAGACTTGTTTATGACAACAAGATCAATAAAGTAACGCTTGAAGGTGTGGCCAGAGATATCACTAAACTCAAAGAAACCAATTTGGAACTCAAACAGGCCAAGGAGATTGCAGAAAAGTCGCTTAAAGTAAAGGAAATGTTCCTCGCCAATATGAGCCATGAGATCCGTACCCCAATGAATGGGGTCATTGGCATGATCGATCTGCTACAGGGCACTATCATCACGGATGAGCAGAAACATTACATCCGGACAATTAAAAAATCTTCTGAAACCCTGCTGAATATTCTTAACGACATCCTGGATCTGTCCAAGATCGAAGCCGGTAAAATGCAATTGAAAAAAGAACCGGTTAAGCTGGAAAGCGTTCTGGAGAAAACCTATGCACTGTTCTCGCAGCAGGCTCTTGCCAAAAACATCAATCTCTATTATCACCTCAGTGAATCCCTTCCCGAATATGTGATGATCAATGAAACCCGATTGCTCCAGATCCTGTCGAACCTTGTCTCCAATGCCATTAAATTCACGGAAGGAGGAGGCTCAATTGATCTTAATCTTAAAAAAGCAAAAGTGCCCGGCAGAAAACATATGATAAAATGTACGGTATCGGATTCAGGAATCGGCATCTCCCCTGAAAACACAAAACAGCTTTTTGCATTATTCAGACAACTCGATACAACGACCACAAAGGCCTATAGTGGTACAGGCCTGGGACTTGCCATATCAAAGGAACTGACCAGACTCATGGGGGGCAAAATCGGTGTATTTTCTACCCTGGGTCATGGCAGTAGCTTCTGGTTCACCTTTGAGGCTGAGCCTACACAAAAAAGAATCGTTGTGGAGAATCAGATAGTAGAAAGCGATATTCAAATAGAGGATTATTTCAAGGATGAGTGTCCCCATATATTGCTGGTGGATGATAATGGCGTCAACAGACAGGTTGCTGGTGAGATCCTTAAAAAATCCGGATGCAGGGTAGACCTGGCTGAAGATGGGAAAAGATCATTGGAACTGGTTAAGAAAAATGATTACGACCTGATCTTTATGGATATCCAGATGCCGGAAATGGATGGCGTCACAGCCACCAGAAAGATCAAGGAAATGGGTTTATCCAAGCTGCCCCCCATTATCGCGATGACCGCCTACGCCATGAAGGAAGACAAGGAGAGATTCCTAAAGCAGGGACTTGATGATTATATTGCCAAGCCCATTAGGGCAAATGACCTGGTCAATAAAGTAAGGCAATGGAGCAGAGATGAACATCCGGAAAATTTTCAGCAAGGGCAGAATGAACAGGAAAATGAAAAAAAATCCCAGGAATATAGGATCGTAAATATTGAAACGGTTAACCAACTTAAAAACCTTGGAGGTGAAGCTATGGTTGACGAAGTTTTTTCTGATTTTATTGAAGAAACAAGAAACCAACTCAAAAATTGCACAACCGCACTGGCATCCGATGATTACCTGGCCATAAGAAACGAACTCCATACCCTAAAAGGAAATGCCGGGACACTAGGCGTTGAAAGACTATCCAAGCAGGCGGAAAATATTGAAAGAAACTTGAAAAACGAAAACTACAGAACACTAGATCAGGATCTTAATTTTCTTAACTTGAATTTTATTGAGTTTAAAAACAAATATCAGGAAATATTAATACAGGCAAAATGAGTATTCATAAAAAAATTATTATCGCAGAAGACAGCTCGGTGATTCAGAACATTACAAAAAGAATATTGTCTGCTCAAAATTTTGAGATCAAATCTGTGAAAAACGGGCAGCAAGTACTGGACTTGCTTGAAAAAGAAGATATAGACATCATCTTGATGGATATTAACATGCCGGTAATGGATGGTATTGAATGCACCAAGAAGATCAGGAACCTGGCAGATACGGGAAAATCGCAAATTCCTATCATTGCAATAACCGGGAACGCCATGAATTTATCGGAACAGGAATATAAGGACCTTGGAATAAATGAATTTTTACAAAAGCCTCTTAATTTCGATGAGCTGGTTAATGTTGTGAAAAAATATACGGCTGATTAATGGGAACATTTAATTATACCAAACATTTTCTTAATAAATTAGAAGACCTGTATTCTGAAACCGAATATCATCTCAGGTATGAGAAAGGAAACTTTAAATCGGGGTACTGCCTGTTAAACAGCAAAAAGATCGCCATCGTAAATAAATATTACAGTCTGGATGGCAAAATCAACTGCCTCATTGAAATGCTGCAGGAGATAAATGTGAAACCGGATCAGCTCAGTGAAAAAAACCGGAAGTTTTATCATGATTTAACTAAAATGATTGCAAAATCGTGACAGTAACGTTTTTGGGCACAGGTACCTCACAGGGCGTTCCGGTTATTGGTTGTGATTGTGAAGTTTGTCAATCCGAAGATCAAAAGGATAACCGGCTCAGGTCATCCATCCATATCTTTGCCAACGAAAAGAGTTTTATTATTGATACCGGCCCTGATTTCAGACAACAGGTCCTGAGAGAGCATATACTTGACCTTGATTTTATCCTTTACACGCATCACCATAAAGATCATATTGCAGGAATGGATGATATCAGGAGCTATAATTTTCGTCACGACAAATCGATACCCGTATATGCCAACCGGGATACGATCGATCAGCTTGAGAATGAATTCTCTTATGTTTTTCAACCCAATGGATACGGAGGGGCCCCTCGGATTACAGTGAAGGAAATAAACGACACCCCCTTTTCCATAGAAGGAATTGATATCATACCTATCCGGGTATTCCACCATCAGCTCCCTGTGCTTGGTTTTCGGATTAAAGATTTCACCTACATCACGGATGCTAATTTCATACCTGAAAAAGAATTGAAAAAAGTAATTGGCACCAGGGTGCTGGTGATCAACGCCCTGCAACAGACCTCCCATGTCTCGCATTTCACACTCGCGGAAGCCATGGATCAGATACATAAGATAAGCCCCCGCGAAGCCTATATTACGCATATTAGTCATCGAATGGGCCGGCATGAAAAGGTAAACAGCCAACTGCCGGAAAATATATCGCTCGCATATGACGGGCTCAGAATAGAAATCTAATCCGATTATTTTATCCTGTATAGCTGACAAGGTCAATTGATCCTCAAATCAGTATTAATAGATATCTATGCATAACAACTATTTCTTCCTGAAACAATTATCCTATTCGCTTTCCAAAAGGATCACCCGTCTGAAGATCGGGGCATGTTTCTCGCAAAATAAAAACGAACTAATCATAACATTTTACGGAGTACATGATCAATTTTATATCAAGGCTGATCAGAACCCTGAATTTTCCTGCCTGAGTTTTGCCGGGGATTTCCCCAGGGCAAAAAAAAACAGTGTCGGTCTTTTCCCGGAAATCCTTGACAGGGAGGTTATGGCTGTTCGTCAATTTGATTATGAAAGGGCGTTTTCTATTATCCTGGAGGACAATTACCTGCTGCTTTTTAAGTTGTTCGGTAACTTTTCCAATGTATTGGTATTCAAAAACGATCAATGCATCGATGTATTTAAACACAACCTCAATGACCAGCGCGATATCTCGTTGGGAGCACTTGATAAAACCCCGGATCTTTCCCGGCACGCCTTTATCCGGTCCGACCGTAACCTTAAAAAGTGGGCGCCCTTTCTGGGTCAGGAAATTATAAAATATCTTGACGGAAGAGGATCCCCGGAAACGGACCCTGACACGCAATGGAATATGATCAATCAGACGATTCAATGGCTTAATGACCCGAACTATTATGTGTACGAGTCAGGGAAACAGATCAGGTTTACTTTGTTACCGCCAATAGAACCCATAGCGGAATTTGATGATCCATTGGATGCCGTCAGCTTTTTTTATGAGTCCTGCCAGCGAAAACGATGGCTCGAAAAAGAAAAAAAACGGATATCCACAATTCTGAATCTCCAATTAAAAAAAACAGGAAATTATCTTAAAAAAACCCGGAGTAAACATGCAGAGATCACTGAAAGCACTGATTATAAACAAATAGCTGATATCCTGATGGCCAACCTGCATCACATCCCCCCCCATAAGTCATCGGTTGAGCTTTTTGATTTTTATAATGATACGGAAAGAAAAATAAAGATCAATCCGGCCTTGTCACCGCAAAAAAACGCAGAGAATTACTACCGGAAGTCAAAAAATCAAAAAATTGAAATAGAAAAACTGAATGCCAACATTGTTGAGAAGGAGGAAACATCAGAGAAAATCAAAAACCTCCTTAGGGTTTTGGGCCTGATCGAGGATCATAAGACATTGAAAAAAATTATTGCCGAAAACAACTTATCCGAAAATCAAGCCAGAAAAGAAACACTTCCGAAATTCAAGCAATATGAATATATGGACTTTATTATCCTGGTCGGAAGAAATGCCAAAAACAATGATGAGCTTACCCTGCACTACAGTTATAAGGAAGATCTTTGGCTTCATGCAAAAGATGTGACCGGGTCACATGTGTTGATCAAGTATCAGTCAGGTAAGAACTTTCCCGTACCGGTAATCGAAAGGGCGGCCGGGTTGGCGGCCTATTATTCGAAGAACAGGAACATGCCTCATTGCCCGGTGATCTTCACAAAAAGCAAATACGTGAGCAAGCCAAAGGGATTCCCTCCCGGTGCTGTCCGGGTAGACAGGGAAGAAATCATGTTTGTATAACCGGCAGACTCCCCCTGAGGATCATTCGGCAATATTTAACCGCACCGTATTAGTACGTTTTCTGGAAGCCACCGGCGTTGTACCGGTCGTAATGTACACCTCACCAGTACTGATGAGGTTATTACCAATCAGGAAATCCTGGATATCATAGAGCGCATCATCGGTCGATTCAAATTTCTCATAGAAAAAAGCCCTGACGCCCCATAGCAAGGGCAACTGCGTCAGCAGGGTTTTGCTTCCTGTAAAAATAACAATCGATGCCACTGGCCTGTGTTTGCTGATATTAAAAGCAGTATAGCCGCTAACGGTCATGCCTGTTATCACCTTCGCTTCCGTATCCTGTGCCAACTGGCAGGCAGTACCCAAAACATGATCATTTAAAAATGTTTCGGATCCTGAATTATATTCATAGTTCTTATTAAAGATGCCGGATACCTTTTCTTCTACCGAGCGGATGATCTTCGCCATGCTTCGAACCGCCAGCGCCGGGTATTTACCGGAGGCTGTTTCAGCACTGAGCATGACCGCATCCGCCCCATCCAGGATAGCATTGGCTACATCACTGGCTTCAGCGCGCGTAGGCCTGGGATTCTGGATCATGCTTTCAAGCATCTGGGTAGCAACAATAACAGGCTTGGCAGCCATATTGCATTTTTTAATGATCTTTTTCTGAAGCAAGGGTACTTCTTCCATTGGGATCTCAACACCCAGGTCACCCCGTGCAACCATCAAGGCATCCGAAGCCTCAATAATTTCATCAATATTTTCAACGGCTTCAGGTTTTTCTATCTTGGCAATGATCTTGGTCCACTTGCCCTTTTCACAAATCAACTCCCTCAATTCCCTGATATCCTCAGCGCGTCTGACAAAAGACAAGGCAATCCAGTCAATATCATGAGATAAGCCAAAGGCAAGATCTTCGCGGTCCTTCTCCGTCAGGGAGGGTATGGAAACATTGGTATCCGGAAGATTAATGCCCTTTTTCGATTTTAAGACACCGCCATGAAGTACCTGGGTTACTACCTCGATTTCATTTTTCTCTAAGACACGTAATTCGATATTTCCATCATCGATCAGGATAATATCCCCTTTTTTAACATCGCGAGGCAAATGCTGATAAGTTGTTGATATTTTTTCATTCGTTCCGGTCATCGGCCGGGTAGTAATAACCAGCTTTTGACCCACCTTTAGTACCGTGCTGTCACCGGCTATTTCTCCGATGCGGATCTTAGGCCCCTGAAGATCCATCAGGATTGAAACAGGCACTTCCAGATTCTTATTCAACTCACGGATAATACGCAGCCTGTTCAAATGTTCCTCATGCGTTCCATGAGAAAAATTCAACCGGAATACATTGGTGCCGGAACGGATCAATGAATTGATGGTGGTCTTTGAATTACTTGCAGGTCCAATAGTGGCTACAATCTTAGTTCGGTTAATAGATTCCTTCATTTCAAAAAATTAGGTTCTCTCTGGATTTAAGATCTTCTATGGTAAATAAGGTTATGTACTGAATATCCTCCATTAATCGCAACTTATTTAAAAGCCCTTCATCCTGCCGGCCATCCAGAACACCTTTCTTCATAATAAAGAAATCAAATTTATGTAGTTCTGGTAAAAGGAAAGCCAATCTGCCGGAATTTTTATTTTCCGATTTGTTTTTTAATAACCTGAATTGGGCATTTTCGGTTTCATAAAGGTAATTTGAGATCGTCACCTGCTCATTATTAATAAATTCATGGATTATATCTCCTTGCTTGACCAGATGAATATTTAATTTCTGATTCAATAGCCAGGCAAGACGATAGGCTTTCAGGTTGGATATAATACCCATCAGCTCAAAATCATATGAATAGTCAACCTGAAGCCTGCTTTTTGCCATAATACTTAAAAAAACAATTAAATGAAATTTTAATGATTTCAAATACAAATTTGTATAAATGATAAGATTGAAAAAAATTGTTTGACATTATTCGATGAAATATCTTTCTTTGCAAAGTCAAAATCAAAACTCATAACAGAAAATGTCTGAAATATCACAAAAAGTCAAAAGTATCATTGTTGATAAATTAGGTGTGGAGGAATCGGAAGTTACACCGGAAGCCAGTTTCACCAATGACCTGGGAGCCGATTCCCTTGATACTGTAGAATTAATCATGGAATTTGAAAAAGAATTCGGAATTTCCATTCCTGACGATCAGGCTGAAAACATTTCCACTGTAGGTCAGGCCATTTCATATCTGGAAGAAAACGTTAAATCTTAATTTCAAAAGCATCATTTTTTGATGGATCTTAAAAAAGTAGTCGTAACCGGCATCGGTGCACTAACTCCTATCGGTAATAGTGTGGCTGAATTCAAGGAAGGATTATCTAAAGGAGTTAGTGGGGCTGCTTTGATCACTAAATTTGATATTTTTCATTTCAGGACGAAATTCGCTTGTGAACTGAAAAATTTCGATCCTCTGGATCACTTAGACCGTAAGGAGATCCGTAAAATGGATCTTTTCACACAATACGCGATGGTTGCGGCAAAAGAAGCCATTGAAGATTCATCACTGGATCTGGATAAGTTGGACAAGGACCGGGCCTGTGTTATCTGGGCTGCAGGGATCGGTGGTCTAAAAACTTTTGAAGACGAGATCCTGGCTTTTGCCCAGAATAATGAAATACCCAGGTTCAATCCTTTCTTCATTCCTAAAATGATCCCGGATATCAGCGCAGGGTATCTTTCAATCAAATATGGTTTCAGAGGCCCCAATTTCGCAACAGTCTCGGCTTGTGCCTCTGCCACCAACGCCATTATTGACGCCTGTAATTATATTCGTCTTGGCAAAGCCAAGGTGATGATCACCGGTGGATCAGAAGCCGCCATTACTCGCTCGGGGATTGGTGGTTTCAGCTCCATGAAAGCGCTTTCTGAAAGAAATGATTCACCGGAAACCGCCTCAAGGCCCTTCGACAAAGACAGAGACGGCTTTGTTATGGGCGAGGGAGCCGGGGCGCTGATACTGGAAGAATATGAACATGCCAGGGCCAGAGGAGCTAAGATCTATGCTGAAATAGCAGGGTCAGGAATGTCTGCTGATGCCTATCATATCACTGCTCCGCACCCGGAAGGCATAGGCGCCATCAATGTGATGAAAAATGCACTTGAAGATGCTGAAATGACCCCTGATGAAATCGACTATATCAACGTACATGGGACAGCAACACCTCTTGGCGATATTAGTGAAGTGATCGCCATAAAAAAAGTTTTTGGTGACCACGCTTATAAGTTGAATATTAGTTCTACCAAATCAATGACAGGGCACCTGCTGGGAGCAGCGGGTGCCGTTGAAGCGATTGCCTGCCTGTTGGCCATTGAGCATCAGTTCGCACCTCCCACAATCAATCATTTTACAGATGATGATAAGCTGGATCCTGATATTAATTACACATTTAACCAATCACAAGAACGGGAGGTAAAGGTTGCTTTAAGCAATACTTTCGGCTTCGGAGGTCATAACACCTCCGCTATTTTTAAGAAAATTTCTTAAAGTGTTTTTCTACTGGTTAAGCATTTTCCCATTCCTGAAAATAAAATCACCTGAAGAAAAAGCGCTTTATAAATCTATCCGGAATATTTTTGGTGTCCGCCCGGGCAATATCAGCCTGTATATACTTGCCTCACAACATAGTTCAGTAGCCAAGGAAGGTCTTTCAGGTCTCAAAGAATCAAACGAAAGACTGGAATATCTGGGTGATGCCGTTTTAAGTGCTATTATCGCTGATTACCTCTTCAAAAAGTACCCTTACAAGGACGAAGGATTCCTTACTGAGATCCGGTCCCGGATAGTGAACCGTGAATCCCTTAATCAGCTGGGACGAAAACTGGGGATTGAAAAGATTATCGAATATCACAACAACCGAAAACATGCCCAGGCTTATAAATCGCTGCTTGGGGACTCTCTGGAGGCATTAATAGGAGCCATTTATCTTGATAAAGGGTATTTGTTCACAAAAAAAACAATCCTCAAAAGGCTTATCTTCCCCCATCTCGATATTGAAAAGATCGTTGATATTAATCCTAATTATAAAAGCAAGATCATCGAATGGGCTCATAAAAATGATAAGGATATCCGCTTTGAGATAATGAATGTAAAGGAAAACAAACATTATAAAGAATTTATTTCACAGGTATACATTGATAACAAACCTTTTGGTAAAGGCTTCGGTTTTAATAAAAAACGGGCTGAACAGGAAGCCGCAGAAAAGACCTGTCATATTCTCAAATTAGAATAAGTGAATTTGGAAAATACTATAACAATTGGCGGTGCTGCATTAAACCAGACCCCCCTGGACTGGAAAGGGAACCTGGAGAATATTCTTCATGCAATCGCTGAGGCGAGAAAAAGCAAGGTTGACATTTTATGCCTTCCTGAATTATGTATCACCGGATATGGATGTGAAGACCTCTTTCTCAGCCACTGGGTACCTGAAAAAGCACTTAAACAACTTTCTGAGATAACTCCCTACTGCAGGGATATCACCGTTATTGCAGGTCTGCCGGTAAGGCATCATAATAAGACCTATAACGGGGCATGCATTATTGAAGATACGATGGTTAGGGGCATTTATGCCAAGCAATTCCTTGCCAATGATGGTGTTCATTACGAGCCCAGGTGGTTTTCTGCCTGGCCACAGAATAAGCTAGACACCATTCTGGTGGATGGAGAGGAGGTGCCTCTGGGGGATTATCAGTTTGAGGCCAGGGGTATACTGTGCGGCATCGAAGTCTGTGAGGATGCCTGGCGACCCAACAGACCTGCTTGCCGGCTAAAGGAAAAGGGCGTACAACTGATCCTTAACCCTAGTGCCAGTCATTTTGCTATCGGTAAATCTATCCGTAGAAAAAAGCTGGTAATTGACAGCTCGAAAACATTCCACTGCACCTATGTATATGCGAATTTATTAGGCAATGAAGCAGGACGTATGATCTATGATGGAGAGATTTTGATCGCCCAGCATGGTCGTCTGCTACAACAGAATATTAACCTTTCCTTCCAAAGGGTGAACCTGATTACAGCCCGGGTGAATTTTGACAACCCTTCCGGCTCTGCGGCTGCATTTAATTTTGACAATGCTGACCACCATGATGAATTCATCAGGGCAACGACCCTGGCATTATTTGATTATCTCAGAAAAAGCAGAAGCAAGGGATATGTTCTATCATTAAGCGGGGGCGCCGATTCATCCACCTGTGCTGTTCTTGTTACTGAAATGGTCAGAAGAGGCTTGCAGGAACTCGGCTTAAAGGACTTTCTCGATACAATCAACAAAACTTCCCTTTATTTCCCGCTTCAATCAAAAGATTTTGACCTGCGTTGGAAGGCCATCACCGAAAATGTGTTAACCTGCGTATACCAGGCCTCTGGCAATTCATCTGAAGAGACCAGGAAATCTGCTGCTGATTTGGCTGCCTTTACAGGAGCTGAATATCATGAATGGGCGATCGATGAGGAAGTAAGCGGCTACATCAACAAGATCGAAAAAGCCCTGGACAGAAAGCTTAGCTGGCAGGAAGACGATATTGCGCTCCAGAACATACAGGCTCGTGCCCGTTCACCAGTCATCTGGATGCTCGCCAATATCAAAGATGCCATCCTGCTGACTACCTCCAATCGAAGTGAAGGAGATGTTGGCTATGCAACGATGGATGGGGATACCAGTGGAAGCCTGGCGCCCATTGCCGGAATCGATAAGTATTTTATCCTGAATTGGTTAAAATGGGCTGAGAAACATCTGGGCTATACCGCATTGCAAAATGTCAATCAATTAAAACCAACAGCAGAATTACGCCCCAAAGAACTGGATCAGTCGGATGAAAGTGATCTGATGCCCTATAAAATACTCGTGGAGATCGAGCACCTCGCCATCTATTGCCACCTGTCGCCTGTCACCGTTTACCAACAACTGGTAAATAAAAATCTGACAGATAATCAGAAATTAAAGCAATATATTATAAAATTTTACCAACTTTGGGCCAGAAATCAATGGAAAAGGGAAAGGATAGCACCTGCCTTCCACCTCGACGATTTTAATGTCGACCCAAGAACCTGGTGCCGTTTCCCGATCCTCTCCAGCGCTTTTCGTGAAGAACTGGAAGAATTAAAAGATCAGAAAGAATAGCTTTTACCTATGGGTTTATTGAATTACATCATCTGGACTGCTAATCCTGAAATTTTCCCAAGCCTGGATTGGCCCGTCATTGGCAATATACGATGGTATGGCCTTTTGTTCGCAGTGGCATTCATTGTAGGACAGCAGATCATGATCTATATTTTTAAAAAGGAAAACAAACCGGATAAGGATATTGAAACGCTTACCATTTATATGGTTGTGGCTACCATTATCGGTGCCCGGCTAGGTCATGTCTTCTTCTATGAACCCTTGCGTTTTCTTGCCAATCCTTTGGAGATTTTTATGATACAGAAAGGCGGCCTCGCCAGTCACGGCGCCGCAGCAGGCATCCTCATCGGTATCTGGATGTACTCCAATTATTATATTAAAATCGGTTTTTCCAAACCTCATTTTGTGTGGAAGAAAAGAAAAAGGGAAGGGCAGCGTTTTTTATGGGTTATCGACAGAATTGTGATCGTTGCCGCCCTGGGAGGATGTCTGATCCGTACCGGTAATTTCATGAATAGTGAGATCATCGGTCATCCTACCGACGCGCCCACAGCCGTACTTTTCGCCCGCGATATTATCGACCGCTTTGAATACGATAAAAATGTGGCAGATGTGAAAATATATAAAAGGGGTGGCGAAGAAGCATCGGGCAGATCATATCCCATCAATATACAGGTTGAATTTGAGAATAATAATTATCAGGAGAACCAGTTGCATGCTTATATCCAGCGTCATTTTAAATATATCCTGACAGAATACCCTTATGTTGCCATGCATGTGGATGAAAAATCAAATGATCCTCTTAACTATTCACTTACTAAAAGATCTGATGGGCGTTTTACGGCCAATATAAAAACCAATGGGGTTGCCCGTCACCCTTCACAATTATATGAGGCCTTTACCAGTCTGCTTCTCTTCTTTCTTTTACTTTGGCTTTGGTTTCAGCAAAAAGACAAAATACCTTATGGCAGGATATTTGGCCTGTTTCTTGTTATCCTCTTTGGCTTACGCTTTTTTCACGAGTTGTTCAAAGAAAACCAGGTTGAGTTCGAGGCTACTATCCCCCTGAACATGGGTCAATGGCTCAGTATCCCCTTAATCATAGCAGGAGCGATAATTTTACTTCGGTCCTATATGCCGCAAAACAAACCACCGGATATTAAGGCTGGATAAAAAGGATATCCCAAATAATTGAAATATGCCGGTACGAATATCTTACCCTTCTTATTATTGTCAGTTGGATCAATAGATATAATCAATATGTAAAATAAATCGTTTAGATTAGTATCCTATTACGTTGCAAAAGGGTTGAATGGTGAGGAAGGTGAAACTCAATTTGTATTATATTATAGTTAAAGGTATTCCCGTAACTGATCGTATTTACCTGTTCCCGGTTATTCTCCTGGCTTTATTGTTTCTATTCATCCAGGACCATCCTTCCTTTGCCCAACGACCGGGAGGCACAGCTGTTCAAGTCGATACTGCCAGGTATGACTCCCTCACTATAGACCGGATCTTCATCGTAGGAAACCGGCGAACCCGGGAACAGATCATCCGCCGTGAAATGGACTTCACCGACGGAGATAAAATATCCTCCCATGATATCAACAGGAGAATTAAGCGTAATGAAGATAATATATTTAACAGCAGGCTGTTTCTTTCTGTTAATATATCACTTGTACAGATCGAAGGGGATGAATATGATATAATCGTTAGAGTCACGGAAAGATGGTATTTCTTCCCGATACCCGTGCTGGAAATAGCGGATCGCAACTTTCATGACTGGTGGGTTAACCAGGACCACGACCTTGGCAGGATAGAATGGGGCCTTAAACTTTACCAGTATAACGTTCGGGGAATGAATGAAACCCTCAAACTGACCGGTCAGTTTGGGTTTACAAAGAAAATACAGGTAGCCTATTCCTTTCCATATATGGATAGAAATCAGAAAATCGGATTGAACCTGGTATTCGATTACAGATTGAATAAAAACATTAACTACCGGACGGTAGATCACAAATACAGGTTCCTTGATTCAGAACAATGGCTCCGGGAACAATACAGTGGTGGCCTGTCAACTACTTACCGGAAATCCCTCTATTCGTTTCATTCATTTGGAGCCAGTTATTATAATACGATAGTGAACGACACGATCCTTGACCTGAATCCAAATTATTTCAGTAATGGAACAAAGCAGGAATATTTCAGAATGTACTATTCTTATATTCATGATAAAAGGGATATTAAAGCTTATCCTTTATCCGGCTCCTATTTTTCGGGGCGGATCGAAAAGATCGGGGTAGGTATATTTAACCAGGTTAACCTTGCCGGAATTTCTGCACTTTACAATAAATTCTTTGACTTGGGAAAACATTTTTATTTTACAGCCGGCGCCGGCGGGTCAATCTACCTTCCTCAGAATCAGCCTTACAACCTGCAGAATGCTATGGGCATCGGGCGTTTTACGTTACGGGGTTATGAGTTATATGTTATTGAAGGGCCCTATTTTATACAAAATCAGTATACGCTGAGGAAACTACTCTTTCAGACAGAGTCAGATATCAGGAACATTCTATCTGCCAGGCAATTCAGCAAATTTCACCTGGCACTTTATCTGAAGTCCTATTTTGACCTGGGCTATGTGAATGGCTATGACAACAATATATTAAACACGGTTTTTACTAATCAACTCATCTATGGGGGTGGTTTCGGGTTAGATGTGGTTACCTTTTATGATGTAGTCTTCCGGCTTGAATATTCCCTCAACAAAGCGGGTGAGTCCGGTTTTGTATTTGGGGTCAAAAGCCCCTTCTAACCGGATATTTGATGCCACCGGATAAATACATCCCTTGATGAGCATGGGATAGGCAAAAATATAGGCAGTATTTCTCATCAAACCCAGGCAATTGAATGCTAACTTCACGTATACTTTCGTATAGCATGCCAGTAAAGAATCAAGCAGCAATATTCATAAAAATCACCCTTCAGAATGGCCGTTTCCCGGATTACCAAAGAGACGGTTGTGACTCTGGAAGGATTTCCGTCCCTCTGCCAGGCAGGAAAAGTTATAAATTATCCCCGCCCTTAAGAAGGAGGATTGTCACTATGCCCATTTTTTTAAAATCAGAATTTGTGGAAAACACCGTTTGAGTTGTGCTAATTGGTTATTTTTGCATCCGGTTAGAGGAGAATTCATGCGCATCCATTATGAGAAATTCAGCTATTATTATAATATCATTACTAATCTATTGCCTGTTCGGTTGCCGGAATGATCCGGAAACCTTATTTGAAACTATTCCATCTTCGAAAACAGGTATAGATTTTAATAATACCATCAATGCAAATGATTTTTTTAATATTCTGACCTTCGAATACATTTATAATGGCGGAGGTGTGGGTATAGGAGATTTCAACAACGACAACCTACCCGATATTTTCTTCAGTGGGAACGTGGTTAAAAACAAACTGTATTTGAATAAAGGAAATTTCAAATTCCAGGATGTGTCAGAAACAGCCGGTATTGAGGCAGAAGAAAAATGGTGTACGGGTGTTTCAGTTGTTGATATCAATGCGGACGGCTGGCAGGATATATATGTTTGTGCTTCCGTGTATAATGAAGGCAAACGGGGAAACCTTCTCTTCATCAACCAGGGTCTTGACGAAACAGGCGTTCCCGTTTTTGTTGAAAGTGCCGAAGAATATGGGATCGCCGATGAAGGCTTTTCTATTCAGGGCGTGTTTTTTGATTATGACAATGATAGCGACCTTGATCTTTATGTGCTGACCAATCAGGTAGAAACAATTTCCCCTAATAAGTACCGGGTAAAAATGAATAATGGTTCTTCGCCCAGTAATGACAGGATCTACAAAAACAATGGGGATGGAACTTTTTCAAATGCCACACGGGAGGCAAACCTGTACTATGAGGGGTATGGCCTGGGCATCAGTGTGCAGGATTTTAATCAGGATGGATGGAAGGATCTCTATATCACCAATGATTACATGACCAATGATGTTCTGCTGATCAATAACCAGGATGGGTCTTTTTCCAATAGAGTCAGGGATTATTTGAAACATC
This sequence comes from uncultured Roseivirgaceae bacterium, assembly GCA_964645995.1. Taxonomy (GTDB): domain Bacteria; phylum Bacteroidota; class Bacteroidia; order Cytophagales; family Cyclobacteriaceae; genus JAGTVG01. Next base: position 17,841 of record CAZYDB010000040.1, read on the forward strand.
AGAATCATTCGGCCATGGGACATGATGTGGCTGATATCAACAATGATGGTTTACCCGATATTTTTGCACTGGATATGGTGCCGGAGGATGTTCAGCATATGAAAAGCACAATGCTGCCTACAAAATATAATGATTATGTGATGAATCAGAATTTTGGCTATGAGCATCAATATATCCGTAATGTACTTCAATTAAACAATGGCGCTGATATTCATGGAAACCATACCTTCAGTGAGATAGGCCTTTATGCAGGTATATTCGCTACTTACTGGAGTTGGGCCCCTCTTTTTGCCGACCTGGATAATGATGGCCTGAAAGATCTTTTTATCAGTAATGGGTTCCCCAAGGATGTCACGGATATGGATTTTGGTGCGATTCGCTACCAGAGGAATATGTCCTTCAACAAAAAACAATTACTTGAAACGATCCCCGAAACAAAAGTGCCCAATTTCCTTTATCGAAATCTCGATGGTATTTCCTTTGAAAAGAAAACGGAAGAATGGGGACTGGGCGAGCCTTCTTTTTCAAACGGAGCTGCATTCGTTGACCTTGATAATGATGGAGACCTTGATATCGTCACCAATAATATCAATAGCGAAGCTTTCGTATATCGTAATAACCTCATAGAGTTGGGTAATCAACCCGCAAGTTACCTTCGTATAAAACTTAAAGGCCCTGAGGCGAATCCTGCCGGAATCGGCAGCAGGATCACTGTATGGCATAAAGGCAGCAAACAGTTTCTTGAATTTTCCCCTTATCGCGGATACACTTCATCCGTGGAACCTTTCATTCATTTTGGACTGGGCAACCATGACTCCGCCGACTCAATAGTTGTTATCTGGCCCGATAATACAAAAAAAGTAATTGGCGAAACGGCTTCCAACCAGGTGATAAACATAGAATACAAAAGTAATGGAAGACCGGTTAATTTTAAGAGATCTGAACCGGCCCTGTTTTTTAAAGAAGTTTCTGATTCCCTTCAGGTACAGTTTAAGCATTCTGATATTGTTTTTATTGATTTCAATATTCAATTAACCATTCCCCATCAGTTTTCGCAGTATGGTCCATCAATATCAGTCGGCGATATAAACGGTGATGATAAGCTGGATTTTTTCCTTGGAGGTTCTCTGGGAATTGGAGGAACCTTCTTTATCCAGGATAACGGAATTTTTTCAGAGCGGTACTTTGAAACAGATCATAAAAAAAACCAGGAGGATCTTGGCACCCTTCTATTCGATGCAGATAATGATGGTGATCTGGACCTATATATCGTCAGTGGCAGTTATGAACAACCGCTGAGTGAGAAAGGTTATTCGGACAGGATCTATGAAAATGACGGCAAAGGCAATTTCACGAGACTGGAAGAGGCCCTACCCCCCTTCCTGGTTAGTGGTTCCTGTGTTAAAGCTGCCGATTACGATCAGGATGGTGATCTGGACCTGTTCATCGGAGGCAGGCTTGAGCCGGGTAACTATCCTATGCCTGTAAGCAGCTATATTCTCGAGAACATCTCTGAAAAGGGTAATATTGCTTTCCGTGATGCCACATCGAAATTGTGCCCGGAACTGAACGAGTTCGGTTTGGTAATGGATGCCCTATGGACTGATTTTAATAATGACCATAAGACAGACCTTATTGTTGTTGGTGAATGGATGCCGGTTACTTTCTTTGAAAACCGGGGAAACAAATTTGTAAATATCACCAATAATACCGGTATCGCTCAATTTACCGGGTGGTGGAAAAGTATCACCGGAAATGATTTTGATAATGACGGAGACATCGATTATGTAGTGGGGAATCTTGGTGAAAATGCCATGTATAAAGCATCCCTCAATGAACCTGTAATTGCCTATGCCGATGATTATGATAATAATGGAAAATCAGATATTATTATCGGCCGATATTTTGCCGATCAGAATAACGATAAAGACCTCTATCCCGTCCATGCTCCTGATGACCTGCTGAAGCAGGTTCCGGTATTCAAAGACCGCTTCCCTACCTATGCCGATTATGGCAAAACGACATTTGAAAAAGTGTTCAATGAATCAGAACGGTTGAATTCATACCGTATTAATACCACAACCCTTAGTACTTCCTATATTGAAAATCTTGGTAATGGCCGTTTTGACCTGAAAAGATTACCCGATCCGGTTCAGTTTGCCCCTGTATATGGAATAATAGCCCATGATATCGATGAAGACGGATTGACGGATATCATTATGACTGGTAATGATTTTGGAAATAACCCCTACTGGGGAAGGTATGATGCGTTTAATGGATTGGTGCTTAAAAATACAGGTGAAAATGGATGGGAAACCCTAAATTATCCGAAAAGCGGATTTTTTGTTCCCGGAGACGGTAAAAGCCTTGCCCGACTTCCTTTGTCAGCACAGGAAACGTTATTCCTCGCTTCCCAAAACCAGGATAGTTTAAAGGTATTTAAAATAAATCATAAAAATAAAGCGGAAATGATTAAGCCGGGAACATCCTCCGCAATCCTTTATACTAAATCGTACAGGAAAAAAATCGAATTCTATCATGGCCATTCTTTCCTCTCTCAAAATGCTATAACGATGTATATCCCCCCGGAAACGGATTCCATAATCTTTTATGATTATTCCGGAGAACGTATAAAAAATGGACAATAAAAAATGATTTTAAAAACATATGAATTAATTGTGTTAAAAATTCAATCTCCTCATTTAACCGGCTACCCGGCTATCCTTCAACCCATTTGCCCAAAGACTGAATAAGGGTGCACGCTGTAAATGGAAGATGGAGGATGGAAGATGGAGGATGGAAGATGGAGGATGGGCGTCTCTCCAAAAGTTTGC
>CAZYDB010000041.1:0-11861 GCA_964645995.1 uncultured Roseivirgaceae bacterium
CCAGTGGTCAGTTGTCAGTTGTCAGTTACCAGTGGTCAGTTGTCAGTTGTCAGTTACCAGTGGTCAGTTGTCAGTTGTCAGTTGTCAGTTGTCAGTTGTCAGTTACCAGTGGTCAGTGGTCAGTTGTCAGTTGTCAGTGGTCAGTTGTCAGTTGTCAGTGGTCAGTTGTCAGTTACCAGTGGTCAGTGGTCAGTTACTAGTGGTCAGTAGTTTGGTGGTATCCGGTAATGTTTCCGCTATCTGAACGGTAAAAACATTTCCGGATCAGGGGTTATCCGTTGCAAAGAGCCACCCTCTCTCATCGTAATAGACTTCTTCATTATCCATAAGTTCCTGTAATACCTGCAGCAGGATCTCCTTTTTATGTCCGCCGATCCTTTCAGTCAGTTGATTCACTGTGCCCGGTTGTCCCGAAAGACTTTCCAGAAGGGTTGTTCTGATCAGATCCAGATCTTTTATCGTCAGTTTACCGGCCTTCTTTTCCACGCAGATATCGCAAATACCGCAGGCGCCGGCTGATTGTTCTCCAAAATAATGTCTGATAAATACGGAGCGGCATATCTGATCCTGGGTAATGTACTGATTGATAGAACGGGCTTTATCCAGGTCTGCTTCTCTTTTTTCCCTCAGAAAGGCAGTATCCAGTGGCAGTTTGCCGGCATCATAGCGGGGGGTGGTGAAGGTGACCTGGGGTTTGTCCCTGGTTTTATGATAGATGATGATATCCTGCCCGGCCAGTTGATCAAGCTTCCCTTCCACATCCTTCGTAGAGGTTCTGATTGCCGATGCTATTCTTTTTTCTGATATCGTGATAAAATTAGCATACAACTCCCCTCCATACTGCCGCAGAAGTCCTTTGATCAGGGGCTCATATCTGCTGTTGGCCACTTCAAATTTATACAGTTCTTCATGACTAATCGGTATCATCACACTGGATGGATGATAGAAACTTTCCGTCAGTTGAATAAAACCCTGTTCCTCCAGTTTTTTCAAGGCATGAAATACCTCCAGATATTCCAGTTGATACGTTCCGGCAAATTCCCGGAGGTCGAAATCATAGCTCGCAAAAAGACTGCTGCCCACTGCTATCTTATAATAATTGGCAAGCGACTGGTATACCCTTCTGATATAGTTCGGCTCAGGAGTAGCCATTTTCACCCGGTTGATCAAGTCATCCTTATCTTTTTCATGATATATCATCACGGCATACGCTTTTTTGCCATCCCTTCCTGCTCTTCCGGCTTCCTGATAGTAGGATTCCAGGTTATCAGGCGGGTCTACATGGATGACGATGCGTACATCCGGTTTATTGATCCCCATGCCAAAGGCATTGGTGGCCACCATAATGCGAAATCTGTTGGTCATCCATGATTGTTGCTTTGTATTTCTTTCATTGTGGCTCAGTCCGGCATGATAATAATCTGCGGAAATCCCTTTCCTCAGGAGAAATTCTACAATTTCCTTTGTTCTTTTACGTGTACGGGCATAAATAATTCCAGAGCCTTCTGCCTTTTTCAGAATATTATGAAGCTGCGCCACTTTATCCTCCGCTTTTCTGATGATAAAGGAGAGGTTAGCGCGGGCAAACGACTGAATGAAGACCTTGTGTTCCGGCTCAATGTCCAGCTGATGGATTATGTCTTTCACTACCAGGGGGGTGGCCGTAGCTGTAAGAGCGATCAGCCGAGCTTCCGCCACATATTGCCTGAATATATTGATCTCCAGATAGGAAGGCCTGAAATCATATCCCCATTCGGAAATACAATGGGCTTCATCAATAGCCAGGAGACTTACATTCATCCTTTTCGCCCGTTCAATAAACAGATCGGACTTCAGCCGTTCCGGCGATACGTATAGAAATTTTACCTGGTTCAGGACACAGTTATCCAGGGTAATGTCGATTTCCTTATTGGACATTCCAGAATACACCGCGGTGGCTCTGACCCCCAGTTTTTTCAATTGCTCTACCTGGTCCTTCATCAGGGCAATAATAGGAGTGACGACGATACATATACCTTCCAGACAAAGTGCCGGGACCTGGAAACAGAGTGATTTGCCTCCCCCGGTAGGAAGAATAGCCACCGTATTCATGCCATCCAGCACATTTTGGATGATATCAGACTGAAGAGGCCTGAAATTATGATAACCCCAGACTTTGTTTAATGCCTCATATGGAGTCGAGTATACCATGTTGGCAAAGATCTTGCTTTTAATGTTTTTTAGATGCGGAAAATCAAATACAAGGTACTAAAATTTTCTATAAAGTTGATTTTGAAGTACTTTTGCGGTTATATGAAGAGGGTTCTTTTATTTCTACTCCTCTTCTTTATTTCCCTGTCAGGTTTTAGCCAGAAAAATTTAATCATTACAGGAAGGGTGATTGACAAGGAAAGTGGAGAGGGAGTAAGCTTTTCGCATATCGGTATATGTGGAAAAGCGATTGGTACCGTATCTAATGTCAATGGAGAATTTGAAATAAAAATTCCTCCTTATTACCTCCATGATTCAATATGCATTTCCTCAATAGGGTATAAGACTTTCAGGAAAGAGATCGAACAACTGCTCGGGATCGATCCATTGATCATTAACCTGTCGCAGGAGATAAGTGTTCTTCAGGAAGTGATCATATCGGATGATGCCATAACAGGAAAAAGAGTACTTGAAAAGGCTATCAACAGCATCCCCAGAAATTATGCCCGCAAGTCCTATCTTCTGGATGGGTACTATCGTGATTATCTTAAAAAAAATAATGAATATATTAGTTTCCTGGAAGGAGCTTTTACCATTCAGGATAATGGAATTAATTCCAATGAAGCCAATTCAAGGATCCGGATCAACCAGTTGCGCTATAACGACCCATATATTGAAAATTATAAGACCTACCTTCATAAGGCTAAAGATGACACATTAAAAGTGCTTCTCGAAGGTGTTTCGCCATTTTTCTGGGGCAATGAGTTTTCCAACATGCGATATCATAACCCGGTCCGCAATCGATTTGAGAGTGTGCCTTTCATTGGGGAGTTTAATAATTTCTACAATAGTAATTACCAGTTCGATATCGCCTATTACACGTATTTTAATGATGAAGAGGTTTATGTCCTGAAGTTCAAGCCCAATGAGTTATTCAGGTATCATCATGTGCAGGCCGACGGGGAAATTTATATACGGGTAAAGGACCATGCCATTCTCAGATTCAATTATAATTATTATGTTTCAAAATTCGGGGATAAGAAAAAATGGTATGAGCTCAATCTTGAATACAGGGAATATCAGGACAAGCTATTCCTTAAATATATCTCATATGTGAATTATTTCAAGATATTCACCGGCCGGGAGATTGCTGAGGTCTATCAATACCGGGAGTTTTTTGTTACGGACATTCATTATCCTGATTTTGAACCGGTTCCCAAAGATAAAACGATCAATAAAGCCGTTCCTTTGCACCGGGTAGATATTGCTTCAGACCACGATTTCTGGAATACCTATAATGCCATCCTGATGGAAACCCCATTAAAAAACTGACCGGGAATAATCTGCCGGATACGCACCATCAATGGGATTAATGTGATCTTCAGCTCCTTACCTTTTCCAGCCAATGCTACCAGACTTAACTTTGGTCCTTTTCAGGATCATTCTTTATTGACGAATGATATTAATTACAAAAATTCGCTTAAATTTACGATTGATTATTGGTCAGACCCATAGCCGCGTTATGTTATCACAAGAATTATGACCTACGATTTTCTTCCGGGTAAAACGTTTCCACTTGGTGCGTCCGTACAATCTAATGGTGTTAATTTCAGCGTTTTCTCCAAGAATGCCACTTCTGTGGAGTTGCTTTTGTTCGACCATGCCGACGATACTTCACCCTCTGATATAATCACGCTTGATCCGCGCATCCACCGCACCTTTTATTACTGGCATGTTCTGGTCCTCGGGCTGGAGCCGGGACAGCTTTATGCCTTCAGGGTGCATGGCCCTTATGATCCTGTCAAAGGGTACCGGCACAATGCAGAGAAGGTATTGATAGATCCTTATGCCAAGGCGGTGATTACGCCGGCCGGTTTTTCGAGGAAGGCAGCTATTGGTCCTGGCGATAATTGTGCCCAGGCCCTTAAGTGTGCCGTTATTCCTTCCAATGATTATGACTGGGAGGGTGATGAGCCATTGAATATACCTTTTTCCACTTCTGTTATTTATGAATTACATGTTAAAGGGTTTACCAGGCATCCTTCTTCAGGTGTAACGGCTGAGAAACGGGGAACCTATGCCGGTCTGATCGAAAAAATACCGTATCTGCAGCAGATGGGTGTGACGGCTGTGGAGTTGATGCCGGTCCACCAGTTCGATGAACAGGATGCCCCTGACGGTCTGACGAATTACTGGGGTTATACACCTATCGGTTTTTTCGCCCCGCACAATGGATATGGATACGCAAGGGAACCACTGGCGTTGGTCAGGGAATTCAGGGATATGGTGAAGGCCTTTCACCGTGCCGGCATCGAAGTTATCCTGGATGTTGTATTTAATCATACGGCCGAGGGCGGGGCGGATGGCCCTACCTACAGCTTCAAAGGTTTTGAGAACAAAGCGTATTATCTGTTGAACCACGGACGCAGTGAATATCTTGATTATACCGGTTGCGGGAATACCCTGAATGCGAATCATTCCATCGTAAGGAGGATGATCATGGACAGTCTCAGGTATTGGGCTTCCGAGATGCATGTCGATGGCTTCCGGTTCGACCTGGCGTCAGTCCTTTCAAGGGATGAAAATGGAGAGCCCCTGAAAAATCCACCAATTCTCTGGGAGATAGAATCCGATCCGGTACTGGCTAACTGCAAGATCATCGCTGAGGCCTGGGATGCCTCGGGACTGTACCAGGTAGGTTCCTTTATTGGCGATAAATGGGCGGAGTGGAATGGACATTACCGGGATGATATCCGCAGGTTTGTAAAAGGGGATAAGGGTTTAGTCAGAAAAATTGCTTCGAGGATACTGGGCAGCCCGGATATTTATCCGGACCCGGATCGTGAACCCAACAGGAGTATTCATTTCATTACCTGTCACGACGGGTTTACCATGAACGACCTGGTAAGTTTTCACGATAAAAGAAATGAAACCAACCGGGAAGCCAACCGTGATGGGTCGAATGCCAATGACAGCTGGAACTGTGGTGTTGAAGGGCCCTCGGATGATCCGGAAACCGAAGCCCTGCGTATCCGGCAGATTAAAAATTTCTTCACCATTCTGTTTTTCTCACAGGGTACCCCGATGATACTCATGGGCGATGAGGTAAGAAGAACGCAAGGAGGCAATAATAATGCTTATTGCCAGGATAATGAAGTGTCATGGTTCGATTGGGACCTGCTTGTAAAAAACCATGACCTTCAGGTTTTTGTGAAAGGGCTCATCGGTTTCACGCAGGGAATGGAAGTTTTCTGTCTGGAAAAGATCTTAACCATGAAAGAAAGTATTAGCGGGCCTCACCTTATCTGGCATGGTACCAGTCCTTATAAGCCTGACTGGAATAATTATTCACGGTCGCTGGCCTTCAGCCTGAGTTTCCCGGAAAAGAACGAGTATTTATATGTCATATTAAATGCTTATTGGGATGGATTGGCCTTCAGTCTTCCTGCCCTTACTAATGGACTCCGGTGGCACAGGATTATTGACACGAACCTCAGGTATCCGAATGATTTTACCCAACCCATGGCCTCCAGGCCGCTTAAAAGGAATATCTATAAGATGGCTTCAAGATCAATGACGGTATTTATGGGCCGGTAGTTAAGCTGGTTGGATCATAATTCTGCAGCGATCCTAACGCGTTTAGTTTATGGGCTAAATGGCAATCCAAATGAGTTATGCTTACTCTTTTATAAAAAATATTGTCAAAAACGGTATTTATTACTAAAACTTTTTTGAGTTTTGCAGAACCATATACAATATTCAGCAATGCCGGATACTCATTTAATGATGCAGGCACTTCGATTAAATCATGTTATAACCACCAATCCGTCTTACTTAGATTATGAAGAACAAATATATTGACCTGATTGAACAGACCTTCTATTTTCCCCAACCGGAATTTACAGTTGAGGAGGGCAATCTCTTGTTTCATGGTATTCCATTGATTGAAATCATCAAACAATACGGAACACCTGTTAAGCTCACCTATCTCCCCAAGATCGCAGAACAGATCAGGAAAGCCCGTAAACTGTTTAATGTGGCAATGGCCAAGGTTGATTACAAGGGGGAGTATCACTTCGCCTATTGCACAAAAAGTTCCCATTTTTCATTTATCATTGAGGAGGCAGTAAATAATCAGTCGCATATTGAGACTTCCTCCGGATTCGACCTTAATATTATTGAAAATCTATTTGAACGTAACCTGATCGACAGGCAGACTTACATAATATGCAATGGTTTTAAAAGGCCCCAGTATATCCAGAACATAAAATCGATTATTGACCTTGGTTTTGAAAACACCATACCTGTAATCGATAATTTCAAAGAACTTGATCATTATAATGATCTAGCGACTGAAAAGGTGAAGATCGGCGTTCGCATTGCTTCTGAAGAGGAGCCTAAATTTGAATTTTATACATCAAGGCTTGGCATAGGGTATAAGGATATTGTTCCTTTTTACCTGGAAAAAATCAAGGGGAATCCAAAATATGAGTTGAAGATGCTTCATTTTTTTATTAATACGGGCATCAATGATAATTCCTATTACTGGAATGAGTTACAAAAATGTGTTAATGTTTATGTGGAGTTGAAGCAGGAGTGCCCAAACCTTGATGCTCTCAACATTGGTGGCGGCTGGCCCATAAAAAACTCGCTGGGGTTTGAATATGATTACGAATATATGGCAGAGGAGATCATTGCCCAGATCAAGCAGACCTGCGATGCGAATAATGTCCCTGAGCCGGATATCTTCACGGAATTCGGCAGCTATACTGTCGGAGAAAGCGGGGCGACGCTCTTTTCAGTACTTGATCAGAAGAAGCAGAATGACAGGGAGGCCTGGAACATGATCGACGGTTCCTTTATGACCACATTGCCGGACTCATGGGCGATCAACAAGCGGTTTGTAATGCTTCCGGTAAATAATTGGGATGATGAATATGAGCGGGTATTCCTGGGGGGGCTTACCTGTGACAGTGATGATTATTACAATTCAGAAAAGCATTCCAATGCAATATATCTCCCGAAATTCAATAAAGACAGGCCGCAATATATTGGTTTTTTCAATACGGGGGCTTACCAGGAAACTTTGGGTGGTTTCGGTGGATTACAGCATTGCCTGATCCCGGCGCCCAAGCATGTGGTGATCGACCGGGATGAAGACGGGGAGATCAACACCCGGTTGTTTGCCAAAGAGCAGAGTTATAAATCGATGTTGAAAATTCTGGGGTATTAGCAGCGGTAATCAACCTGTTTTTATTTGCCATTTTGGAAATTTTTATATTTGATTATTTATCTTAGCCGATATCAAAAACTTATAGACTGTGTTACATGATCCGGGAGAAAAAACAATTTATCAGTGAAGAATTGACATGGTATAAGGATGCCATCATTTATGAATTGCACATCAAAGCTTTTTTTGATAAGAATAATGATGGTATTGGCGATTTCCCCGGGTTGATCGATAAACTTGATTATCTTGAGGAGTTGGGGGTAACGACTATTTGGTTGTTGCCTTTTTATCCTTCGCCACAGCGTGATGATGGATATGACATCGCGGATTACTACAACATCAACCCTTCTTATGGCGCTATTAAGGATTTCAAGCGTTTTCTGAAGGAAGCGCATAAAAGAGGACTGCGTGTGATCACCGAATTAGTGCTGAATCACACTTCGGATGAGCATGAGTGGTTTCAGCGTGCCCGCATCTCGCTGCCCGGATCTGCCTACCGGGATTATTATGTATGGTCCGATACACCGGAGAAATACCATGATACCAGGATTATTTTTACCGATTATGAAACTTCTAACTGGACCTGGGATGGAGAAGCACAGGCTTATTTCTGGCATAGGTTCTTCTCCCATCAGCCTGATCTGAATTTTGATAATCCGAAAGTCCAGCAGGAAGTTTTCAAGATCATTGATTTCTGGTGCAGGATGGGGGTTGACGGGTTCAGGCTGGATGCCATTCCCTATCTTTTTGAGGCGGAGGGCACCAATAATGAGAATCTGCCGCAGACGCATGAATTCCTGAAGAAACTCAGGGAGGTGGTAGACAGAAAGTTTAAGAATGTAGTATTTCTCGCAGAAGCCAATATGTGGCCGGAAGATTCAGCCGCTTATTTCGGCGATGGTGATGAATGCCATATGAACTATCATTTTCCATTGATGCCACGGATGTTCATGGCTTTGAATATGGAAGACCGTTACCCGATCATTGAGATCATCGATCAGACTCCTGACATCCCTGAAAATTGTCAGTGGGCTACTTTTCTAAGGAATCATGACGAGCTGACCCTGGAAATGGTGACGGATGAGGAAAGGGATTATATGTATAAGGTATATACCAAGGACCCGCTGGCCCGGATTAACCTGGGTATTCGAAAAAGACTGGCGCCCCTTCTTGAGAATAACAGGAACAAGGTGGAGTTGATGAATATCTTGTTGTTTTCATTGCCTGGTACGCCAGTGATCTATTATGGCGACGAAATTGGTATGGGTGACAATCATTACCTGGGCGACAGAGATGGTGTGCGTACACCAATGCAATGGGATCCCGGGCGCAATGCCGGTTTTTCAAGGGCAAACCCCCAGCAACTTTATCTTCCTGTGATTATTGACCCGGAGTATAAATACGATAGTGTCAATGTTGAAAACCAACTGATCAATACTAATTCTCTCCTTTGGTGGATGAAGCGGGTGATCAGGATGAGGAAAAGGTACAAGGCTTTTGGACGGGGGATTATCCGGTTCCTGGAACCTGCCAATAGAAAGATCCTGGCCTTTGTGCGGGAATACAAAAATGAAAAGATACTGGTGGTCGTAAATCTGTCCAGGTTTGCACAGGCCGTTGAACTCGACCTTGAAGAATTTGAGGGATATCTCCCGTTGGAGGTATTCAGCCGCAACGTTTTTCCTGTCATCCAGAAACCTCCATATGTCCTCACGCTGGGACCACACGGCTATTTCTGGTTTGAATTGAAGAAAAGCCGGGACAAAATACTGCTTGATGAGCCAATAGATTTCTCGATACTGGTCCACGTAAATAAATGGGATCAGCTTTTCAAAAACAAGAAACGGGACATGCTGGAAACCAAAATCTTCCCTTCTTATATCACCAAGAGGCGGTGGTTTGCCGGTAATAAAAAAGGGATAGAGTCCGTAAGTATCCAGGAGAATATCAACATTTCTTACCGGGGAGAGAACTATAATCTGCTTTTAATTGAAGTCGATTACTTTGAAGGGCTTGCTCAGTTTTATCTCCTGCCCATTGCCTTTGCTGCCGAAGTACAGGAACGGGAGTTGATCGAGCATTATCCCACGAGCATCATTTGCCGGGTGCAAATAGGAGATAAGGCAGGGGTGATGTATGATCCGATATATAATGACCAGTTCAGGTTTTATCTGCTTGACATGTTGATCAGGAAGAAAAGGCTGGATATGGAGAACAGCAGGATACAGTTTTATTCGACTTCAGCTTTAAAAAAGCTTGTTAAAGAGGATGAAGGAGAACTCGAATCTTCCAAGCTTATTGATTCTGATGAAAGGCATTCGGTAATTGTTTACGGCAATAAGTTAGTGCTTAAACTCTACCGGCAGATCGATTACAGCTCCAGTCGTGATGTCGAAATTTCCAGGTTCCTTTCGGAAAAGCTCAAATTCAGCCAGGTACCTGATTACTACGGAGCGATAGAGTTCATCAAGCCAAAGTCTTTCCCTGCCACGCTTGGGATCAGCCAGCAGTATGTGCCCGGTGCCGTTTCTGTGAAGGAGTATTTTGCTGACGGGTTTCAGCGGTATTATGAAAAGATGACCTCTTTCGGACCGAAGGGAAGACTTCCGAAACTGAAAGGTTCGATGAAGACCCCGGCTTCCTTTGATGAACTAACCCTTGAAGGGCAGAAGATCCTGGGAGGCGCTTATCTGGAGCATGTTATGCTCCTGGGGCAGCGAACGGCTGAAATGCATAAAATACTGGCCTATGCTCAGGATAATCCTGATTTTAAATACGAAGAGTTTACCCTTCATTACCAGAAGTCTTTGTATAGCGGGTTGAAGACACTGATCCGGACAACCATCAAAAAGCTCGAAAAAAAAATCGGGGCTTTTACGCCGGATGTACGGAAGGAAGTGCTTGACTTCTTCCAGTTTGAAGATAAACTGGGTGCCAGTTTCAAGCAGATAGCCAGGAAGAAACTGGATTGCATGAAAATCAGGATCCATGGTCATTATCACCTGTCAAGGATCTTGTTTACCGGCAATGATTTTACCATTATTGGTTTTGAAGGCGACCTTTCCTTCTCGTATCATTCCAAAAAAGTGAAAAAATCTGCCCTCAGGGATTTGGCTGTCCTTATTTACTCAATTCATCGTACAGCACAGATTACCGCTATCAATAACCAGTATGATGAAAAATATTCTTTACGGTGGTTCCATTATATCAGCGGATTCCTGGTGAAGTCTTATTTGGCTCATGTTGACGGAGAAGCTTTTATTCCCGCCGACCGGGAGAACCTGAATAATCTCCTGGAGATCTTCCTTCTTGAAAGAGGGCTGAATGAGCTTGATTCCGAACTTGACCGCCGTCCCGAATATACTGTCATACCAATCAGGCTTATCAAGTACGTGCTGGGTCAGTACATCCCGGATGGGGATGAAGCGGGACATTTATGATGTTTGGCACACTCAGCGATTATTTTTAGGGCGAAAGAGTTATTTGCGATCACCTTATTACGACAAAGACCGCTTGGCGGCCACATCTGCCCGCCGCATCCTCTTTCCATCGTTCCTAAAGTATTAATCAATCATTATCGCATCTATATCCGCCTCTTTTACTGCTTCATTAAGGGCAGGTATATCGGTGTTGAGTATGTCAGACAAAAAGTCCAGCGCCTGATCGATCTCAGCAGTCACTTCCTCCTTGAAGGCCAGCGCCTGATCGGTGGGTTCAAAATCACCGATATTGCTGAGCCACATCAGGTGGGCCAGTTTGTTGTTCAGCCGGATCGGGAAATTCAGGGGGTCCTGATTGCTTTTATTCCTTGTCTGATAAAGAGTTTTCTCGACATCGCTTAAATTGCGGGATAAGGTATCGATCTGACCCAGAAGAGCAGTAAATTCCTCCTTTCCTTCCAGTTTTCCTTTCAGTTGATCCATTTGATCCCTGGCGTTCCGGATGCTTTGAATAGCTTCATGCGTTTGATTTACTTTATCCCGCACCTCCAGGAGAAAGTCAAATTGTGTTTTGAGTTCTTTATCTGAAGACCCGGTTCTGGGGTCTTTAAGTATTGTGAAGTCTGTTTCCATGGAGTCACCATTCACCACCAACCGGGCCTTATATTCTCCCGGTAGAGCCTTTGGACCCTGCAGGTTGGCGGCCCAGAGGATCATTTCATCCGGTTTTTGAGCATCTTTATAACGCATATTCCAGGAAAACTGGTTGAATCCCTTTTTCACATTTAATTTTTCTTTGTCATTGTTGGCCTTGCTGTCAAAGGTACTGATCAGATCCCTGTTTTCATCCATTATCCTGATCTTAACTTCAGTAGTACTGTCCGGGGCAGAAGCCAGGTAGAAATTGATCAGGACACCTCCCGGGTGGTTAGTGCCCTCTGTATTCGAATTCCCGCGCTGAAGTCCGTTTATCCTGTAAGCCGGCAGTGGGGTGAACAGAT
>CAZYDB010000041.1:11871-20601 GCA_964645995.1 uncultured Roseivirgaceae bacterium
TCCGGCCATCCCTTCTTCCATCAGGTGCAGTGGTGTCAGGTCATCAATGATCCAGAAACTCCTGCCCTGAGTGGCTGCGATCAGGTTATTATCCTTGACGGCCAGGTCGGTTATTGGCACGATGGGCAGGTTAAGCTGCCAGGGTTGCCAGTTGAAGCCATCATCAAAGGAGATATACATGCCGCTTTCGGTACCACAATAGAGCAGGCCTTGACGACTCTTGTGAAGTGCCCCTCATCAATACCGTCGGTAATCGTAGTCCAGGTTTGCCCGTAATCACTGGTATGGTAAAGGTAAGGTCGGTAATCACCTGATTTATACATGGTTGCCGCCACATATACCCCGCCAGGATTGAAGGGGTCTATTTCAAGGCTATTCACCATGATCCATTCAGGCATCCGGGGAGGGGTGACTTCTTTCCAGTTGTTGCCTCCATCGCGGGTGAGGTAAACGAGGCCATCATCGGACCCTGTCCAGAGCACCCCTTCCTCATGCTGTGATTCCACGGCAGCGAAGACGGTGCAATAGTACTCCACCCCGGTATTATCTTTGGTGATGGGTCCTCCGGAGGGGCCTGTCTTCCCGGCGGTATTGGTGGTCAGGTCCGGGCTGATCACCTCCCAGTGTTGTCCCTCATCATAGGACACATGAAGATGGTTGGAGGCGGCATATAATTTATTACTATTATGCGGGCTGAAAAATACCGGATAGTTCCATTGGAACCTGTATTTCATCCCTTCTGCTCCATGGCCCATTGGGTTATCAGGCCATACATTGATCAGGCGCACCTGGTTGTTCGCATGGTTGAGCCTCATCAGAAAGCCGCCGTAACTACCGCCGTAGACAATATCATTATTGTCCGGGTCGACGGCGATATGGGCGCTCTCACCCCCCGCCGTAGGTTCCCAGGCTTCTTCTCCTATCGAACCACCTTCGGTACGATGGAGTATCCTGATGGTAGAATTATCCTGTTGTGCACCATAGATCCGGTAGGGAAAATGGTCGTCGGTAGTCACCCTGTAGAACTGGGCTGTTGGCTGGTTGTGGTAGGTAGACCAATGCCGGCCGCCATCAAAGGTGACCTGGGCCCCTCCATCATCCCCGATGATCATGCGCTGGTTATCATCAGGATCAATCCAGAGGTCGTGATGATCGCCATGTGGCGCGGAGAAGGCCTTAAACGATCGACCGCCGTCTTTTGAAACGTGATAGGCGACATTCATCACATATACCTTGTCGATATCCTTGGTGTCCGCATATATCCTTGAATAGTACCAGGCTCTCTGTCGCAAGCTCCGGTCTTCATTGGTCCTTATCCATGTTTTACCTGCATCATCCGACCGGAAGACGCCACCCTCCTGCGCTTCTATTATGGCCCAGATTCTGTCATGGTTAACCGGGGAGACGGTGACGCCCACGATACCCAGGGGTCCCCGGGGCATTCCTTTATTCTCTGTCAGGTTCTCCCAGTTTTCTCCTCCATCGACACTCTTCCACAGGCCTGATCCTTCACCACCACTTTCGAAGCTGTAGGGCGTTCGCCTGACGCGCCAGGTGCCTGCATAGAGGATCCTCGGGTTGACGGGGTCGATGATCAGATCGACGGCCCCGGCCTGATCGTTTACATAAAGGACCTGTTCCCAGCTTGAGCCGCCATCCGTCGACCGGAAGACGCCGCGGGTCCGGTCCGGTTTGTAAATATCCCCGATCACAGCAGCATAGACGATGTCCGGATCTTTGGGATGGATCCTGATACGGGAGATATGACGGGAGTCTTCGAGTCCGGTCTGCTTCCATGTCTTGCCGGCATCGACGGATTTCCAGAAACCGTAGCCATAGGATACGTTGCCACGAAGGGTCTTCTCTCCACCTCCAACATAGATCACATTGGGATCGTATTCACTGACGGAAACGGCGCCAACAGATCCTCCGAAATAACCGTCGGAGATGTTGACCCAGGACTGGCCTCCATTTTCAGTTTCCCAGACACCTCCTCCGGTAGATCCGAAATAGAAAAGGTCCCTCTGGCCACGGACACCGGTAACGGCCGCGGAACGGCCGCCACGGAAGGGACCGATATTTCGCCATTGCATCCCATGATATAATGCCGTATCGAATGAAATAAGATTTATTTCTTTTTTACGGCCGGCTTTCTGACCTCTTGCCTGGCCGGCTATCAGCAGGGATAAAACAAAGATAAGGATATGATGAAATTTCATTTTTTAAGGATTTGTAGGATCAATTTGCCAAAATTGCGGTAAAAATTGTATTATGTAAATAAATATTTCACAATTCTGTTAAAAAGACCTTTCTTAAATAAAAAATCAAAAAAAATACCGTTCAGGTTCCATGTATTCATATTAAAGTAATTTTGTCTTACTACCTTTGACACCGGATAGAGTATACGATCAACAGTTATATTGTTGCAAATGAAGAATTACAGGAATTTCTGTATTATTGCCCATATAGACCATGGAAAGAGCACCCTTGCCGACCGGCTACTTCAATTCACCCATACGGTAAGTGACCGGGACATGCAGGAGCAACTTCTGGACAGTATGGATCTGGAGCGTGAGCGGGGGATCACTATCAAAAGTCATGCTATTCAGATGGAACATGAACTTGATGGGAATGCCTATGTGCTTAACCTGATCGACACACCGGGACATGTTGATTTCTCCTATGAAGTATCGAGATCTATCGCTGCCTGCGAAGGGGCTCTTTTAGTAGTGGATGCCTCCCAGGGTATCGAAGCCCAGACAATTTCCAACTTGTACCTGGCGCTGGAGCACGATCTGCAGATTATCCCTGTATTGAATAAGATCGACCTGCCTGGCGCCATGCCGGACGAGGTGGCTGATCAGATCGTAGACCTGCTGGCCATAGACCGGGAAGAGATCATTTATGCCAGCGCCAAGCAGGGTACGGGTGTTGAAGACATCCTTGAAGCGATCGTCAGCCGTATACCCCCACCGAAGGGTGACCCGGAGGCGCCACTACAGGCCATGATATTTGATTCCGTGTATAATTCCTACCGTGGCGTGGAGGTTATTTTCAGGGTATTGAACGGTACGATCAGGAAAGGCGACCATGTGAAATTCATGAATACGGGGCGTATGTATGAGGCAGATGAGATCGGTATTTTAAAGATCAAACATTTCCCCAGGGAAAAACTTTCCGCCGGCAACGTAGGGTATCTGATCTCAGGCATCAAAGTTGCCCGTGAAGTTAAGGTGGGGGATACGATCACACAAGTCGCTCATCCTGCAAAGGAGGCGATCAAGGGATTTGAGAATGTCAAACCCATGGTTTTTGCGGGTATCTATCCTGTCGAGACCTCCGAATTTGAGGAATTACGCAATTCTATGGAGAAACTTCAGCTTAATGATGCCTCCCTGGTTTGGGAGCCTGAAACCTCTGCAGCGCTTGGATTTGGATTCAGATGCGGTTTCCTGGGTATGTTGCATATGGAGATCGTACAGGAAAGGCTGGAAAGGGAATTCGACATGACGGTGATCACTACCGTTCCTTCCGTACAATATAGGGCCATATTGACCACTGATGAGGTGGTAGAGGTCCATGCGCCTTCTCATATGCCGGAACCTACTACGTTAAGCCATATTGAAGAACCTTATATCAGGGCACAGATCATCACCAAATCGGATTATATAGGTAATATTATCTCCCTTTGTATGGATAAAAGGGGCGTAATCAAGAACCAGGTTTACCTGACGGCTGACCGTGTGGAGCTTTCCTTTGAGTTACCACTGGCTGAGATCGTTTTTGATTTTTATGACCGGCTAAAGACCTTGTCCCGCGGTTATGCTTCTCTTGACTACGAATTGATCGGTTATCAGCCTTCAACGATGGTGCGTCTCGATATCATGTTAAATGGTGATAAGGTGGATGCCCTCTCCGCTATTGTCCATCGTGATAAGGCTTATGAATGGGGCAAAAAACTTTGTGAGAAATTAAGGTCGCTAATTCCCCGGCAGATGTTCGAGATTGCCATCCAGGCTGCTATAGGCAATAAGGTGATTGCCAGGGAGTCGGTGAAGGCAATGCGCAAGAATGTAACGGCCAAATGTTACGGAGGTGATATTACAAGAAAACGAAAACTGCTTGAAAAGCAGAAAAAAGGAAAGAAAAGAATGCGGAGCGTTGGTAATGTGGAAATACCGCAGGAGGCATTCATGGCTGTTTTGAAACTGGAATAACCAATATTTATAGATCATGGCAATAATTATTGATGGCAAAGCCACATCACAGATCATTCGCGATGAGATCGCTCAGAAAGTCGGGGAAATCAAAAAACAGGGCGGAAAGATCCCACACCTTGCCGCCGTGCTGGTTGGTGAAGATGCCGCCAGCCAGGCCTATGTCAACGGGAAGGTTAATGACTGCCGGCAGGTTGGGTTTACCTCGACGCTGAAAAAATTTGAAGCAGACATGAGCGAAGCCGATCTTCTGCGGGTAGTCGACGAGCTTAATGAAGATGATGATATCGATGGTTATATCGTGCAATTACCACTGCCTGACCATATTTCAGCACAGAAAGTCACTGAGCAGATAAGACCTGAAAAGGATGTCGACGGATTCCATCCGGTAAATGTGGGGCGGCTGGTCAAGTCGCTGCCTGCCTATATCTCGGCCACCCCTTTTGGTATTGTCCAGCTCATTCAGCGTTATGGCATTGAAACTTCCGGTAAGCGTTGCGTTGTGATCGGAAGAAGTGATATCGTCGGCACGCCGGTCAGCATTCTCTTATCCAGAAAAGCAGATTTCGGAAACTGTACCGTAACCCTTTGCCACAGCCGCACCAGAGATATAAAGGCCTATTCCAGGGAAGCCGATATCGTTATTGCCGCCCTTGGCAAGCCGGGGTTTCTGACCGGCGACATGGTGAAAGAGGGCGCTGTAGTTATTGACGTGGGTATCAGCAGGGTGCCTGACGCAAGTAAGAAAAGAGGATATGCCTTGAAAGGAGATGTTAATTTTGAAGAGGTGGAACCTAAAGCCAGTTATATTACCCCCGTGCCCGGCGGCGTGGGTCCGATGACAAGGGCTGCCCTTCTGCATAACACGCTGCTGGCAGCACAGAAACTGATCTTTAATTAAGCGATAGAAGGATGGATCGACCACTGCCTTTAATGGAGGCCTTTTACACCATCCAGGGAGAAGGTTTTCATCAGGGTAAGGCCGCTTATTTTATCCGGCTGGCGGGGTGTGATGTGGGGTGTTCCTGGTGTGATGTAAAGGAGTCCTGGGATGCTTCCGATTATCCTGTGGTGAAACCGGCCGCGATCGTTGAAAAGGCCGGGCAATATCCCTGCCGGATTGCTGTGGTTACAGGCGGGGAGCCATTGATGTATGATCTGAGCGGTTTGACAAAAGCCTTGCGGCAAGCAGGATTTAAAACGCATATCGAAACCTCCGGCGTTTATTCCGTAACAGGGGCTTGGGACTGGATCTGCTTTTCACCAAAAAAATTCAAAGAGCCGGCGGAGGATATCTACAATAAAGCAAATGAACTGAAAGTTATAATATATAACAGGAGTGATTTTAAATGGGCAGAGACATTCCGGGAAAAAGTCAGGTCATCCTGTAAATTATTCCTTCAGCCTGAATGGAGCAGGCAGGAAACGATGATGCCGGCGATTACGGAGTATGTAAAAAAGCATCCGGAATGGGAAATATCACTTCAAATACATAAGTTTATGAATATTCCCTGATTTGCATGAAAGAAATTGCTTATATATTTATTGTTATTATGGTATTGGCCGGGTCTGATGTCATTGCTCAAAAGCAGGAATATACTACGAAATCGAAAAAAGCGATCCAGTATTATGAAATGGCCACCGATTATATTGCCCGCAGACAATTGCTCGAGGCAGTACAGGCTTTGAACCAGGCCCTCGAAAAGGACGAAGCCTTTATCGAAGCGCATCTTCAGTCAGCCTTTTGCTTTAAGCTGATGAACAGGATTGCCGATCAGAAAACGCATTTACAGGCTGTCCTGACTTATGCCAGAGATCCGTCACGGTACAAGAATGTTTATTATTCATTGGGTGAAGCCTGTTACCTGCTGGAGGATTATGACCTCGCATTGAAATACCTGGATCAATTTCTCTCCTTCCCTACCGCTAATCCACAGATCGTTCCCGAAGCGCGTCGGCTTGCCGAAAATGTGCAGTTTGCCAGGGAAGGGATCAGTAACCCCGTTGATTTTGACCCTGTAATGTTGCCTGAGGTCATTAATTCAGGGCCGTTGCAGTATTTTCCGGTCCTTACTGCTGACGAGACAATTATCATATATACCCGGCGGGAAGGTCAGCATCCTCAATTTGATGAGGACATATACCTTTCCAGAAGAAAAGCGGCCGGGGAATGGAGTACGCCTCAGCCTATCAGCCCGATGATCAATACCAGGTATAACGAAGGCACTTGCAGCATTTCAGCGGATGGCAAGATACTGATCTTCACCTCCTGTATGGGAAGGCGTACCTTCGGTAGTTGTGACCTGTTTATCAGTTACCGGGAGGGTAATGACTGGAGCCGCCCGGTAAATATGGGTGAAAATATCAATTCCGGGGCATGGGATTCTCAGCCCTCCCTTTCGGCAGATGGCCGCCGTCTGTATTTCGTTTCGGAAAGGGCCGGCGGACAGGGCAACCGTGATATCTGGATGAGTTATACCGACGAGAAAGGCCGCTGGCAACCTTCCGTAAATCTCGGCCCTTCGATCAATACCGCTGAGGATGATGTGTCACCGTATATCCATGTGAACGGGCAGACCTTATATTTTGCCTCTAAAGGCTTACTGGGTTTTGGTGGTTTCGACCTTTATTCGGCCGAGTATATGAACGGGGAATGGTCAGCGCCAAAGAACCTCGGATACCCGGTAAATACTTCCAATGATCAGGTATCCTTATTCGTGACTGCCAACGGACAGCGTGGTTATTATTCACTCGATTCATGGGATCAGCATGGTTTTCCGGTCAGTAAGATCTATTATTTCGATATACCGGTCGATATTTCCGTAACTAACAGGAGTTATTATGTGAAAGGTACTATCCGTGATGCTGAATCGGAAGAGCCACTGAAGGCAAGTGTGGAACTGATGGATGTTAACGATAATGAGAGGGTCTCAAAAATATTTTCGGATTCTATTTTTGGCGGTTATACCATGGTGCTGACGGAGGGCAGTGAATATGCCCTATATGTGGATAAACGGGGATATATTTTCGAAAGCAGGAATTTCGATCTCCCGAAGGGAAGCAGTTATGAGCCGATTCAGATGGATTTTTACCTGAAAAAGACCAGGGCAGGGGCAATTACTACCCTTAATAATATTTTCTTTGATACCGATAAATATGACTTGAAAGAGAAATCGATCACGGAATTGCAGAAGGTGATCGAGTATATGAATCAATATCCGGATATGAAAATTGAGATCCAGGGGCATACGGATAACACAGGCTCAGCGACCTATAATATGGACCTGTCAATAAGGAGGGCCCAGGCGGTCTATGATTATCTCTTAGCCCATGGCATTACGAATGATCGGCTGGATTACAGGGGATTCGGGCAGGACAATCCGGCATTTGTAAATGATACCGAAGAGAACCGCAGCAGGAACAGACGCATAGAATTCCTGATTAAAGATATCTAAACGACTTGAAATAATACAAAATTTACCCTTTTTGTTCCCCGGGCAACAGGGTTACCACCCCCTGAAATTTAAAATAATAAAAAAATTGCTACTTCAACCCCTTATTTGCTGGAATAATTAAAATTATGATCAAAATAATACAATTATTCAATTAGTAACCATGATCGAAATTTCAAAAATTTTAATGATATGGTAAAAAAAACTTAATGTATATCACCCAAAACAGGTGGTAAAGATTAATTTTTCAATAATTTTCTTAAAAACGCTAAAAATTGAAAAAATTATATTGTGTTTTTTTATTTGATAATAAATTGTTCTAAGTTTGGGTGAATTTTAGTCAACGTATCTTTATTAACCTTAACCTTTACGTTATGAAGAGATTTTTACTTTTGAGTATGGCGATTGTCGCCTTTCTTGTGACAAATGTATTTGCACAGGAGAGGACAGTCTCTGGTAAGGTTACCGGTGAAGAAACCGGCACGCCTATACCAGGTGTTAACGTTATCCTGAAGGGTACCACTGTAGGTACTGTGACGGACATTGACGGGAACTACAAATTAAATGTTCCTGCTGAAGGAGGTACTCTGGTCTTTTCTTTTATTGGTCTGGCGACCGAGGAAGTCAGGATCGGGTCACAGTCAGTCATTGATATGGTGATGACCGCCGATATCAAGCAACTGACAGAAGTGGTTGTAACCGCTGTTGGTATTGAAAGTGACCGGGCCACGCTGGGTTATTCAATCCAGAGTGTCGGTTCCGAAGAAATTGAAAACACCCTCGAGCCCAACCTGGTCAATGCGTTGAACCAGAAAGCTGCCGGTGTATTCGTTTACAGTTCTGCCGGTTCTCCGGGGGCATCTTCATCGATCAGGATCAGGGGGAATACCTCTGTTTCGCTTGGGAACTCACCGTTATTTGTTGTTGACGGAGTACCTGTAGACAACTCAGGGGGTAACCCGGGTGTTGATGGTGTTGACGTGTCCAACCGGGCGATCGACCTGAATCCCAACGATATCGAATCGATCACCGTATTGAAAGGACCGGCCGCAACCGTACTA